>CASFYI010000093.1 GCA_949298875.1 uncultured Methanomassiliicoccales archaeon | reverse complement strand
GAGGAAGCCCCTCACCGTGTCCACCGCGATCCCCGCGGCCTCTCTCTGGGGGAATCCGAAGACCCCCGTGGATATGCAGCAGAACGCGATCGTCTCCAGTCCATTCGCATGTGCCAGATCGAGGCAGGACCCGTAGCATGATCTCAGGAGCTCCCTGTCCCCTTCGGTCAGGGGTCCGCGCACTATGGGCCCCACCGTGTGTATCACATGGGAGCAGGGCAGGTTGTACGCGCCGGTGATGCGGGCGCGGCCCGGCGGTTCCTCCCCACCATCCATCATCTCCGCGCACTCGGCGCGCAGCTGCACGCCCGCGTACGTGTGTATCGCGTTGTCTATGCATCCGTGGCACGGCGAGAAGCATCCGAGCATCCCGCCGTTGGCGGCGTTGACGATGGCGTCGCACCTCAGTGTCGTGATGTCCCCGCGCCAGACGCACATGCCATCTCCGAACTCCAGAGAATCTGCGTCGACGATCCCCTTCCTCTCGGTAGCGTCCCGCAGGTACGCGTCCTGCACATCGAGAACATCTGCATCCGTGCGCATGGGCGGGCGCACGTTCATCAGCGAGCGCAGGAGCCTCCATCTCCCCTCGGGGTCCGAGGGGACATCCACCCGGGCACCGACGTCCTCCGCGAACCTACCTATGAGGAAGGCTTCGGCCTCTTTCCTTTCATCATCGTTCATGTCGCAGAGAATGACGATCCGCGTTATATCTGACCCAGTTACCTGTAGGTGACTATCTTACTACCAGGTTTCTGGTTGATACTAATACTCCCCGGCGTATAATGGTGATGGACCGAAACGGTCGAGGAGTCAGAGACAATGAAGACCGAGAATGTGAAGCTGCAGAAGGGCGATGTGACCGTCATGGACTGCGGAGGCATCCGCGTCCACGTCTACAACACGAAGGACGCGATCGACGATCAGGTCATCGTGCTGGAGAGGCCCCATAAGATCATGAAGGGAGGCAAGGGCATCGTCGTCGAGCTCCCCTGTTTCAAGGACAGCATCGAGGAGATGACCAGGTATCTGAAGGACCAGAGGATCGACGTCGAGGGGAAGCTCGTCGCCTACCACGCCGCGGGGGACTTCCTGCCCGGCGTCAAGTCCTACATGACCGAGAGCGCGCACAGGTACAACACCGTCGGCGGAGGGAAGGGTCTGATCGACAACTTCGCCGGGGCCTTCGGCGATGCCTTCGATGCGACGGTCACCGGCGACGGCGAGAGGATCGGCGACGGGAAGCTGAACATCGCCGGCATCGAGATGGTCATCAACCCAGACAACGACGCCTACGAGATCGAGATCCCGGAGATCAAGGCCATCTACATGCACATGCTGGGCCATGACTGCCACTCCATCGTCGCCGGCGCCGGACACGCGGACGCGATCATCGCGAACCTCCGCAGATACCTGGACAGGGGATACGAGCTGTTCCTCTCCGCCCACTACGGACCGGAGACCAGGGAGGACGTGGAGACGAAGATCGCCTACCTCGAGGGCCTGAAGGAGATCGCCTCCGGCTGCTAGAGCGCGGAGGAGTTCACCGCCAGGGTCAATGAGAGGTACCCCGGGTACTCCGGAGCTAACTACCTCGGCATGACCGCCGGGTTCTTCTTCCCCCAGTGAAACTGGACGGGCGCCGCCTCGGCGGTGCCTGTCCATCTCCTCGTTCAGGAGCGCGTCCGCCCTGGGTATGAACTCCTGGGACCTGCGGACGTTCCTGAACGAGACCTTGGGGATGAGGGATGCGAGCGCCTTCGCGTCCGAGTAGAGTGCCGCCATGTCCGGGTTCTTCACGCGGTAGACCCCGTTCATCTGCTTGATGACGAGCTCGGAGTCCATCACGAACTCGGCCTCACTCTCTCCGAGTTCTATGACCTTGGATATCGCGGCGATCAGCCCGCGGTACTCGGCGTAGTTGTTGGTGTGGACGCCGAGGAACTCCGCGTGCTCATGGACGACCTTCCCGTCCCTCACGATGACTATCGCGAAGGCGGAGGGCCCGGGGTTCCCGCGGGAGCCCCCGTCGGAGAAGGCAGAGATCAATACAACAGCTCCCTGGAGACCTTGTTCTCTTCGTCGACGAGGAGCACCTTGGCGTGTATCGGCTCGTCCACGAGCTCGTAGGCCATTATGATCACGAGGTCGCCCTCGTCGCAGAG
>CASFYI010000092.1 GCA_949298875.1 uncultured Methanomassiliicoccales archaeon | reverse complement strand
CTAGGTTCGTCGCCCGATGAAGGTCTACAGCGTCAACTTCCTGCTGAAAGGCAAGACCCCCTACAAGGACCTGGCTCCGGTGTTCCCCGACATTCTCAAGCTCCTGCTCGACGACATCGGCCAGATGCCCGAGGAGGAGGAGATCCTCCAGATGCTGATCGACCTCAACATGTCGGATCTCGAGCAGAACAGGAAGCCCGAGGGATACAACAGGAAGGGCAAGATCCGCCTCGTGTTCCCGATGGACAGGAACGAGTTCTACCTCAAGACGTACTCCAAGTCCCAGGACCTGAACCGCCTCGCCGACACCATCAGCAACCTGATGACCGACGCGGGGATCAAGTTCGCGGTCACGCAGAACGAGGACGTCGAATTCGACTGACCGCCTCCAACCATGGGTGCTGGCCGTCCGTTCCGCCTCACCCATCCTATATCAATTTTACTTCATAACTGAGCTTTGTTCGCACCCGTGTAGCTCGCACGGGTCCGTGAAAGCTATTAAATCCATTGAGGCAATCCAGGGTATGCCGGTGTCTAGCGAACCGTTAAATACGGTTGGCACGGCATTTCTCCCAAGGAGGGCGGTCCGGCGACCAGCGGGTCTCTAAAACCTAGCCAGCGGGGATCGACACCCCGGCCTTTCGCCATGGACAGTGTTACAAATGACAGGATTCACGGACCCCCAGATCCAGCACCTGATGGAGTACGGCGACGAGAACTATTCCGACCTGGACTTCCAGGATGCAGCGGAGCGCGACAGGCAGTTCGCCAAGCTCATGTCGAAGACGGAGGCGGCCAACGACGCGGCCATCGCCGACATGATCGCCTCCCCCACCAGGCACGACCTGTCCGAGCTCGAGTGCAGGATCAGGGACGCCCTAGTGGCCCACGGATTCATCGAGGTCCGCACCCCCACCATCATCTCCACGCAGCAGCTTGCGAAGATGACCATCACCCCCGAGCACGACCTGTACAAGCAGGTCTTCTTCATAGACGACAAACGCGCGCTGAGACCCATGCTGGCGCCCAACCTCTACGTCGTCATGCGCAGACTCAGGGACCACACGGACGGCCCTGTAAAGATCTTCGAGATCGGCCAGTGCTTCAGGAAGGAGTCCAAGAGCTACAGGCACCTCGAGGAGTTCACCATGATGAACCTGGTGGACATGGGACCCGACGGGGACCCCACCGAGCGCCTGAAGGAGTACATCGCCATCGTCATGGAGGCCGCCGGACTCGACTACACCCTGTCCAGGGAGGAGTCCGACGTCTACGTGGAGACGCTCGACGTCGAGGTGAACGGCACGGAGGTCGCCTCCGGGGCCGTCGGACCCCACATCCTCGACCCGGCGCACGACGTCCACGAGCCGTGGGCGGGAGTGGGATTCGGGCTCGAGAGGCTCCTCATGCTCAGGAACGGCAAGAGCAGCGTCAGGAAGACCGGGAAGAGCAACACCTACCTCAACGGGTGCAAGCTCGACTGATCGGGGGACTGGCGACGAGGCTCTGCATAGTCGGCGGCGCCCTCCAGGGTATGGAGGCCGTCTTCCTCGCACACAAGGCAGGATACGAGACAGTCGTGATAGACAGAAGAGCGGAGGCTCCCGCTCTGTCCATCTGCGACGAGCCGCATGTCCTCAACCCGCTCGACGATCCCGACGGGGCCATGGAAGTGTTCCGCACCTGCGACGCCGTCCTGCCGGCCTGCGAGGAGCACGACCTGCTCACGAGGCTGGACGCCATCCTCTCCGAAGCGGGGATCCCGTTCCTCTTCGACATACGCGCGTACGACGTCTCCCAGTCCAAGCTGGAATCCAACGAGCTGATGAGGGCGGCCGGCGTCCCCCTCCCCGGCAGATGGCCGGAGTGCGGATTCCCCGTGATCGTCAAGCCCTCCTCCCTTAGCGGGAGCCTGGGAGTCTCGGTCGCGCACGACGATTCCGAGCTCGAGGCGGGCATCCGCAGGGTCGAGTCCATGGGACAGGAGGTAGTCATCCAGGAGTTCGTCCACGGCAGGAGCCTGTCGATGGAGGTCATCGGCGACGGACGCACCGCCAGGAGCTACATCGTGACCGAGGTCGTCCTCGACGGCGGCTACGACTGCAAGGAGGTCCGCTGCTTCCCCGGGATGCTCGCACCGGAGGACGAGGAGGGGTTCAGGGGATGCTCCGAGAGGACCGCCGAGAGGCTCGGTCTCAGGGGGCTCATGGACGTCGAGGCGATCCAGACCCCGAAGGGCCTGAGGTACCTGGAGATCGACGCGCGCATCCCCAGCCAGACCCCGGCGGCGATACTCACCGCCACCGGCATCAACCTGCTGCGCCAGCTCGTCGAATCCAGGCTCGGACAGTGGAACGAGCCCTCTAGCAGCGGGGGCGCCGGGATCTACTGGCATCTGCATTTCAGGGACGGCGTCCTCGAGACGACAGGGGAGAAGGAGTTCTCCCACGTCCGCTCGCCCAGGATGGAGAGCGGGCTGTTCGGATCGGACGACTCTATAAGCGACTACTCCCCCGGAGCGGAGGAGTGGCACGGAACTTTCATGGTCTCCGGGGCGACCCCCGAGGAGGCCGAAGACCGCCGCCTGTCGGTGATACGGGCGATAATGGAGGCTTGCGGGGTCGATTCCCTCAGCGACGCCTCACCCAAGGAGGTATGAGATGACAAGGCTCACAGAGGACATGATCTGGGGGGTCCCCGACGACAAGATGGACCTCGACACCAGGCTCGTGAAGATGACCGGCAAGACCGTCAAGGGGATCGCCATGGAGGCGGCCGGCCTGGAGATGGACGACTACGACTTCTCGAGGTTCTTCGCAGCGGCGATCCCGATAACCTCCGGACTCGGCATCATCGGCGGGTTCGCCAAATCCGTTAACGCCATCACCACCAGGCTCGGGATGCGCGGATGCGTGACCCAGGGCACCGACGTCGCCGGATTCTCGGAGGCGACAAACCTCGGCGCCGACATCATCATGATGTCCGACGACCCCATGTTCATCGCCTACAACACCGCCGAGCGCAAGTACACCGACAACTCCTGGGGCACCGCCATGGGATACTCCGTGTGCCTCAAGAACGCGGCCGGCGGCGTCGAGGGCAAGGACGTCCTCGTCGTCGGGGCCGGCAGGGTCGGGTCCTGGGCGACCCGCATCCTCCTGGACTGGGGAGCGAACGTGCAGGTCACCGACATCGACTACTCGAAGGCCGAGGCCCTCATACCTCTGGGCGCAAAGGCTATAAGGGGGGTCGAGAACGCCATCTCGGACAACACGCTGCTGATCAACGCCGCGCCCTACATCATCCCCGGGGAGATCATCGCCCAGGGGTCGATCATATCCAGCCCCGGCGTCCCCCACTACTACGACCTGGAGGGGCGCACCAGGTGCAAGGCGATCATCCACGACCCGCTGGAGATCGGGGCCGCAGTCATGGCGGTCAACAGCGCGGCTTACACGATCAAGAAGGAGATGAGGGCATGAGATACGGCATAGCACTCGACATCGGGACCAGCGGATTCCGCTGCCAGGCCATCGACCTGGATTCCAAGAAGACCGTGGCGACGGCGATCACCGAGCGCCACCCCATACCCGGCATGAACGTCATCGACCACGTCAACTTCGCCATGAAGGCGGGGCAGGAGGTCGCCCACGGACTCATGATCGGAGCGATCAACAACCTCTTCGCGGAGCTGAACATCGACCTGTCCAAGGTTGAGAGGATCGGCGTCTGCGGGAACCCCTTCCAGCTCTCGCTGTTCCAGAACATCGAGATCCGCGACCTCGCCTTCGCCGGCAAGAACATGCTGGACGACCTGGGCGTCGTCTCCCCTCCGAGGAACGGGGACATCGTCTCCGCCGAGTCCCTCGGGATCCACGGCATGCCGGACGCGGAGGTCATCATCCCCCCTGCGGTCAGGCACGAGATCGGCGCCGACGCCATCGCCATGATGATGATGACGGACATCCTCGAGGAGAAGGAGCCCTGCATCATCGTCGACTACGGCACGAACGCCGAGATGGCCCTCATCGTCGACGGCAAGATCTACAGCGGATCCGCGGCCGCCGGTCCCGCCCTGGAGGGTCAGGAGATCGAGCGCGGGATGCTCGCCGCCCCCGGCGCGCTGAGCGAGATCGCCATCACCGACAGGGGATGGAGATGCTACGTCCTCGACGACACCCTCGCGCCCGTGGAGGGCGACCTCATCGACCCCCTCACCGGAGCGGTCATCGAGGAGGGGCCCATGCACGGCAAGGCCATCGGGATCACCGGCACCGGGGTCATCGCCGCCCTCGCCAACGGGATGAAGACCGGCATCGTCCAGCCCCCCAAGATCATGACCGAGACCGGGACCCTGACCCTTCAGGACGGCATCGTCATCAGCTCCCACGACGTCGACGAGGCCGGGAAGGCCATCGGAGCGCTCCGCGCCGGATTCCTCACCCTCATGGACGCCGCCGGCGTCTGGATCGATGATGTCAGGAAGGCCTACATGTCCGGTGCGTCAGGACTCTACGTCGACGCCCGCAAGGCCATGGAGGTCGGCATGGTCGCGCCCGGCGCCACCCACATCGTCCAGTTCGGGAACACCTCCATCGGCCTGGCCAGGAGGATCATCCTCGGAGAGGTCGACCTCGACAGCCTCCGCGAGTTCGCGAAGCAGCTCAGGGCCGACCACGTCATGTTCGCCACCTCGGAGTTCTTCAAGAACCTCTACTCCGTGGAGTACTCCCTCTGGTGCACCAGCATGCCGATGGCCATGTACAACGACATGCTCGACATGTACAACATGAAGCACATCCCCGTCGCGCCCGACACCTCGGGCGTGAAGGTCGAGAGGTTCGCCAAGCGCGACCTCCCCGACACCGAGGAGTGCAAGGTCAGGATCATCAAGTCCGGCACCATCCTCAGCGGCGTCGTCGAGGGATGCATCGGATGCAAGAAGTGCGTCCGCGAGTGCCCCGAGAGGGCGCTGACCATAAGGCCCGAGGGCGCCTCGTCCTTCGTGGCCGAGATCCAGTCCGACAGGTGCGCCGGGACGGCCTGCCGCAGGTGCGAGCAGGCCTGTCCCAAGAAGGTCCTCAAGACCCTCGACCTGAAGGTCACTTTATAAGAACGCTCTTAACGCCGCGGCAGGATTTCAGCTCGGGGATGGCCTCGGACGGGATCCTGCCGTAGGCGACCACCTGGAGTTCGGCGGAGCCGTCCATGCCGCCGTCGTCCACCATCGCCTGCCTGACGGAGACTCCGTGCCTGTACAGCACCGACGTCACATCCGCCAGGATGCCCGGCATGCGGGAATCTGTCGGGGTTATCACTATGGACGAGCATCCGATCTCGGGCGCCATGTCCACCATGGACAGGGTGCAGTTCAGCTTGGAGAAAATCCTCAGGAGTTCGGGATCCCCCGCTATCTTCTCTATGGTGGCCCTCACCACCCTGCGGTCCACGCCCGCCGCGCGTCCGATGGCGCAGTCGCCGAGGACTATTCCGTCGCACCATGCGCGACCGTCCTCGATCCTGACCCCCACCCTCAGGAAGAGGTCCACCACCGCGGCCTGCGCAGGAGTGGACTTGAATTTTGATTCCACTATGTCCATAATTATTCGAATCGTGGTATCAGGATTTAAATGTCGGCAGTGACGCGATGAGATCCGGGACCGCGAGGCGTCTCCGCTCCGTCCGCCAAAGTTTATCTATTCGCCTTGAGGTAGATGTAATCGAAATGTCCGACACAGATGAGCTCCGGTCTCAGATCGAGGCGATCGACGAGCAGATCATCGACCTCATAGCCACCCGCATGGAGATCGCCGACGAGCTGGCGAAGGCCAAGAAGAACTCCCACCAGCGCTACTGGGACGAGGACAAGGAGCGCGAGGTCAAGCAGCACTACAAGGAGCTCTGCGAGGAGGTCAGCCTGACCGAGTTCGAGGCGTCCCAGATCGCCGAGGTCCTGCTGTCGATCTCGAAGGAGAGGCAGAAGCACATCTTCGAGTGACCTTCGGAACAGATTTTAACCGCCGTCGGTCTGAGAGTGGACGTGAGCGAAGAGACCCTCCAATCCTTCTTCGACGCCAACGGGAAGGTAGCGATAGCACTCTCAGGAGGCACGGACTCCGCCTTCCTCCTGCACCGCGCCAAGGCCTCGGGAGCGGACGTCCTCCCGGTCATCGTGAGGACCCGTCTGTCCCGCGAGACGGAGATCGATCGCGCCATCGGCCTGTGCGCGACGGAGGGGCTGGAACCCGCGGTCCTGGACATGGATCTCCT
This sequence comes from uncultured Methanomassiliicoccales archaeon, assembly GCA_949298875.1. Lineage (GTDB taxonomy): Archaea > Thermoplasmatota > Thermoplasmata > Methanomassiliicoccales > Methanomethylophilaceae > Methanoprimaticola. Next base: position 12,398 of record CASFYI010000092.1, on the reverse strand, counting down.
CGGGATCCGGGAGATCTCGGCGAACGGGGCCGATCGCTGCTACCACTGCAAACACGCCATGTTCTCGGCGATACGCGAGACGGCCTCCCGGATGGGATACCCCGTCGTCGCCGACGGGACCAACGCCTCGGACGCGGAGGATGACAGGCCGGGGATGAGGGCGATCAGGGAGCTCGGCATCGTCTCGCCGCTCAGGGACGCAGGCCTCACGAAGGGCCGCATAAGGGAGCTCTCCAGGATCGACGGGCTCATCACATGGGACCTGCCGTCCGACTCGTGCCGTGCGACCAGGGTTGACACCGGCGTACCGCTCACCCGGGAACTGCTGGACATCATCGAGAACGGCGAGGATGCGGTGCGCGGTCTCGGTTTCAGCGGCTTCCGCGTCCGTACCGACGGGACCTCGGCCAGGGTCGAGATGCCCGCGTCGCAGAGGGATGAGGCGGTGGAACGCAGCGGGGAGATCATAGCGGTCCTCTCGGAATGGTTCGCCGGGGTTTCGATATCGGAGGATGTGAGAGATGGATGAGATGGAGCTGAGGAGGCTGCTCGACCAGGTGGCCGCAGGGACCGTGTCCCCGGATGATGCCGCGCTCAGGCTGCGCATGGAGCCCTTCGAGGACCTGGGGTTCGCCAAGGTTGACCTTCACCGCGGCATGCGCCAGGGGGTGCCGGAGGTCATCTTCGGCGAGACAAAGACCCCAGAGCAGATCGCATCCATAGCGGAGAGACTCCTCGCATCCGGGTCCGGATCCGTCATCATCACGCGTCTGCCGCAATCCTCCGCGGATGCCGTGTCCAAGCTGATCGGGCTGAGGTACGATCCCGTGAGCCGCATCGGAATCGCAGGGACACCGACGGAGGAGCGCCGCGGGCAGATAGCCGTCGTCACGGCGGGGACCAGCGACATACCCGTGGCCGAGGAGGCGGCCCAGACGGCGGAGGCCCTCGGGAACAGGGTGGTCCGCATCTACGACGCGGGCGTCTCCGGACTCCACAGGCTGATGGCCCATGCGGAGGAGATAATGTCGTCGAACGCCATCGTCGCCGTGGCGGGCATGGAGGGGGCGCTCGCCAGCGTCATCGGCGGGATGGCCGACTGCCCTGTCATCGCGGTCCCCACCAGCATCGGATACGGGGCGTCGTTCGGAGGCGTGGCCGCACTCCTGGCTATGCTCAACTCCTGCTCCAGCGGCGTGAGCGTCGTCAACATCGACAACGGGTTCGGGGCCGGATACATAGCCAGCCTCATCAACAGGTCCGCATCGACACATTAAATATTGTAGCGGGGATGCACACGCATCGGAGTGTATCCGCAATGAGCAAGATCAGCGTCGCAGTCCTCGGTGCAACGGGGATGATCGGTCAGAGGTTCATCCAGATGCTGGAGGACCACCCCTGGTTCGAGATCGAGGGGCTTTACGCATCGGAGAGGTCGAACGGCAAGAGGCTCGGAGACGTCCTCAAGGTCAGGGACCACGAGTACCTGGACGACACCATGGACCGCAGGATCGAGACCATGGACATCGCCAAGATCTCCAAGAACTGCAGGATCGCCTTCAGCGGCATCCCGTCGGACCTCGCCGGACCCACCGAGACCGAGCTGGCTCAGGCAGGTGTGGCGGTCTTCACCAACGCGGGGTCCCACAGGATGGACGCCCACGTGCCCATCATCATACCCGAGGTCAACCCCGCCCAGATGGCCTCCATCAGGGACCAGCCCACCTACTCCGAGACCGGCGGATACATCGTCACCAACGCGAACTGCTCGTCCACCGGCATCGCCGCGCCCCTCCACGCCATCAACCAGGCGTTCGGGCTCAAGCAGGTCTTCGTATCCACCTACCAGGCGCTCTCCGGGGCGGGCTACCCCGGCGTCCCGTCGCTCGACGCCGTCGGCAACGTCGTGCCGTTCATCAGCCACGAGGAGGAGAAGATGGAGACCGAGCTCGCCAAGATGCTCGGCACCTACGAGGACGGGGAGTTCCGCTACGCGGGATTCAAGGTCATGGCGAACTGCGCCAGGGTCCCCGTCGTCGACGGCCATCTCGAGTCCCTCGTCCTGGACATGGAGCAGCAGCCCACCCTCGACGAGCTTTCCGCATGCCTGACCGGCTTCCGCGGCGAGCCCCAGAGGCTCGGACTGCCGTCCGCTCCCAAGCAGCCCATCATCGTCAGGACCGAGGACAACCGCCCCCAGCCCGTGTTCGATGCCATGGCCGGAAGGCCCGCCAGGGCACGCGGCATGGCCGTGACCATCGGCAGGCTCAGACAGAGCAACGGATACTACAAGGCCTTCGCCATGTCCCACAACACCCTCAGGGGCGGCGCCGGCGGATCCGTCCTCAACGCCGAGCTGGCCAAGGCCACCGGCATCCTCTGATAATTCCTTCCCGGGGCTCTGCCCCGGACATTCTTCAAAGATCCATCGCGACGATGGCCGCGGAGACCGTCCCGACCGTGACGCCGTAGGACTCCCCGAGTATCAGCGAGCTGGTCGAGCACGGGAACCAGATTATCGACCTGCAGGACTCCGGGATCCAGTCGCCGTCGCCCCTGTACGGGCGGGAGTGGATCTCCATGGTGACCTGCCCGTGGGTTATCGCGTCCGAGAACATCACGAAGTCGTCGGACAGGAAGATCACGTCCGTCCTGCTGCGCCATATCGGTATCTCTTCCCGCGGGATGTCGTATCCGACGATGCGGCCCTGGCCGTCCCTCATGATCATCGTGTGGGTCCCCGGCCCCCTCTGGCTGTCTATGCCTCCGGGACGCAGGAAGATGCAGAACCTGTGGTCGCGTTCGGAGCACTCCTCTATGCCGACGTTCCTGACCGGCATATTGCCCCCGGCCCCGGTGACGGTGGACTCCTCCGCCAGTATCCTTGAGAACAGACCGTCCGACATCAGCTGGGCGTCCACGGTACCAGCCTGGCCCCTCAGCCCCGAAAGGACATCCGAGACATCCATGTTCCGATATCCGCCTGCACCGTATTTAGCGACTCCCAGACCCGCCCGTCCGACGAATCGTAAAAGCCCTTATACCATCAGACATTGGGTGGAGCGAGGCAACATGACGCTTAAATTCGGTGTGCCAAACAAAGGGCGCCTCAACGAGAGGGCGGTCGAGCTCCTGACCAAGTCGGGGATCGACCTTGGAGAGGATATCGGCAGGAAGCTCTACATCAGAGCTAGGAACCATGATGTGGAGGTGCTGTTCCTCAGGGCCCAGGACATACCTGAGTTCATTGCCTCCGGGGCCATCGACCTGGGCATCACCGGCCAGGATCAGGTGGCCGAATCGGGATACGAACTGGTCGAGAGGCTTCCCCTCGAGTTCGGATACTGCCACATGGCCGTGGCCGTCCCCGAGGTCAGCGGCATAACCGATGCGTCCCAGATCAGGGACGGCAGCAGGGCCGCCACCTCGTACCCCAACATAGCCAGGCGCTACTTCGAGTCCATCGGCAAGGACGTCAAGATCATCGAGGTCACCGGCGCGGCCGAGGTCATGCCATACATCGGCATCTCCGACTTCATCGTCGACCTCGTGTCCACCGGATCCACCCTCAAGATGAACAGGATGGTGGAGGCCGCCAGGATCCTGGACTCCCAGGCCTGCATCTTCACCTGCCGCGAGGCCATGGACAGATGCGGCGACGCCATCGACGAGCTCGCCGACTCCATCAAGAGCGTGATAGACGCCGAGCGCAAGAAGTACCTCATGGCCAACGTCCCCAGGGACCGCATAGCCGACGCCGAGAAGATCGTCCCCGGACTCGAGGGACCCACCATCCTCGACATCGCAGGCAACAGCGGATACGTCGCACTCCACGCGGTCATCGACAGCAGGGACACCTTCCACACAATCCTCGAACTGAAGAAGATCGGGGCCAAGGGAATCCTCACCACCGCCATCGAGAGGCTGGTGAACTGATGGACGCGGACCGCAGCATAATGAGGGAGACGGCGAGGGATTTCGTCAAATACTACAACCCCAAGCTGCACGGTGAGATCCGTCTCGACACCAACACCAACGTCCTCGGCTCGAACCCAGCCGCGGCGGAGTACCTCCGCACCCACGAGTGGGACCTCAACGCCTATCCGGACACATACTCCGGCGGCCTGAGGGAGGCCCTGGGCGAGCTCTACGGCCTGGATCCCGACACCATCATCGCCGGGAACGGGTCCGACGAGATGATCGATGTCATCTTCAAGACGTTCACCAACTGGGGGGACGACACCGCCCTTCCCTACCCCTCGTACTCGCTCTACGACTACTTCGTCAAGAGCAACGGCGGCAAGGCGATCATGGTCGATCTGACCGACAACTTCCAGCTGGACGTCGACTCCATGGTCAGGACGGGGGCGAAGCTCACCATCATCCCGTCCCCCAACAACCCCACGGGGAACTGCTTCCGCGACAGGGACATCGAGGACCTCCTCTCCAGGTTCGAGGGCATCGTCGTCATCGACGAGGCGTACACCGAGTACTCCGGCGAGGGGCTCATCCGCAGGGTCGGGGAGTTCGACAACCTCGTCGTCACCAGGACCTTCTCCAAGGCGTACGCCCTCGCGGCGATGCGCGTCGGGTACATGGCGTCGAACAGGAAGCTGGCCGATATGATGGCCAGCGTGAAGATCCCCTACTCGCTGAACGCCGTGAGCGAGGGGGCCGCCATAGCCGCCGTGCACGACCAGGACTTCATACGCCGCAGCGTCGACATGGTCAGGCAGGAGCGCCCGAAGCTCGAGGCCGGCCTCAGGAAGCTCGGATTCGAGACCTTCCACTCCGATGCCAACTTCATACTCGCCAGGTCCCCCGTTGACCACACCGACCTCGTGTCAGGCCTCAAGGAGAGGGGCATCCTCATCAGGGACTTCGGCGCCAAGAGGAGGACCGAGAACTGCGTCAGGCCCACAGTGGGCACACCGGAGCTCAACGCCCTGCTACTCGATAAGACCGCCGAGGTGATCGAGGGATGCCGCTGAACATCACGCTCACCGACTACGGCGTCGGGAACCTCTACTCGATCAGACGCTCGCTGGAGAACTGCGGCGCGAAGGTCGAGGTCGTCACCGACATGAGAGAGGTGCTCGATGCGGAATGCATCGTCTTCCCCGGCGTCGGGGCCTTCGACAAGACGATGGAGAGGCTGGAGCCCTACCGCGACGGGATCAGGGAGAGGCTCCTCTCGGGGACCCCCGCCCTCGGGATATGCATCGGCATGCAGATACTGTTCGAGGGCAGCGACGAGGGCAGGTCGCCCGGACTCGGCGTCATCGATGGACGCGTGGTGCCCCTCGAGGCCGAGATCGTCCCTCACATGGGCTGGAACACAGTGGAATCCGATGACCCCCTGATGGACGGGGTGCCGGACGACCACTTCTACTTCGTCCACTCCTACTACGGCAGTCCGGACGAGGACGTCACCATCGGCACCACCGAATACGAGGGGAAGACCGTGCCGGCGTTCTTCCGCAAGGCCAACACCTACGGCACCCAGTTCCATCCCGAGAAGAGCAGCGCGTCGGGAATGGCATTCCTCAGGAACTTCATCTCGTTCGCGGAGTCGGTACTGTGAGGGTCATACCTGCGGTGGACGTCATGGACCACCAGGTGGTCCAGCTCGTCGGGGGAGTCCCCGGCAGCCAGCAGATTGTCATGCCCGATCCCGTCTCCGTGGCGGAGATGTGGATCTCCAAGGGCGCCGGTTACCTCCACCTGGTGGACCTGGACGCCGCCTTCGGCAAGGAGGGGAACATCCCCGTCTTCAAGAGGATCATCGAGGAGTGCGGCGTCCCCGCAGAGGTCGGAGGCGGCATCAGGTCCACCGAGACCGTCGACGAGCTCGTGGCCGCAGGCGCGGACCGCGTGGTCGTCGGGACCAAGGCCGTCAAGGAGCCCGAGTGGCTCATCGAGATTGCTGACCGCCACCCCGGGAGGATCGTCCTGTCCATGGACACCAAGGGCGGGCGCATCGCCATCAAGGGATGGCAGGAGTCCGCTCAGATGACCGTGGAGGAGATGTTCGACAAGATCCGCGACCTCCCGCTGGCCGGCGTCCTGAACACCAACGTCGATGTGGAGGGGCAGAGGAAGGGCATAGACGAGACCCAGGCCCGCAGATTCATCTCGGCCTGCCCGTGCCCGGTCATAGCGTCCGGAGGCGTCACGTCCGAGAAGGACGCGAGGATCCTCGCCGATGCCGGAGCCGAGGGCGCCGTCGTCGGACTGGCCCTGTACACCGAGGTCATCAGACCCTGGGAGTGGGAGACCCCCTGGACCGCCTGATATCCCACATCACGACAGTGAAACCCGTCCCGCACCGGCACGGCCGTCGGAGATCCAGATGGCCGTGCTTGCGGAACCTTCTGAACATCGGCGTCATCGCCTTGACTATGTACCCCTGGGCGATGGCCATGAATATCGTTCCCAGACCGACCCCGTAGAATCCTCCCAGGACACCCAGGGAGATGGCGAAGGCCGCCGCTATGGACACGATGTTCACGACGATGATGCTCCTGCCGAGGGGGATCTTCGTGGCCCTGTGGACCGCGAGCATCAGACCGTCGTCCGGGAGCATCGACACGTTCGCATCCGCCTCCATGGCGATGGCCAGGCTGGTGAGCATGCATCCGATCAGGACGAGTCCCCACTGGCCCGCCAGCGTCTCGGCGCCGAGCGGCGCGAGCGCATAATCCAGCACATCCATGCAGACGCTGTACAGGATCGTATACGGCAGCTGGCTGAAGACCCTGATGGTCATCCCCCTGTCCCTGTATACGGCGCACTGGAACAGGACGAACACGAAGTAGACGATGAACGTCATCGTCCCCAGGGAGACATCGGCGACCTGGCTGAGGACGTATGTGAGGGACGACACCGGGGAAACGCCCTGGAGCGACCTGACGGTGATGATGACGCCCAGAGCCATGATGAAGACGGCGAGGGTCATCTCGGCGAAATCCGCCAGCGTCGGCTTGGTCTTGACCCTCTGGACCTCGTCCCTGTCCATGCCGGTCTAACGTGCCTGGACAGATATATAGATGGCTGGATGCGAACCCCGACCGTGGCTCCGCACATCCGGCCCGCCGACATCTTAAAGTCGTTAACATCGTTACACCGCTCATGAAGATGCCGTGCGAGCTCATAGTCACACACATTCTGCCCACAGCGCGCGGAGCGCTCGCCAGGGACCTGGTGACCAGCCACGGCATGACTCAGACGCAGGTGGCCAAGCTCTTCGGCGTCACAAGCGCAGCGGTGTCCCAGTACCTCAAGGGCATGCGGGGCGGGAACAACCTGATCGACCGCAGCGCCTACAAGGACGACTTCTACGCCGAGATAGCCAGGATGGCCGACGAGATCTCCAACGGGGCGGACGTCACCGAGTCGCTCTGCGGGATCTGCAACTTCGTGAAGGAGAGCGGCCTGCTGAAGGCGCTGTACGTCTTCGAGGGGTACAGCGGGGACCTCGGCATCTGCGCCGACTGCCCGCGCCTCAACATCGTGACGTCCAACGAGATCGTCTCCGAGAGGGCCCGAAGCATCGGCTCAGAAATGCCCTTATAAGCGCGGTACATCGCGTGGATGTTAACATGAGCGCCAGGAAGTCCCAGATTGAGCGCAGCACGAGGGAGACCCGCATCTCGGTCTCCCTGGACCTGGACGGCAGCGGCGTCTTCGACGTCACCAGCGACATCCAGTTCCTGAAGCACATGACCGAGACGCTCGCAAGGTACGCGTCCTTCGACCTCGCCATGAGCGCGGAGGGGGACAACGACCACCACATCATCGAGGACTGCGCCATCACCGTCGGCAAGGCCCTCAGGCAGGCCCTCGGCGACGGCCCCATCGAGAGGATGGCCACCGCGGTCGTGCCCATGGACGACGCCCTCGTCATGGCGTCCCTCGATCTGGTCGACCGCCCGTACGCGGACATGGACCTCCCGGACCCGCTCTACACGCACTACATGAGGAGCCTCGCCATGTCCGCCGGGATGACCCTGCACATCGTTGTCATCAGGGGATTCGACGAGCACCACATCGTGGAGGCCGCGTTCAAGGCCGTCGGCAAGGCGCTCTCCCAGGCCGTGAGGCCGAGGGGCACCGAACTCTCGACCAAGGACCGCGAGGTCATCGGGTGATCCCATGCTGGCGAAGAGGATCATACCCTGCCTGGATGTGAAGGAGGGCAAGGTCGTCAAGGGGATCAACTTCAAGGGACTCAAAGAGGTCGGGGACCCGCCCACCATGGCCGCGGAGTACGAGGCCCAGGGCGCGGACGAGATCACCTTCCTGGACATCACCGCCTCCCTCGAGACGAGGCAGACCATGCTCGACATCGTCACACGCACGGCCAGCAACCTGTTCGTCCCGCTGACCGTCGGAGGTGGCATCAGGAGCGTGACCGACATGAGGGACGCGCTCAACGCCGGGGCGGACAAGGTGTCCGTGAACTCGGCCGCCGTGAAGGACCCGTCCATCATCGGCGAATGCGCCGAGAGCTTCGGGAGGCAGTGCGTGGTCGTCGCGATAGACGCGAAACGCGTGGACGACCACTGGGAGGTCTTCACCCACGGGGGCACCAGGGGCACCGGCATCGACGCCATCGAATGGGCCCAGAGGGCCCAGGACCTGGGGGCAGGGGAGATCCTCCTCACGTCCATGGACACGGACGGCGTCAAGAACGGCTACGACATACCGCTCACCTCGGCCGTGACGGACGAGGTCAGCATTCCGGTCATCGCGTCCGGCGGCTGCGGCAGCATGGAGCACATCTACGACGTGTTCTCGCAGACCGGCGCATCCGCCGCGCTCGCGGCATCGATCTTCCACTACGGGGAGTGCACCGTGGCGGAGGTCAAACAGTATCTCAGAGACAAGGGAGTCGAGGTAAGATGAGCGAACTGAAGTACGATGCGAACGGACTCATCCCCGTGGTCGTCCAGGACTACATCACCAACGAGGTGCTCATGGTCGCCTGGGCCAACGAGGAGGCCGTCCGCCTGATGAAGGAGACCGGATACACCCACTTCTGGTCCAGGAGCAGGCAGAAGATGTGGAAGAAGGGCGAGGAGTCCGGGCACTTCCAGAAGATCAAATCCCTGCAGGCCGACTGCGACGGCGACACCCTCCTGGCGAGGGTCGAGCAGGTCGGTGGCATCGCCTGCCATCTCGGCAAGCCCTCCTGCTTCGACGAGGTCATCCTCGGATCCACCGAGGAGACCATGGCGATCATCCCCGAGCTCAGGCGCGTCCTCATCGACAGGCTCGAGAACCCCTCCGAGGAGAGCTACACCTGCAAGCTGTACAACGACGAGACCCGCATGTGCAAGAAGGTCATCGAAGAGGCCGGCGAGTTCGCCCTCGCCATCAAGGACAAGGACACCGACGAGATGGCCTGGGAGCTCGCCGACCTCATCTACCACACCATGGTCGCGATCGAGAAGACCGGCCTCCCGATGTCCGAGGTCTACCGCAAGCTGTGGGAGAGGGCGCAATGAGGGCCGACCTCCACACCCACACCATATTCAGCGACGGGGAGCTCATCCCCGCCGAGCTGGTGAGGAGGGCCATGGTCCTCGGACACGACGTCATCGCCATCACCGACCACGTGGACATGACGAACGTGGAGTTCGTCGCATCCAACGTCGCCAAGGCCGTGGAGCTGTGCGAGGACTACATCAAGGTCATCCCCGGCGTGGAGATCACCCACGTCCCGCCGTCCAAGATCGGGCACGTCGCCAAGCTCGCCAGGAAGTACGGGGCGGAGTGGATCGTGGTCCACGGGGAGACGGTCACCGAGCCGGTCGCCCCCGGCACCAACCGCGCGTCCGCCGAGGACCCGGAGATCGACGTCCTCGCCCACCCCGGGTTCATCACCCTGGAGGAGGCCCAGCTCGCCAAGGACAACGGCGTGCTCATCGAGGTAACCGGCCGCATGGGGCACAACATCACCAACGGGCACGTCGTCAACATGGCCCGCGCCGTGGGCGCCGACATGGTCATCGACTCCGACACCCACGCGCCGGAGAACCTGATGGACGAGAAGGCCGCGCTGGTCGTCGCGCTCGGTGCCGGCATGACCCCGGAGGAGGCCGAGAGGGCCCTCCACGTCACGCCCTACGAGGCCACCAGGCACATCGCCTGATGAGACGGCGGGATCAGTCCCGCCATCCCCTTTCACATGGACCCTTCTCTGACCCCGGATTGGATGTCGCTCCTCCGCGACAGGCTGCTAGACCGCTTCGGCGGCAGGGTCCTCTTCATCGGACTTCAGGGGAGCCGCGCAAGGGGAGAGGCGAAGGATTCCAGCGACATCGACGCCGTCGTCATCCTCGACAGCGTATCCGTCTCCGACCTGGACGCCTACCGCCTCATCCTGGGGGACATGCCCGAGACGGAGCTCGCATGCGGCTTCATCTCCGGGATCGGGGAGATCTCCCGGTGGGATCCCGCCGATCTTTTCCAGTTCAGGATGGACACCGTGCCGATCCTGGGCGATTTAGGGTCGCTTCTGCCGCCCATGAACCCGATGGACGCAAGGAGGGCGGCGCATACGGGCGCGTGCGCGGTCTACCACGCATGCGTCCACAACTACGTTCACGAACGCTCGTCGGACGTCCTGGCCTCGCTCTACAAGCAGGCAGGATTCGTCCTGAGGGCGAAGATATACTCGGAGACGGGATCCTTCCTGAGCACGTCGTCCGACCTCATCGGGAACACGGATGGGATGGACAGGATGATCGCCTCCGGGCCCAGCGGTGACCTCCGTGCGGATTCCGAGATCCTGATGCCGTGGTCCTCCGGCATCATCGGGACCTTCCGGACCCGCTATGAACGAAGCCGCTCTCGTCTATGAGCGATTCCAGATCCTCGAGGATGTAGTCGGCCCCCATGACATGCAGGGCTCCGTAGCAGCTGTCGATGTATTCCAGCACACCGTAGACCTTGAAGAGGTTCATGACCTGCTGTCCTGACAATGCGTGTCTGGTACGGAACAACTCCGTGCAGTATACGGAGAACCTCATCTTCTCATCCATATGGATCACTCCGGGAAATCGACGATTCCCTCCCACTCCTCTCTGCAGTAGACATCGTAGATCACCAGAGGGCTGAGGTGCCAGGCACCGGTGAACTGGTTCGACACGACATCGAACGTCTTGGAACGGTAGAACGTCTCCATGGCATCCATATAGCCGAGACCGCGGTCCCTCATGATCAGGTCCACGACCTGCTGGATCACCGAGAGCGACAGCAATGTCTTGAATCTCCCACTCTCCATCGGTGATCACCTCCTTGAACACGATGCGTCTCACCGCCTCCTCAGAGACGAAGACGTATTGGTTGAACAGCTTCTTTATCTTGAGGTGATTCAGGGCCTCCTCCTCGGAGTAGAACCCCGATTCGAACAGCGATATCGTGCCGTACACGTCATCGTTGGCGACCGGCCCGATTATGAGATCGTATGATGAGCAGACATTCTTGCCTCTGCGATTGGCGATGACGGAATCCAGCCATTCGCTGTTCGGACTCTCGAATATCTTGACCTTGAGATCCCTGAGAACCGCATCATCGAGTTCATATACGCTGACGACGGGGCTGCCACCGCGCTTCATGGCCACCTTCTTCGAGAAACGCACTGCCTTCTCGAGATTCGTCGTTGTGTAGAATCCAGGGCCGAAATCCAGATTCGCATTGGAGGCTGTCAGACGAGGTCTCTCGACGATGGCGATGTTGCCGTGGTACAGTAGCATATAACCATTGTGAAACCGCCATTCAATCTATTATATCTGCTGTCTGACCTTCACAAACTGCACAGCCGTCTCTCGCACGACCATCGATGCCATGTGCGCGACGTCCCCTTATTATAGCAACTCAACGTTCAACCGGATATGCCCAAGATAGCTATCATCGGAGGCACCGGAATCTACAACCCGGACACCTTCGAGATGATCGAGGAGGTCTTCCCCGACACCCCGTACGGCAAACCCTCCGACCCCATACTCATCGGCAGGATCAACGGCGTGGAGGTCGCGTTCCTCTACCGCCACGGCAAGCAGCACCAGCACCCCCCGACCAACGTCCCCTACAGGGCCAACATGTGGGCGCTGAAGGAGCTGGGATGCAAGTATGTCATCTCCGCCTGCGCCGTCGGATCCCTGCAGGAGGACTACGCCCCCGGGGACCTCGTCATCGCCGACCAGTTCATCGACTTCACCAAGAGGCGCGACTACACCTACTTCGACGACAGGGCGGTCCACATCTCCATCCCGGACCCGTTCTGCCCGTACCTGAACGGAATCTTCGACGCCACGGCCACCGAGCTCGGCCTCACGCACCACCTCGGAGGGACCTACCTCTGCATCGAGGGGCCCAGGTTCTCCACCAGG
>CASFYI010000091.1 GCA_949298875.1 uncultured Methanomassiliicoccales archaeon | reverse complement strand
GAGTGTCCCGGACACTTCGGACACATCGACCTCGCCATGCCCGTCATCCACGTCGGGTTCATCAAGGACATCAAGATGCTCCTGGAGTCGACCTGCTGCAAATGCGGCAGGCTGATGCTCTCCGAGGAGCAGATCAGGGCCCGCATGGACAGCATGGAGAGGATGGAGGAGTTCGGCGGGGACACCGTCGAGTTCAAGAACTACTCCAAGGAGACCGCCAAGGACGCGTCCGGCAAGGGCATCTGCCCCTACTGCGGCGCCGAGCAGATCAAGATCAAGCTCGACAAGCCCACCACCTTCAGGGAGGTCAACGACAACCACAAGCTGACCGCCAAGGAGGTCCGCGAGAGGCTCGAGCGCATCCCCGACGACGACCTCAGGGCCCTGGGCATCGACCCCGAGACCTGCAGGCCCGAGTGGATGGTCCTCACAGCCCTGGCGGTCCCGCCGGTCACCGTGAGGCCCTCCATCACCCTCGACTCCGGAGACAGGTCCGAGGACGACCTGACCCACAAGCTGGTCGACGTCCTGAGGATCAACCAGAGGCTCAGGGAGAACCGCGACGCCGGTGCGCCGCAGCTGATCGTCGAGGACCTGTGGGAGCTGCTCCAGTATCACGTCACCACCTACTTCGACAACCAGACCTCCGGCATCCCGCCCGCGAGGCATAGGTCCGGCCGTCCGCTCAAGACGCTGGCCCAGAGGCTCAAGGGTAAGGAGGGACGCTTCAGGTCCAACCTGTCCGGTAAGCGTGTCAACTTCAGCGCCCGTACCGTCATCTCGCCCGACCCGCTGCTCTCGATTAACGAGGTCGGAGTGCCGGTCATCGCCGCCAGGGAGCTGACCGTGCCGGTGCACGTCAACGCCCACAACATCGACAGGATGCGCGAGTTCGTGGCCCGCGGCCCCGGACCGCTCCCGGACAACCCCTACGTCCCCGGCGTCAACTACGTCATCCGTTCCGACGGCAGGAGGATCAGGGTCACTGAGAAGAACGCGGCCGACGTGGCCGAGGGCATCGAGGTCGACTACGTGGTCGAGAGGCAGCTCGTGGACGGCGACATCGTCCTGTTCAACAGGCAGCCCTCGCTGCACAGGATGTCCATCATGGGACACCGCGTCAGGATCATGCCCGGACGCACCTTCAGGTTCAACCTGTGCGACTGCCCGCCGTACAATGCCGACTTCGACGGCGACGAGATGAACCTCCACGTGCTCCAGTCCGACGAGGCCCGCGCCGAGGCGCGCATCCTCATGCTGGTCCAGGAGAACATCCTCTCGCCCAGGTACGGAGGACCCATCATCGGTGCCATCCACGACCACATCACCGGTGCGTACTTCCTCACGCACAACAACCCCAGGTTCGGCGCCGCCGAGGCCTCCAATATCATGTTCAAGCTCGGGGACATCCAGATGCCCGAGCCGTTCATCGACGAGAAGACCGGCGAGCACTACTGGACCGGGAAGCAGCTGTTCTCCACCGTCCTCCCGGACGACTTCAACACCACCTTCAAGGCGAACATCTGCCAGAACTGCTCCGTCTGCAAGAAGGACCAGTGCGAGTTCGACGCGTACGTCAAGATCAGGGACGGGAAGCTGCTCTGCGGAACCATCGACGTCAAGGGAATCGGGAACAGCAAGGGAAAGATCCTGGACCGCATCGCCAGGGGCTACGGCGCCGACCGCGCCGCCCAGTTCATCAACCAGGTCACGAGGCTCGCCCTCGGATCCATCATGAACCACGGGTTCAGCACCGGAATCGGAGACGAGGACATCCCCGAGGAGGCGGCGCTGCAGATCGCCAACAACACCCAGGACTGCATCGACAAAGTGACCGAGCTGGTCGACTCGTACCGCGACGGCACCCTCGAGCAGATGCCCGGCAGGTCCCTCAGGGAGACCCTGGAGGTCAGCGTCATGAAGGTCCTGGGAGACGCCCGTGACGGAGCCGGTAAGATCGCCGGTAAGCACCTGGGAATGTCCAACCCCGCGGTCATCATGGCCAAGGCCGGAGCCCGCGGATCGATGCTCAACCTGTCCCAGATGGCCGGTTGCGTCGGTCAGCAGGCCGTCCGTGGAGAGAGGCTGTCCAGAGGATACTGGAACAGGACCCTGCCCCACTTCGAGAGGGGGGACCTCGGCGCCTACGCCAGGGGATTCTGCTCCAACTCCTACAAGTCCGGACTGTCCCCGACCGAGTTCTTCTTCCACGCCATGGGAGGCAGGGAGGGACTGGTCGATACCGCCGTCCGTACGTCCAGGTCCGGATACATGCAGAGGCGTCTCGTCTCCGCGCTGGAGGACCTGAAGCTCACCGCCGACGGAACCGTCAGGAACACCGCCGGCACGATCGTCCAGTTCTACTACGGAGAGGACGGGGTCGACCCGTCCAAGGCCGTGCGCGGAAAGGCGATCGACCTCGACGACCTGTTCTCCGAGGTCCTCGGAGACGACTACGAGGGTCTGCTCCACCTCGACACCAAGGATGTCGGAGGAGACTACGGATCCCTGGAGAAGGACGAGATGGAGTACATCGAGGAGGAGTCCGAGGAGTCCGAGGACGACATGGACTTCGACTACGAGGGAGGAGGCGAGTGATATGGCAAGGAAGGACACCATCAAGGCTCTGACCAGCAGGGGGATCTCCGAGGAGACCACCGCGCTGCTGCTCACCAAGTACACCTCGCTCACCGCCATCGCCAACGCCGGCGAGGCGGAGCTCGTCAACCTCGGGCTGATGGAGGAGGAGGCGGCTTCCGTCCTCGCCAAGATCGGCAAGAGGAAGGCCTCCGCGCCGTCCAAGGCGAAGAAGGAGGTCGAGGAGATCGAGCCCGTCGCCCCCATGGAGGAGGTCGTCAAGGAGTACGTCCTCAACGAGGGCGAGACCAGGCTCAAGGAGATGAGGGACAGGCTCGGCATCGAGCTTCCGCTGAAGGTCGTCGTCGACATCGCCGCCCGCATCAAGAACGCCGACCTGCCCGACGACAAGTGCGAGGCGCTGCTCAGACGCGCCAACGAGATGTACGTCAGGCACAAGATGGACCAGAACGAGTCGGCGGGAGTCATGGCCGCGCACTCCATCGGAGAGCCCGGTACGCAGATGAACATGCGTACCTTCCACTACGCGGGAGTCGCGAACGTGAACGTCACCCAGGGTCTGCCCAGGCTTATCGAGATCGTCGACGCCAGGCGCATACCCTCCACGCCGTCCATGAACATCCCCCTCATCGGCACCGCCGCGGAGGATGAGATGGTCGCCAAGTTCGTGGCCTCCAACATCGAGATCACGACCCTGCTGGACGTCGCCCGCGTGGAGACCGACATCACCAACATGAGGCTCATCATCGTGCCCGAGCCCCGCAAGATGGAGGCCAAGGGCATCACCGAGGACGACATCGTCGAGAGGCTCGGCAAGGTGAAGGCCGTGAAGGGCATGGTCCAGAAGGACGGGTTCGAGATCGTCGTGACCTCGGACGAGCCGTCCTACAAGAAGCTCCAGCTGATGTTCGACGCCATCAAGAATGCCAAGATCAAGGGGATCGACGGCATCACCAGGGCCATCCTGTCCAAGACGGAGGGCACCTGGAAGATCATCACCGAGGGCAGCAACCTCAAGGAGGTGCTCAAGGTGGAGGGCGTCGACGCGGACAACGTCATGACGAACAGCATCCTGGAGGTCGCCGACGTCCTGGGTATCGAGGCCGCCAGGAACTCGATCATCCACGAGGCCATGGGAACCCTCGGGGAGGCCGGTCTGGATGTCGACATAAGGCACATCATGCTGGTCGCCGACCTCATGACGAACGACGGATACGTGAAGGCCATCGGAAGGCACGGAGTCTCCGGAAAGAAGTCCTCCGTGCTCGCAAGGGCGGCCTTCGAGATCACCGCAGCGCATCTGCTGCACGCCGCGATGGTGGGCGAGACCGACCCCCTGGAGGGAGTCACCGAGAACATCATCGTCGGACAGCCGGTCACCCTCGGTACCGGCGCTGTAAACCTGATTTACACACCCAAGAAGAAGAACGGGGATGACAAGATATGAGTGACGAGAAGATCGATATTAGCAGGGCGCTGAAATCCGCCATCACCACCGGAAAGGTGGAGTTCGGGGTCGACCAGACCCTCAAGGCCGTCAAGAACGGGAACGCCCAGATGGTCGTCCTGGCCAGGAACTGCCCCTGCAAGGAGCTCACCGGCGACATCGGTGTGAAGGTCCACGTGTTCGACGGAAACAACATGGAGCTCGGCGCCCTCTGCGGAAAGCCGTTCTCCGTCTCCGCTCTGGTCGTCATCGACAAGGGCAGCTCCAACATCCTTACGCTGTGATCAGAATGCCCGCCGACATCGTGCTTACAGAGGACACGCTGAGGTACATCTCCCTCTTCGAGACCGTGACCAAGACCAGCGCCATCGACTGCATGGACACCGAGGACAAGCTCGTGTTCATCGTCGAGAAGGGCAAGGCCAACATCGCGGTCGGGAAGAAGGGCGAGCATGTCATCAAGCTCAAGGAGCTGACCGGGAAGAACATCCAGGTCGTCGAGTACTCCGAGGACCCGGAGCAGTTCGTGATGAACGTCTTCCACATCTACGGCCCCCAGAAGGTCGTGATTGAGCAGCGCGGGAACATCACCCATGCCACGGTGACCGTCGACCCCAAGCTGAAGGGTCGCGCGATCGGCAAGGCGGGCAAGAACCTGCGCCTGGCCAGGGACATCGTGAACAGGCATCACGACATCCAGAGCCTCAGCGTCGAGTGATCGTCCCTTGCGGGACGCCAAACGATTTCCATCGCCCCCGCACCCCCAATTGGAGGGTGCGGGGTGCCATTCTCACATCATCTGGCTCTTTCGGTTCAGAGGGGTCCTCTCGACCTCGAGGCCGTCGGCCGTCGGGTACTGCTCGGACAGCCAAGCCTTGAATCCGAGCTCTCCGCAGACGTCCTCGAGCACCCATGGCGCGACCTCGACGCGGTCCTGCCCGGCGCACATCAGATCGTCCGGGACGCCGAGCTCGGCGAGCCTCGCAGTCACCTCGGAGGGGTCGCCCTTGACGAATCCGCGGACTATGGTACCGTCCTCGGTGACCTGCTGGTACTTGGGGCAGGTGTTGAGCGCCCTGCGTATGAGCCTCCTGCGGAGCTGGATCCCGTCCTTGAAGGACGAGGAGCAGAAATGGATGTCGATCCCCCTGACCTTCCTCATGACGGCCATGGCGGTCTCCTCGGAGCCGGCGACGGCCGAGGAGACGTCGTCCCTGACGGCGTATCCGTAGGCGTCCATCATGTCCCAGTTGCTCTCGGAGAACTCGAGCTCGTTGAGGTTGACGAAGGCCACCCCGACCGATCTGGCATATTCGATCATCGTGCGGAGCTCCGTCTCCCTGCGGGGGAGCGCGGGGACCTCGATCCCCACGGGGATGCGGACCGCGGAGACGACCTCCGCCAGGCGGGTGTCGGCCATGTGGGTCCACATGTCCTCCGGCGGATGGATGCGCAGCTCGTCGAGGCCCGCCTCCTCCAAGGCCCTCGATTTGTCCGGGTCCATGGTCGCTGTGTACAGATGGATGTGGTGGTCCGGACCGAAGTGGTCCTTCAGGAGGCGTATGAAGTGGAGCGTCCTGTCCATCACCGCGAGCGGGTCCCCGCCGGTGATTCCGGTGCCGCGGGCGTCCATGGCCTCGGCCTCGGCGATGACCTCCTCGTCCGTGGACACGCGCCCCTCGTTGGCGTAGATGACGTCGAGCCCCTTCTTCTCCAGGGACACGGGGCAGTAGTAGCAGTTCCAGCCGCACCTCCCCGTCACGAGCAGGACCATCTTGGACCCCTCGATGCATCTGACGCATCCCTCGGACACCTTGCCGCAGCGCGCGGATCCGCACTCCATCCTCCTGAGCATGACGACTGCCACGTCTCGATGCCCTTATATTGCTTCGGGAGGTCCGGATGCTCATGAGGCGCGAGAGCAGACTGGTGCTGGCACTGGATGAGACAGACGGCGACAAGGCCATGGCGGTGGCCGAGGCCGTGGCGGACGTCGTGGACGCCGTCAAGATCAACTGGCCCCTGGTGCTCTCCGAGGGCCCGCAGATGATCACCAGGCTGGCCGACCTCACCGACGTCATATGCGACTTCAAGGTCGCGGATATCCCGAACACCGTCCGCCTCATCGTCGAGAACGCGGTCTCCAGGGGCGCATCGGCGGTCATCGTCCACGCGTTCACCGGCGACGATTCCCTCAGGGCGGCCGTGGAGGCGTCCGGCGATGCTGAGATCTACGCCGTCACCGAGATGAGCCACCCCGGGGCGCTGTGTTTTACCGCGAAGCACGCGGAGGAGATGGCGAGGATGGGCGTCGAGTGCGGGGCCGACGGCTTCATCGCCCCGGCCACCAGGCCCGACAGGATCAGGGCGATCCGCGCGGTCGCGGGTCCGGACAGGAAGATCCTCTCGCCCGGCGTCGGCGCACAGGGCGGGAAGGCCTCGGACGCCATCGCGGCCGGAGCCGACTACGCCATCGTTGGCCGCTCGATATACGGCGCGGAGGATCCCCGCGGGGCCGCGCAGGCCTTCGCCGAGGACGTACGCACCGTCCTCTGACGGTCCGTCAAACACAATCGCGCGTACCGTGTGTGGGTGCGCGCGCGTTCTTATTATAATAAAATGACCCAGGGTGCCCTTTTTATAGAGGTTCCTGTATGAACGCCCATTCTAAAGAGACGGAGACTTATTAGAATGCGCAAATTCGGAAAAGAGTCAGCCGCCCCCGCTGAGAAGGGGGCCGACCGCGATAGAAGCGGCAACGGGTGGCTTAGATGCCACTGGTGTGTACTCGCACTGGCGGTCATCGTCGTCGTGGCGTTCCTGCTGCGTTTCGTGATGGCCTACGGCGTCTCCGCGGATGGGAACTATGCCCTGTCCGGGGGTTCGAGTGCACAGTATCACCTGCATGTGATTGAAAGCATCCTCGCCGGCTCATGGTCGATGACGGACATGTCCGTCAACTACCCCGTCGGCGGTTCCCTGTACGTCCCCCCGCTCATGGACTTCCTGGCGGCCGGCGTCGCCTCGATCTTCCAGGGCTCCATGGGAACCACCGAGGCCGCATCGTTCGCACTGGCGGTGCTGAACCCCATCTTCGGGGCACTCCTCTGCATCCCCGTGTACATGATCGGCAAGGAGCTGTTCGACAAGACGATAGGTGTCGTAGCGGCGCTCGTCCTGGCCTTCATGGCCCTCCCGATTAGCACCTCCGTGTTCTCCAGCGGTAACGAGTACGCACTGGCCGCCTTCCTGGTGGCCTTCGCCGTGTACTTCCTCATCAGGATGGTCAAGGCCGCCGACGCCGATGCTTCCGCCAAGAAGGGCGTCCTGCTCTACGGTCTCATCGCCGGCGTCTTCGTGATGCTGTCCGCGCTGACCTGGAACGGGTTCCGCATCGTGATCGTCATGCTCGCGGTCGCCATGGTCCTCCAGGCCGTGGCCTCCCGCATCAGGGGCAAGGACTTCACGGGCATCACGCTCGGGTACTGCGTCGCGATCCTCGTCGGCGCCCTCATCCCCGCCGCGTACTACGTCCCCGCCGGCCTGATGGACACGGTCTACTCCGGATCGCTGTTCGTCGCCGTCGTCTCCGTCGTGTTCACGCTCGTGTTCATGGCGCTCAGGTCCAAGCCCTGGGTCGCCACCATCCCCGCACTCGTCGTCGTGTTCCTCGTGCTCTGCGTCGCCCTCGCGGTCGCCGCGCCCGAGATGTTCGACGACTTCATCTTCGGGAACTCGCCCTACGCGGGCACCATGGACCAGCTGGTCAGCGACCGCGTGTCCATGTCCAACGTCGCCGCCTACTACGGCTGGCTGACCATGTGGCTCCCGATCTGCCTGGCCCTCTACGAGAGCTACGTCTACCTCAGGAGGGACCACTCCGCTACCCAGCTCCTCATGGTCGTCTGGCTGTTCGTGATGTTCTTCGCGACCTGGACCAGCTACGACAACGCCGCCGTGGTCGCCTGCGTCTTCGGCGTCGGCGCCGGAGCCGTCATCGTCAAGGTCCTCAGGGCCGCCAAGCTCAGGGACTGGGCCTCCAACATCAGGGCCGCCGGATTCCCCGGCTGCTTCAGGAAGCTCATCAAGCCCCTCCCCTTCGCATCCGTCATCGTCGTGGTCTGCCTGGTCATCGTCCCGAACGTCAGCTTCGCGGTCGATGCTGGATCCCCCTCCAACACCGAGGGCGACCACTTCTACACCGGCAACACCAACTTCACCATCGCCACCGGAGACTCCTACCCCGTCGGGGACATCTGGGACTCCTGGGAGGACGCTCCCAAGGACGGCGCCCTCGTCTCCTGGATCGACAACGTCTACGACTCTGTCTCCCAGGGAGGCTTCGAGAATGTCAACGACGCCCTCGGCAACGGCACGACCGCGTCCTCGCACGTCTACCTCGCCGACGGATCCGCCGGAGCGGTCGCCGCGATGATGCTCCGCATCATCATGTCCAACGACGGCATGGACTTCTCCGCATGCATGGACGCCGCCGTCTACGACGCCATCAGGGCCTACGTGGCCGATCCCGCATCCGCCAAGGCCGACATCGAGGCCGACCCCGAGACCTACGGAAGCGTCAGGTCCGACATCACCGACGAGAACGCCGTGTACCTCGCCAGCATGAACGTCATCCTCTCCGGAATGGACGAGAAGGCGATCTGCGACGCTTACGAGGCCGTCTGCGACGCCAGCGGCGACCGCATCGGCTACGTCCTCCTGGACGGATCCATGCTCCCGCTCTCCTACGGCGACGGCGACAGCTTCTCCACCATCGGCTACTTCGCCGGATACAACGTCGACGGCTACGGAGCCGCGACCCAGTTCTACTCCTACAACACGTACTACGGAAGCACCGTGTACACCTCCGCCATGTACGACACCTTCCTCTGGAAGGCCATGATCGGACCCTCCGCCGCCGACGCCGGATTCAGCAGCTCCAACAGCTACCTCTCCGCGCTCGCCTACAGCGACGGAACCGTCAAGGCGATCCCCGGATACGGGCTCGCCGGATTCTCCGTCGCTAACTGGCTCGTCATGTACAACGCCGAGGACAATGCCACCGGCACCACCGACGGCTGGGAGTACATGGACGGCTGGGAGGCCATGGAGAAGCAGGAGAACGAGGGTGGAACGATCAACTACCTCGCCTGCTATGTCATGCTCGAGTACACCGGCGTCTCCGAGGACACGACCGTCCTTACCGGACAGGTCCAGCAGTCCTCCGGCGAGGCCGTCTCCGGAGCCACCGTCTCCGTCTACCAGTACAGCGATGTCTACGGCGACTACGTGCTCTACTCCGAGACCGCCGTCCGCGACGGCGCCTACAGCGCGCTCGTCCCCAGCGGCGACTACCGCGTGGACATCAGCATCGGCGACGTGCTCGTCGACTCCTTCACATCCTCCGCCGTCCAGCAGGTCACCGAGATCCCGGACGCCGTCGCCACCGGCGAGGTCCAGGTCAACGGCGAGATCTACGATGCCGAGGACATGATGCTCACCCTCAGCGGAGGTGCGGAGCCCGAGGACGTCGAGGTCCCGATCACCAACGGTGAGGTCAGGATCGAGAACGTCCTGCCCGGAACATACAGCTACATCCTCTATGGGGCCGACGGAACCTCCCTCGGGTCCGGATCCGTCACGATCCACCCCGGCGACACCACCGGAATCGTCATCGCCCCCGCCACCAAGAAGATCACCGCGACGGTCGAGGACGTCTACGACAACGTGATCGACGGAACCTCCTACGAGGAGGCCCCCGTGGTCATCGCCACAAACACCGTCACCGGCGCTCAGTTCAGCACCGCCATCGGCGAGGACGGAAAGGCCGAGATCAACGTGATCCCCGGCAAGTACACCGTCTCCCTGGGCAACGGGCTGGTCTCCATGACCTCCAACGTCCAGAACGCCAGCAGCTCCAACAGGAGCGTCACCATGACCGCCTACGAGTCCAGGACCGTCAGCATCGACAACGCCCCCGAGGGCGTCGCCCTCGCCGTCTACGCCGGCGAGTTCAGCACGGTCTCCGATGTGGAGAACGGCACCTTCGACGTGCCCTACAGCATCGGTACGGAGGACATGACCTACAGCATCTACGGAGTCAGCGGAACCACCGTCTACTACGCGGTCTACACCGGAGGAGACTCCGTCGCTCTCCAGAGCGGACAGTACTCCAAGGTCACCGGAACGCTCAAGGACGGGGAGGACGGCGAGTCCGGAACCGTCATGTTCTACGACGAGAGCGGATTCACCGTCAAGGCGACCACCGACAAGGACGGCGCGTTCACCGCCCTCATGCCCACCGGCAGCTACAACGTCAACGCCTACAACAGCGGCGACAGGGTCTACCTCGGATCCGCCAACGTCAGTGGCACCAGCACCGAGCTCGGCGACCTCGCCACCGTCGACGGAAGGAGGGTCAGCTCCACCCTCAGGTACGACTCCGCCACCGGGGACGGCAACGTCAACCTGCCCTTCGTCAAGGGAATGATCACCTACACCTACCAGGAGAAGGAGTACCAGGTCGTCTCCATGACCAACACCAGCGGTGTCGCGTACTACTACATCCCCGACGGCATCGAGTCCACCGTCAGCTTCAACAACGCCGACGGAACCTACAGCGAGGGCAACAAGTACTTCGCCTGCAGCGATATGGTCAGGTCCGTGTCCGCCGGCTCGTCCAACACGAGCGCCGGTACGGTGACCATCCAGTACGTCGGATACACCGACAAGGACCAGGAGAACGTCGTCAAGCAGCAGTCCGTCACCCTGGACTACGACGCCGAGCTCGACTTCTACGAGGGAGACGAGCCCATCACGATGGAGGCAGGAGTCGCCAAGGATCTCTGCCCCGGCGAGTACGAGATCACCATCGACGGAGCCACCGGATACTACTTCAGCGGAACCGTTTACCTCTACCCCGGCCAGACCGAGTTCGTCGGACTGGACGTCGTCGAGGTCGTCACCGCCAACATCCAGAAGAACGAGTCCGATGCCATCTCGATCGAGACCGAGGGATCCTACCACGCCTTCGACGGAGGATACTACCTCGAGACCGGATACGAGTACTACATCACCTCCACCAACCGCTCCGACGCCAGCGACGTCAAGATCGCCTACGGATACGTCGACCTCACCGGCGACTCCCGCGAGGCCGTGACCCTCGACATGAAGGCCACCCAGAGCGTCATGGAGGTCACCGGATACGTCGGAATCAACGCCGACGGAACCATCACCGTCGAGTCCGGGGATGTCAAGAGGCAGTTCGACGTCACCGACGGCGCCTTCACCCTCAGGCTCCCGGCCGACATGAACGACGTCACCGCGACCGTCGAGGTCAGCGCCACCGTCGCCTCCGTCGAGCACTGGTTCACCGCCACCGAGGACCTCATCAACATGAGGGACGGATGCATCAGGAACATCTCAGTCCTGAGCTCCGACGCTCCCGCAGACGACTCCGAGGAGGAGGACGAGCCCGCCTTCGAGGTCGCCATCGACAGCGCCGAGTTCGTCGACGGAAGGGCCACCGTCCAGTTCACCGTCACCAACAACGGCAAGACGGACATGACCTATGCCGTCTCCGCGGGAACCGCCTGGTCCCTCGACAAGGGGGTCACCGTGACCGTCCCCGCCGGAGAGTCCAAGCAGTCCACCGCCACCGGATACTACGACGCGGCCACCGTCGCGCCCGGTCTGGACGGCGTGGACCTGATCGTCTCCGACATCAACGGAACGAACACGGTCACCGAGGCCATCACCGAGAACTCCGCCCCTGCCACCGGCAGCGAGGGCATGGACATCCTCTACGCAGGGGATGAGGGAGCGGCCAACGACAGGATCTCCGCATCCCAGTACATGTACGCCGTGACCTTCGTCAACAAGGACGTCTACGCCAAGAACGTCCAGATCGGCTTCACCGCCCCCACCGGATGGTACGCCACCGTCATGGACGCCGACGGAACCCTCGTCGCCGAGGCCGGCGCCGAGGTCACCATCTACGGACTCCAGACCGTCACCTATTACGTCGCGCTCATGCAGATGGGCGCCGACCCCGACGAGGACGGCAAGGTCGCCTCCTCGCCCGTGCAGGGAATCACCGTCACCATCTCCGGAGACGCGAGCAGCACCAAGGCCCTCGAGCCTCAGGAGATCTCCGTCACCGTGGACGACTCCGGTGTCAGCGGAGGGGACGCGATCGACGAGAGGTCCGGAATCCCCTCGGGAGTCTGGTTCCTCGTCGCTGTGATCATCCTCATGATAATCGCTGCCTTCTGGCTCGCCAGCAAGAGGGGGGTGTTTGCACGCAGATGAACATCAAGACAATCGCTGTGATCGCCCTCGCGGCGATCCTCGCCGCCTGCCTCGTGCCCATCGCCGAGACCGACGCCGTCTACTCCAACGTGGACGGCGACCCGGTCATCGGCACCGGGGACGACGCGGAGTACACGATCACCTACACCAACCACGACTACGACTCGTACCAGGACCTCTCCATGGCCATCTCCTACGATGCGAAGCTCGTGGACTCGTCCGGCGAGACCATCAGCAACGGCGTCAGCCCCAGCTCCGGGGACCTCGACAACGGTGGCTCCGCCACCCTCACCGTCGACGCCCCGGACACCGCCGGCAGCTACAAGCTGATCGTCACCTACGACGTGGAGGCATCCTACACCGACGACGAGGGGGAGACCGTCGACATCCCCGCCGAGGACCTGGCCAAGGAGGACACCTTCGACATCAAGGTCGTCGAGCCCATCACCCTGAGCGTCACCCTGACCAACGAGTCCGGGCAGGACCTCACCGGGTACGGCGTGTACTTCTACGTCAACGGCGAGAGGATCGAGGACAGCTACACCACCTTCAACCTCGCGAAGGAGGGCTCCACCACCGTCACCTACGACTGGGTCATCGACGCCGGGGAGGGTGCCTACACCTTCTCCCTGCAGCCGGCCGACGACGGCAACATGGTCACCATCAGCGGTCTCGGTGAGGAGTACACCTTCTACATCGGAGACAGCAGCTACACCATGTGGGTCGCGCTCCTCGTGATCGTGATCATCCTGCTGGCCCTGGTCATCATCTGGGTCTACAGGAAGCCCGTGAAGAACTACGGCAAGCCCAAGTCCAGGCGCTGATGCGCCAGGCGGGGAGACCCGCCGAAACCACTTCGAAACCCCTTACTTCTGGATTCCTTTGAGATCGGGGCTCCCTTCGGAGCTTCCCGTAGAACCTCTCGGCGAGCCTCGCCGAGTACAGCCCGTCCGCCTTCCTGTATGCGAGGGCCGGGTCGGGGGACGGGGTGAAGTCCAACCCATCGTAGAACACGTCGGTGAGGGTCAGTCCCTCGGCCGGGGCTATCCCGAAGTTGGACCAACCGCCGGCGAGGGCTTCCTCTATCCTGGACACGGGCATCCTGCCGGATGCAGCGCGGAGGACCGCGGCGGATATCCTGCGGACCATGTTCCAGAGGAAGTGGTCCGCCTCGAAGGTCATTATCAGGACGTCGCCGTCCACGACGGCGTCCGCCCTCGTGAGATCGATGACCGGATCCTTCCCCTCGGCCTTGCAGAAGCCGGAGAAGTCCCTCCTCCCGCGGAACATGGAGAGACACTCGTTCGCCACGTCCGCATCGAGTCCGCGGGCCTTGGCGACGTACTCGTAGGTCCTGCGGTCCGCGTGGCGCGGCGTGAATCCGTCGTCCACCTTCGTGTAGGCGGTGCACAGCACGCCGCCGTGCACCGAGTTGAGCGCCTTGAGAAGGTTGACGGGGTCGGCTCCGCCGCTCTCGAAGGATGCGACGTTGCCAGTGGCGCTGACCCCCTTGTCCGTGCGGCTGGCGAGCCTGAGGCAGATGTCCTCAGGTTCCATCTCGGTCACGCGGACGATGTTCGCCAGCAGGGTCCCCTCCACGGTGGGGAGCCCGGGCTGCATCTGCGACCCGTAGAACCCCTCGCCGCGGTAGGCGACCCTGACGGCTATGTCCGTCATGCGGATCTGAGGGCCTTCATGTGGTCGACCCTGCGCTGGACCAGCTCGCGGGTGCCGATGTCGTGGCGGACGAACACCGCGTCGCACCTCACATGCGCGAGGGCCCTCTCGCAGTTGGCCTCGGCCTCCTCGATGGAGTCGCCGATTCCGACCACCCCTATGGACCTGGAGGTGCCGGTGACGAGCTTCCCGTCCTTCATGTCGACGTTCGCGTAGTACGCCACGGCTCCGCATCCGCGGATGGCCTCCTCGTCGACGGAGATCTCGTGTCCGGCCTCGGACTTGACTCCGTATCCCTTCGGGACGACGTACTTGCAGACGGTCGCCTTGGGGGAGAACTCCGCGCCCGCGTCCAGCGTGCCGGTGGCCATCCTCCAGCAGATGTCCTCGAAGTTGGAGTCGAGGACGGTCAGGACGTTCATGGCCTCCGGGTCGCCGAACCTGGCGTTGATCTCGATGATCTTGGGGCCGTTGACGGTGAGCATGAACTGGCCGTACATCACGCCGCGGTAGGGGCAGCCCTCCTCGGCCAGGGCGTCCACGATGGACTGGACGATGGCGATGGCCTTCCTGCGGTCGTCCTCGCCGATGAACGGGAGGAGATGGTCCGCGTCGGTGTAGGAGCCCATCCCGCCGGTGTTCGGGCCGACATCGCCCTCGTAGGCCCTCTTGTGGTCCTGGACCAGAGGCATGGGGACGACGTTCTTCCCGTCGGAGAAGACCATCTGGGTGAACTCCTCGCCCACCGCCCTCTCCTCCAGGATGACCCCGGCGCCGCCGATGTTGCCGTCGAAGATCTCCCTGACGTACTCCATGGTCTCGTCGAAGCCGTGGAGGTGCTCGCCCTGGACCTTGACGCCCTTGCCGCCGGTGAGGCCGACGGGCTTGACGACGATCTCGTGGTCTATTCCTTTCAGATACGCCTCGGCATCCTCTGCGTTGTCGAAGCTGGCGTAGGAGAGGTTCCCGTCGATGCCGTGCCTCTCCACGAGCTCCCTCATGAATGATTTGGAGGTCTCTATCCTGGCGGCGGCCTTCGTGGGGGAGGCGCATCTGATGCCGGCTGCCTCGAGGGCATCGACGATGCCCTCGCCGAGCGGGGCCTCGGGGCCGATGAAAGCGAGTTCTATGTCGTTCGCCTTGGCGAACTCCACGACCTTGGCGACGTCCTTCTCGTCGCACAGGAGATGGCCCTTGGCCCTGGCGAGGATGCCGGGGTTGGCGTTCTTCATGACGCAGTACAGCTCGGAGCCGGCCCTGTGGAACGCCTCCACGGCGGCGTGCTCCCTTCCTCCGCCTCCGACGGTGAGTACTCTCATATCGCCACCTCAGAGCTTGAGGGCGGCGAGGATCTCGTCCAGGCCCTGGTCCTTCTTCACGCTGCACTTGAGGATGTTCTTGACGCCGCCGGTGAGCTTGTTGTAGTCCCTGGCGATGACCTCCGGGTCGACGTCAACGGCGTCGGCGATGTCCACCTTGTTGAGGATGGCCACGTCGGAGTGGATGAAGATGTCGTGGTGCTTCCTGACCATGTCGTCGCCCTCGGTGACCGAAACGACGACGACCCTCAGGTCGGTGCCGAGGGGGAAGTCCGCGGGGCAGACGAGGTTGCCCACGTTCTCGATGAAGAGCACGTCGTAGTCGTCCAGGTTGATGTCGGCCAGCGTCTTCTTGATGAGGTTGGCGTCGAGGTGGCACTCGTGGCCGGTGTTGCAGTTCACCGACTCGAGTCCGGACTTCTCGAACCTGGTGTAGTCGTCGTCTCCGGTGACGTCGCCGGCGATGGCGCAGACGCGGACGCCCTTGGCCCTGAGCTTCTCGGCGAGCTTGATGATGAGCGCGGTCTTGCCGGCGCCTATGGAGCCCATGAAGTCGATGGACTTGATGTTGTGCTGCTTCAGCAGACGGTAGTTCTCATGGGCGATCTTGTTGTTCTGTTTCAGAACATCGATCTCGGTGCCGGGCTGGACTATGTGCATGGGGCGGGTAACCCGTTGCATACGTTAAATAGTCTTCGTGTTACGAAAGTGCTGATTTGTGTTAACATCGTGGTCGCGGGGTCTGGCACAGTCCCGATTGAAATATCCGAAACGCCATCGATGTAGGGATTCACATGCTGTACGAGCTGATGCACAGAGATTAGAGGATGGCTAGGGTATCCGTTTTCTGCGTCGGGATACCGATTCTACGTCGCCAACGCTCATAACGGCCGCCGGCGATTCATCCGCATGCCCTCGGAACCCGCCGTCGAGCTCAGGAGGCTCAGGGAATCGAGCAGCTTCAGAACCTACGAGGTCATCCGCAGGATGTCCATGTGCTACGGCATGATGGACTCCAAGCTGTCGGAGCTCATCGGCCTCGTCTCATCCGTGAGGTCTCCGGGACGGTCCGGGAGATCCAGCTACAGGGACCTCGAATCGTCCGCGATGGAACTGTGCCAGACGCTCTCAGACTTCCTTTCGAGGATGTACGCCTGCAAGAACCTGGCTGCGGTCAGCGCCAAGCGCTGCGGCGTCGATGCGGAGTTCCGGGACCTCAAGAGGTCGTCCCTCGGCTTCGAGGCGTCCCTGATGGTCAACCTGAGGAATTACGTGGTACACGTGGACATGATGCCCCTGGAGGTGGATCCGGGGACGGGCGCGGTGGTCTTCACCCGCAGGTGCGGGTCGGACCAGATGTGGAGCGCCGACCAGCGGAAGTACCTCCGTTCGGCGGATCTGGAGGGATTGCTGGTGACGTACCGCGGCATGCTGGACGTGTTCTACGCGAGGTTCTTCGGCATGCTGTCAAGGGCGTCCAGCGCGGACCTGAGGGAGTGCAGGGGCGAGATCGGTGCGGTGAACCGCAGGGTCGGGTTCGAGCTGGTGAGGTTCGACCCGTTCGCCGAGGCGAGGGAGAGGCTGGCGGAGGCGTGAGGCGCAGGTCCGGATCAGACCCTCTGTCTCGGCAGGCAGATCTTCTGACGCCTGTCCCTCGGATTGTCGGGGTACTTGTACTCAATCTTCCCCTCATCCATCAGCTCCCTCACGCATCTGCGGAAAGTGTTGTGCGTCGAGCTGTATCCGATCGATGCGGCGAGGTCCCTGCCGCTCTGGCATCCGTTGTCCCTGAGGGACTCCAGTATCAGGGACTTGATCTCCTGGGAGGTCCGGTTCTTCTTCGCGTCTCCGGGCACGGTGCTCCCGCTCTCGGCCGAGGGGAGGAATCCGCTGTGTATCGGGATGATGACCCTGAGGAATCTCCTGTCCTCGTCGGTCTCGTAGACCGGCGGGTCCGATCCGTTGTCCTCCAGGCTCTTCAGGACGCGGGGGATCCCGGTGCTCCTGCCCTCGGTCAGCTTCAGTTCCTTGAGGAAGTCCCCGAGGCGGTTGTTGAGGTAGCAGTCGCTCCTGAGGTCGAACGCCTCTATGCGCTCGTCGGAGATGTTCTTGTCCGGTCCGGGACGGTTGAAGATCTCCATGCGGTCGGGGCGGACGATCACCTTGATGGGTTCGGGGATCTCGTAGTCCCTGTGGTAGACGGCATTGACCAGAGTCTCCTCGACCGCCTTGTACGGATAGTTGAAGAAGCGGAGCGATTCTGCCTGATCAAGGAGCTTGACGACCTTCTCGCGGATGAACATCCCGCTGATGTATCTGAGGGCATTCCTGATCTGGTCGTCGAGGGGCCCTCTGAAGACGGTCTCCTCCATGTCCTCGCCCGTCGGGTCCGGCATGTAGACGACCTCGATGTGGGCGTTCCTGAAGAAGCGCTCCGGGTCGTCGCTGAACATCATCAGTCCGACATTTACGGGTCTAGGGTTCTCGCTGGGACCGCGTACGATGCGCAGGAGGCGGTAGAGGTCGATGTTCTCCATGCTGCCGTAGTCGACCCTGCTGTTGATGCGGTTAAGGAAATCCGTGACGAGGCCCCTTCTGATGTCGTTGACGGATGCTGTCTCGTTTACCATGTCGTCGAACGGGGTGTTGCTGGCCCTTCTCACGAGGGTGATCTCCTCGTCGCGGTTGGCGCGGACCGTGTTGGAGAGTACCCTGATGTAGTACGCCCTCTCGACGTTGTCGGATTTCTTCTTGCTCGGGGTCACGGGACACTTGTAGGGGCGTCTCTCGCCTCCCGGGACCCATAGGACGAGGATGTCCTTCCCGTGATACTTCTCGACGGACAGGTTCGGGGAGTATCCGGGGCTGATGCTGTTGCACAGTTCGGTCAGCTCGTGTTCGATCCCCGGGATTCTGGACGGATTCACACCTATGCAGTTGGCTGGAGAGCCGTCGATCTCATCGATCCCGATTATGATGTATCCCCCGCCGATGTTGTCGAAGTCGTTGGCGAATGCGCAGATTGTGTGGAGGACCTTCTCCCGGTTCCAATCGCGTTCGAACTCGATGCGATCGCTCTCGATGATTGTACAACCTACTAATTCATTGATATCCACAAGAATCATGTTTGGGATATCAGTTACACTTTCATATTCATATTCATTTTCATATTCATGCCGATTTCGAAAACATATCTCCATCGGTCTTTTAGCACTTATTCGAATATTTACTGAAATCCGTGCCATGGAATTATCTACTCGATAGCATTCCTCCAACCATGTCGTCCAATAGAGCGTCGCGCAGAAAGGGTGATAATCCATTGGAACAGCGCATCGTTCCTTTGGACAAACTTCTGAAGGAGAAACGGGTACCAATATTGTTTATAGGGGCCGGAATCACCAGAAGATATTGCAATACTGTTGGGTGGAACGAACTTCTCGAGCGTATCGCAGCGAAGACTGGGATCGATCGTTTTCAGCTAAATGGTATGCGCAAGAAGATAGAAAGTGACAATCCAGGTTGTGATGTGAATCCAGCTTTAGCGACAGTACTTCGCAGAACGATGATTGACCAGATTTCTTCTGGTAGACTCAGTCGTTCGGATTTCCCCGAGCTGTCCGATGGGGAGTGGGTGCAGATGGAGACGCTCGATCCGTTCAAAGTTCTCGTCTGTAATCTGGTTTCACGTATAGGGATCACAGACAAACCGGAATTGGTCGCCGAACTGGATATGTTCAGGAAACTGTCAAGGAAGATACCTGCCGTAATAACCACAAACTATGATGGATTTCTGGAGCACGAGGTCTTCACAGAATACTCCGTGCTTGTGTTCCCTGACGATTACTACTTCAGTGATTCGGACGGGTACGGAGATATACTGAAGATACACGGAACAGTGGAGAGACCGGATACAATCGTGATAACATCAGAGGACTATGATAATCTGAAATCGAACTCCAAGATCATCATGTCCCGGATAACATCGATGATGTGTAACAACCCCATCATGTTCATTGGATACTCGATGTCCGATGACGAGATTAACGAAATCATCCAGATGTCGTCACCTCACTTAAACAGACAGATCTGGACAAGATCAGGAACCACATGGTGAGGGTCGATGTTGATTCCAAATTGGGCAAGACGAAATGGAATCCTAATGTTGTCGAACACGAAGGCAAGAGGGTGGAGATCATGAGCCTAACAGTCCCATCCCTGGATGTCCTCTACAACTATCTGGACAGATTTACCCCCATGGCCACTCCAACAGAGATAAAGAAGTACAGGAGTATGATTCGTGATATCGTCCTTACTGCAGATCCGCAGTCTAAGAGGCTTGTATTCATTAACGAGAGTGAGATGGAGAAAGCCAAACCAGGGGAATTCGCTGTACTGTTCTCTACTGAGAACTCTCTTAAATCCCTCATGAAGGGAATCATCGGATACAACATATCTGATGTTCTGATGGATGTCCTATACGATCGCCCAGGAATGCTTGAGTCAAAGACAGCATTCATTACCTGGGCTTCAGACAGTAGGATATGTACGGGTGACAAGTACATTCCAGTATTCCATTACATCCTGAAATTCGGAATCTCGATGAACGATCTTCCTAAAAACATTTCTGATTTCACATACGCGATGGTCAAAAAGCTTGATTGCAAAGTCGAGAAAATGAGCAAAGAATGTTCTGAGGTGACGTCATCTGAAGACATAGATGATTTTCTGGCCGATCGCCCAAAATCATTCCATCGCTGTGAGGCGTTGATGTATTTCTATTCCATCGGCCTGATTGATGAGTGTTCATACAGATTCAGGTTGCAGAACGCATATTCCGATATGATTGAAAAGAATGGGGAAAATGCCAAAATCATAACAGAACTAAGGGCTGCTATAACATACATCGACTATCGTACGTTTAGAATTCTGGAAAACAAAGGGGGCGCGTGAGCATCTGTACTCTCTCACACTCAGTGCAAGGTTGCAGAGCCCACGCTTAACAGAACAAGGATATCATCACTCAGATAAAAACAATATCACACAAACCACAAGGGTGGTAGCGGTCGCAATACGTCTAGACGCTATCTCTCCAAGTTATTTTCTCTGAATCGAGGGACATATCCTCTTGATGTAGGAATCAGAGTCTTATACAAATTCTGGAAACAAGCTTTTACAGGTATTTCTGAACTGTTTCTGACGTTGGCAGGAAATACCATCCGCGCGATACCCGTGGCATGATCTACACCCCGCTCACCAGGAAGGCCATGCGCATCGCCTACGAGGCCCACCACGGGCAGTTCGACGAGACGGGCGTGCCGTATGTGTTCCATCCGTTCCATGTGGCGGAGCAGATGACCGACGAGATCACGACATGCATGGCGCTGCTGCACGATGTGGTCGAGGACACGGATGTGACGTTCGAGGACCTGGAGAGGGAGTTCCCCGGGGAGGTGGTCGACGCCGTCCGCCTGCTGACCCACGGGAGGGATGTGGATTATCTCGACTAAGTGAGGGCCGTGAGGGAGAACCCCGTGGCCAGGGCCGTGAAGAGGGCGGACATGGACCACAACTCGGACGAGACGCGCTTCGCGGGATGCCCGGACGTCCCGGAGGAGAGGATCTTGCACTGGAGGGAGAAGTACGCCAGGGCCAGGAGGGTGCTCGAGGGCGAGCGATCCGGCACATCGTGTCTGCGGAAATCTTAAAGTGAAAGTTTATGAAATATTTTTCATAAAATAGAACTTTAAGATTTTATACAAATAATACCATTAGCAATCATGGACGGATTCATAGGCAGAGAGGATGAGCTCTCGAAGCTCGACCGGCTCTACAGGAAGCACGGATCCGCGACCTGTGCGGTGTACGGGAGGAGGCGTGTGGGGAAGACCTCGCTCCTCCAGCAGTTCTGCGAGGGCAAGCCGTCGCTCTTCATGACCGTCCCCGGGAAGGATCCCGATCTGACATGGGATGTCCTTTCCGCACAGGCCTCTAAGCATGTCGGGCGGGAGGTTAGCCTGCGCAGCGTGCCGGATCTCCTGGGTTTCCTGGGCGAGGTGGGGTCCGCGGGCAACGGGGACAAGACCGTCGTGGTGCTGGACGAGTTCCCACTGCTGGATGAGGTGGACGATTCCACCGCCCCGCTGTTCCAGAGGTTCATAGATCACGACATGAAGCGCTTCCGTCTGATGCTCGTGGTGTGCGGGTCGTCGATCCGGGCGATGGGGAGACATCTGAACGACGGGGATTCGCCCCTCTACAAGAGGTTCATACTGCAGATGAGGATCGACCCCCTCCCGTATCCGCAGGCATGCACCTTCCATCGCGAGCTGAGCGAGGAGGACAGGGTGAGGATGTTCGCCGTCGGATCGGGGATCCCGGCGTATCACGAGTACATGGAGGGTATGTCCGTAGAGCAGGCGATCACGGACGGCTTCCTGAAGGAGCCGGCCCTGCTGAGGTCGGAGGCGGACAGCCTCGTATCACTGGAGCTGAAGCCGAAGGAGACCTACGACAGGATCCTGGCGTCGATACGCGAGGGGGTCTTCGATGCGAACGACATCGAAGTGAGGACGGGGCTGACACGCCCCACCTGTCTGGCGGCGATCGAGAACCTGGAGCTCCTGGGGGTCATCCGCGAGGAGGTCTGCTACGGGAAGAAGAGGAAGCGGATGTTCGTGGTCACCGACGGGTTCCTGGATTTCTACTACGATGTGGCACTCCGCAGCGAGCCGTACGGCAGGTTCTCCCGCGGGGAGGGCGTGTACGGGGTGCTCGGCAACAGGATGGCCATGTTCTTCGGCAGGCGCTTCGAGGAGGTCTGCAGGCAGTATCTCCTGGGCACGGAGAGGTGCAGATGGATCGGCAGATGGTGGGGGGCGTCGCCGGTCATCGAAGACGGCCATGTGGTCCGGGAGAACGGACGCGTCGTCACCGAGGACACGGACATAGATATCGTAGCAGAGGTGGAGAACGACCACAACGTCGATCTGGTGCTGTGCGAGTGCAAGTTCACCCACCGCCTGGTCGGCATGAGGGAGTACGAGAACCTGGTCAACTGCGGGCTGTCGGCCAGGAAGGGGTATCAGAACAAGCGCTACGTGCTGTTCTCCAGGGCGGGGTTCACGGACGAGCTCATCGAGTTCGCGGAGGACAACCCGGGGATGAGGATCAAGCTCGTCACGATGGACGACATCCATAGATGGTCGGAGGGATGCACCTCCGGTTCCGAAGGGGAATGAAGGGGGCCGTCCGCGACGGAGGCCCCGTTTGTATCAGATGTCCCTGCGTATGATGCAGGTGACGTTGTCGGTCGATCCCTTCTGGACGGCCAGCCTGCAGAGGAACTCGGCGGATTCGTTCGAATCCGCGATGTCCGTCCCCCTCTCCTCGAACACGGGGTTGAGGCCGTCGGAGAACAGGATGGCGTTGCCGCAGTCGACCACGGGGACGACGTTCACGGGGACATCGCCCTCCATGCCGATGTAGGCGGTGATGATCCCGCCGTCGCCGAGGGAGTGGTTCTCGGAGCGGACGGCGCCTGCACTCGTCTTGGCGATGCACTTGCTGTCGCCCACGCTGAAGATCCAGGACATCCGTCCGTGGGTGAGCATCCCGACGAGGGTGGACCCGGATCCGGGGCAGTTGTCTCTGACGTCGTCGGAGGTCCTCTGCACGATCCTCCGGATCTCGTCGGTCATGTCGATGCGCTCCCTGAACCCGGACTGGACGCTCTCCAGGAAGAAGTTCAGCGTGAGGAAGCTGGCCTGGTCCCCGTTCTCGAGCCCGCCCATGCCGTCCGCCACGAGCAGTATCTCCATGCCGTCCGGCATGTCGGTGCTGTCGGTGTAGTCGTCGCGGCCGTCATGGTGGATCATCCTGACGTCCATGGTGCCTCCGGCGGCGGTGATGACCGCCAGCGCATCCTGGTTCGTCTCGCGAACCCCTTTCAGCGAACAGAACTCGATCATGTCCTACCCTCCTCCAGGGCGGCTATCGTCTCCCTGTAGTTCCTGAACTTGATGCCGAACATCGACAGGATGGCCTTGTTCACGTACCCCCAGTCGGTCTCGTCCTTGGGCTTGGACTCCACCGCCCCGCCGTTGACGTACCTGGTGCGGGCGAGGTAGTTGAGCCCGTTCAGGAATCCGATGTCCGATCCCGGCGGGAAGTACAGGTCCGAGTCCTTCAGGTTCCCGTTCCTGGCTCCCACGGGGGAGAGGCTCCCCTCGATGAACGCGGTCCCGCGGAAGTCCTCCACCTTGATCGCCATGGCTGACGAGAGCATCAGGATCGATCCGGATTCGACGCGTACCTTGCCCGATCCGATCTCCATGCCGTTGGCCGTGAACGAGGGGCTGAGGCAGGTGATCTCGAACCCTCCCTCGGCGACCGGCCATATCTGGAGGGGGTTGCCGTGGGGGATGGAGTTCTCCCAGTCGAAGGAGAGGAACTCCGTGGCGGCCCCCGACGATACGATGTTCGTCACGTTTAGGCGCTGGTGGTCGGCGCCGGTCGATATGTTGACCGGGCCCTTGGCCACCAGCGAGTTGAGGCACGGTTTGTTCCTCTGCATGTAGAGGAACGTGACTGTGTATTCGATGTCCCCCTGCTTCACCGTTCCCGGCTTCGGACGGTTGCAGAATATGCACTTCCGATATTCCGTGTCGACGTAGTGTCCGCAGGAGCATTTCCAGCAGCCCATGTTCTCATTCCACGAAGATCTTGAAGGAGTAGGTCTGGTTGACCGGCACCAGGTCGCGCGTGTACGTTATGCGGACATGGATCACCGGGGACTCCAGGGCCTCCGAGCCGATGGTTATCGGCACGTCGGCGGAGTTCCCAGCGCGGATGACCGGCACCGTGAGCAGCACATCCTCGGACCACACGTTGGCGGACACGTACACCGAGTTCAGGATGACGTCGGCGGTGTCGACGTTGGAGATGATGAGCCTGGCCGTCTTGTCCTCGCGGCTGATCCTGTCCGATTCGAGACGCACCTGGATTGCCGGCGGCCTGCCGCGTCCGCCGATGGCCTTCCTCAGATGCTCGATGGTCTTGACGACGCCCTTGACGTCCCCCTTGCGGAGGTCGGTGCGGTACTCGTCCATTCTGGACCTGACCTTGTCCTCGTTGAAGATGGGGTCGTCGGGGGCGATGCCGTCCACGATCCTGTGGTACTCCATGGCGACGGCCGCCTCGGCCTCGCAGTCCGCCAGGGCGGTCTTGGTGAGCTCCAGGGCCTTGGCGGGCTTGTCGCGGACGAACTTGCGCGCCTCGCGGATGGTGGAGATGACCCCCTCGTAGTAGGAGGGGTGCTCGTACATCGTGGAGATGATCTTGTCGAGGCAGGAGTCGGTCTCCCTGAGCGTGTCGCGGGTCTCACGGTCTGTCGGCATTCTGATACCTCAGTATGGTGTCCATCTTGGCGATCACATGGTCCTCGGTGACCTTCCTGCCCTCGTCCTCCGGCTCCTGTTTGGGGCGCCTGAGGTAGAGGGCGGCGGCGATCACGGCTATCGCCGCGACCACGCAGATCCCGGCGGCTATGACTATCGTGTCCATGCTGCTCACTCCCTGTCGTCGTCGCGCCTCGGCTGGCGACGGTCGTCGTCGCGGTAGCGCCTGTCATCGTCCCTGTACCTGCGGTCGTCATAGTCGTCGTACCGGCGACGGTCGTCATATCCTCCCTGGTACGGAGGGGCCGGAGGGTAGCCGTAGGCGGGGGGCATCCCGTACCCGGGCATGACGACGGTCTGTCCGGGGCCGTTCCTCATGGCCTCCTTGAGCCCGTCGGCGTATCCCTTGCTGTATCCCATGTCGAAGGCGCTGTCCTCGGCGAGCTGCTTGCCGTTCTTCCTGCCGTCCTCGTAGGCGTTCTGGATCTCGATGTCCCTCTGGGCCTGCATGAGCTCGATCTGCCTGCGGACGTCCTGGTCCTTCACGTACTCGTTGTTCTTGATCTGGGCCATCTCGACGTAGGCGTCGGTGTCGGCCTTCCTGCGCCGGATCTCGTCGTCGCTGACACTGTTGATGTGATCGATGTCGGCCTGGACCTTGGCGAACTCCAGCTTGGAGATGATGTCGCGGCGCTGCAGCTCGATCTCGTGGTCGGTCTTGGCCAGCTCGTCCTCCATCTCCTTGGTGAACCAGAAGTTCTGGACCTCGTACTCGCCCTTCGCCTTCTCGAGCTCCTCCTCGGCTTCCTTCTTGACGAAGAGGATGCCGTAGTCCATCTTGAGGCCCAGCTCGTGGGCCGCGGTCTCGAAGTCGGCGTCCATCTTCATTTGGGCCTTGGACTGCTCGTCGTGGTAGCGCATCGCGTCCTCGTAGGCGTTCTTCTCGATGTCCACCTTGACGACGTCCACGGCGAGGCCGCAGTTGGCCCAGACGGGGGTCATCGAGTCGATGGCGTTCCTGACGCGGGCGTTGAAGACGTCCTGGTGGTCCCTGATGTCGGAGGAGAGGGTCTGGGTGAGGACGGACGAGTCGACGGTCAGCTCGGTGTCGTAGCGGAGGATGTTCTCGATGTCCTCGCGGGTCACCTCCTTGACCTTGCCGCGCATGTCCTTCCACTTCTCGTCGGAGAGAAGGTCCCTGGTGTAGAGGCTGGACAGGCGGACCATGTTCTCCTTGGAGACGCGGACGGTGAGGTTCATGGCCCCCTCGATCTCCGTCCTGTCCTTGGTGTACCCGTGGATGCCGATCCTGGCGGCGAAGGGCCTGAGGTCGGCCATGAGGACCTGGTTGTTCACGCCCTTCAGCTTCTCGCGGAACTTGGCGAGGAACCCGTCCCCGGCCAGCTTGACCGAGGACTCGAGGTACGTGTCCGAGGGTTTCCCGTCCTTGATGATGATCAGGACCTCGCCGGGTCCGACGGTGATCTTCTCGAACACCTTCTCGTTCTTCTTGATGAAATCGTCGGAGAACCACTGTACCAGGACATCGGTCCTTCCGCTAATCGGTATCATTCGTCTGCCTCCGTTCTTCTGGAACCTGTGATGTTTCTGAGCTCTTCCGCGAACTCGGCGGCGGTGGGGCGGACCTCGGGGTCGAGTGAGAACACGCGCTCGAGCAGAGGGATGTACGTCTGGCTGATGACGCCCCTGTCGAACTCGCCCTTCATGACGTTGCTCTTGTACTCGCTCTCGGCTCCGCTGAACGGATACCTCATGTACAGCGAGTGGCAGAGCAGGACCCCCACGGCCCAGATGTCGCTCTTGGATGTGATCTCTCCTCCGCCGAACTGCTCGGGGGACTCGTACTGGAACGTGCCGCCGGGGTTGTGCGTGGATTCGCCCTCCTCGAAGGCGGTGTCGAAGTCGGCGATCTTCCAGACCCCTCCGACCTGCATGATGTTGTCGGGCTTGATGTCGTTATGGACGAAGCCCGCCTCGTGGATCGATGCCAGGCAGTCCAGGACGCGGATGACGACCTCCTGGCGCTCCCTGATCGACAGGGAGCTCTCGATCCTGCTGTACTGCTTGTCTGCGAACTCCATGATCTGGGCTGGCACATCG
Source organism: uncultured Methanomassiliicoccales archaeon (assembly GCA_949298875.1). Classification (GTDB taxonomy): domain Archaea; phylum Thermoplasmatota; class Thermoplasmata; order Methanomassiliicoccales; family Methanomethylophilaceae; genus Methanoprimaticola. The sequence continues at coordinate 10,286 of CASFYI010000091.1, read as the reverse complement.
CGGATCTTGATGGAGCCTATCAGCTGGACGACCTTGTCCGGGCAGTAGTCAGACAGCTCCTTCCAGATGTCCTCCTCGTTCTGGAGCTTCGACTCCTCGGACTTGGTGAGGGCGTTGGTCGCGGTGACATAGGGGTCGATTCTCTTCAGGAGCCTGACAGCATATCTCCTGCCGTCGGTCGAGCTGGCGGCGTACACGTTGTACGTGCCTCCCTTCCCGATGGGACCTCCCCTCATGACGAGGTCGATGCCTCCGAAGTCCAGAGCCTTGACGGACATGTCCCTCGGGGATTCCTCCACGACCTCTGTCGAGGAGTTGACGGACGCCTTCTCCTTCTCGATGTCCTCCATTATCTGCTTGAACTCGCTGGTCCCGTCGTCCATGTTGAGGAGGAGTTCGATGGCCGCCTCGTAGTCCTCGTTGACCTTGGCGAGGTTCTGTCTGGAGACCTTGTACTGGGCCTTGGCGCGCTTGCGGTACAGGTCGGCCTTCATCAGGACGTCGCGGCGCCTCTTGGAGCCGGCCAGCTCCTTCAGACCCTCGCCGTACTTGTCGGCGGCCTTGCCCCACACGTTGTGGTAGTCCTCGGCCATACCGAGCAGGCGGTCCGCAAGGGCGCGCTGGTACGGGGTCTCCAGGGAGAGCTTCTCGATGCTGCCCTTGGGACGGGTGGCCGTTCCGGTGGCTCCCACGAGGAAGTCGATCTCGAGGCGCATGATTTCCGACACGGTGTCGTTGTTGCCCTCGAGGATCCTCTTCGCTTCTGTCGGCTCGTTCATCTTGATGTACATGCGGGATGCCAGGATCCTGAGTTCCGTCTTGTCGAAGACGTAGTCCATCGCCCTGATGTACTTGTCCGCCGCATAGTTCCACGAGATCTGGTGGTCATCCACCAGTCCGGAGATGTACAGGGACAACCAGGTGTCGATTCTGACGCTGGACATGCGCTGGGTCTCCTCGCATATGGATTTCAGCTTTCCAGCGGTCATCTCGGAGTTGGTCGCCCATAGGCACGCCGAGTAACCCATCCTGTTGAGATAGGTCAAGCGCTCGTCTTCGCCGGCAAGGTCCATGGATTCCGAGAAGGCGTCCAGGGCCTCGCTGAACGACTCTCCGCGCAGGAGCTCTATTCCACGGATCGTCTCGCAGAACGCCTCGAAGAACTTGCTCTTCTCGGTCTTCAGATCGGCGAGCTTCTCCACGAGGTCCACGCGAGACAGGTTGCCCGCGCAGTAGGTCATCGCTATGTAGTCCAGTGCGGTGGCGCTGATGATCTGGTCTAGGTTGTTCATCTCCTCGATGAACGAATCCACGGATTCGCAGAACGACAGCTCCCCAGGGGTGCTGATGTTGGATACGTAGGCTGTGAACGCCTTTCCGGCGCAGGTCATCCTCGGGTTGTTGAGGATCGCATCATGGGCGTACTTCAGCGCCATTCCGGTGTTGCCGTCGTCGAGGCTCTTCTGCGCCTTGATGAGGATGGCGTAGACCTCCAGTCCGCCCAGGTCCTCGTGGACCGCCATCTCGAAGTATGCCAGGGCCTCTTCCGGATTGTTCTGGATCAGTCCCTTTCCGATCTGGAGGCAGATCTTGGAATCGACGAGGCTCACCTCGTTGCTCTTGTCGGTGACGTTCTGGAAGTACTCCAGCCAGGCGTAGAGGCTGTCGAATGGCACCTCATCACTTGCGACAGGGCCGATCAGGAGTTCGGCCAGACGTTTGGAGACGCGTCCGTCATCTCTGGGCACCGAGGATTTGAGGACAGGTATGTTGCTCGTATTCATGCGCAGGAGCCAGGCGATGACATTCTTGCAGTAGGCATCGACGACGATGCTCTCCCTGCCATCGACGTGCATGTATCCCCAGTTGACGGCCCTGTAGTCCTCGGACAGCTCCTCCACGCTGTGGGTTCTATCGGAGAGTATCTTGACGACACTCTCGAAGTACGATTCCGAGACCCTGTCCCTGACGTCGGTGTTGGCGCGGTTGAACTGGACGTTTAGCTCATCCATGCGCCTCGGGGTCGTCATGTAATGGCGGGTCAGCTCATCCATCCTGTCCGCCAGTATCTGACCCGACGGCTCCAGGAACGGATTCATGTTGGTGTCGAGGGTCAGCAGGATGGGTTTCAGGTCCTCGATCCTATCGATGTCAGACACGATGGTCCTGAACTTGTTGGTGTAGGCCTGCTTGAACACATCAGAATCCAGTATGATCTCCAGTCTCTGCTTGTATCTGTTGTACTGGGCATCCAGGTCGCCGAAGCTGTCGCATCCGATGATGTCCTCGTTCGCGTAGTTCGCGGACACTCTCACGGAGCTCTCGTCTATCATCCTGGGATAGTAGGATGCGGATGGGAATGCGCGCTTCAGATCATCGACGGCCTTCGGGACGGCTTCGATGGCCTTGGCGTTGCGCTGTATGTAACTGTCCAGATATTCTCCGAGGTCGCATCTGTTGTCGATGATGGAATCGGAGAGTACTTCATGGCCGTAGAGGTCGTAAAGGGTCCTCAGGTCGTTGGCGGCGAGCAGTTCCCCCGTCTTCTGGGCGATGAGTCTGGACCTCAGGGAGTATTTGCCGGAGCCGACATGCTCCGTAGCCATGACCACAGTGTCGAAACGGTCGTACTTCAGCAGGAACTCGACTACTTTGATGTAGTCCTCGTTGGAGATGATCCCAGCTTGGACGTTATTGAATACCCTGTTGATGTTGCTGCAGATATCATCTACCTTACGCTTAGTCAGGTCCTCCTGGCTGACCTCTTTCTTCTGACGTCCCATCACAGATTTCTGTGTGTTCTTGGCAACACGAGGTGTGTCATCGCTGTTCTTCTTTCCTCTGAACAATCCGCCGTCGGAGGCATTCTCGGCCGTCCCACCAGTCTGATGTTCGGGCTGATCGTCACGGCTGTTCGCAGATCTGCTGAATCCCCTCTTCTTTGCCATGTCATCAGGGTCTGTTGCTCCGGTCGTCTCCCCGTGGTTCTTCGCCCTGTTGGAGGCTACATGGTCGCTCTTCTCGACCCTCTTTATGCTGAATCCCTTCTTGGGCTTCTCTTCGGTCGATTCTTCCGAAGTGTCCTTCTTAATTCTGACCATCTCACTCACCTCCCTTCTTGTCCTTCCTTCCGAACTTCTTCTTGGGCTTCTCTTCCTGCGGTGCGACACCGATGTTCATTTCGTCGATCGGCAGGGTCCCGTCGTTCTCCTTCTTGCTGCCTTTCTTGCCGAATTTCGTCTTAGCGCCCTTCTCTTTCGGAGCGACGACGCCGTTCATCTCGTCGATCTGCAGAAGGATGACCTGGAGGCCCTTGTAGAAATCATTCGATCTGACCGCGGAGGTCCTGTTGTGTTCACGGACCGCGAAGAGGAAGCAGATGCAGTTGATCACGAGGAACGGCAGCCAGATTATCAGCAGTATGATGACAATCGCTATCGTCCGCCAGAATGTCTCTCTTGATGATGTCGCATACCCTGTGTCGATGAACATCGAGAAGCTGATGCAGGCCATCAGCATCATGTAGAGGTAGACCAGGGTATCGATGCGCCAGATCTTGTAATATCTGTCGTTCTCGCTGGACTGGTCATTGCGGAGAGCGATTTTGCAGATTATGGATGCGAAGATGGGCCCTCCGAGTGCAAGCAGGGCACAGACCGCAACATTCGTGTCCAATTTGGCGGTCTGCATGATGCCAAAGTAGACCATAGCTAGTATCAGGAGCCCTCCGAGCATGAGGACTCCGGAGGCCGATTGGAACGTCTCACATTTCTTTGGATCCATGCATATCACTTCCTGGAGACGTAGGCGAGGGCCACGATGCACACGGCCGAGAGGACCGCGCCGACGTAGCACAGCGTCTTGAATAGTCCGACGTTCACGTCGCTGAGGTCGTCGACGAACTTGGCATAGACATGGAACTCGCCGAATGTGCCGAGGGGAACCTCCGTCACCTCGTTCCCTTCGGAATCGACCCATTTCACGAAGATGAAGCTGGGTTTCTCCACATCCTCGGGGAGGATGCATCTGATGTTGTACGTGTACCAGCTCGGGCTGAGGTTGAGCGTCTCGTTCCCGTCGTGGTAGATGATCGAGAAGGTTCCGGCGTCGCATGTCCCGGTGATCTTGATGGCCCCCTTGACGCTGGATATGGTCACGATCCCGGTGTCCGGGTCGTAGGTCCAACCGGTGGATGCGGTCCCGTTGGTGACCCTGACGCTGTCCGGATAGGCGTACCCGTCGTCGGGGACGATCTGGATGGTGAACGACTGCTCGTAAGCGGGCGAACCGGAGTATGATACGTCTCCGCGCTGGATCTCGGCAGAGACACTGTATCTCTCGGCCTCGTAGTTGGCGGTGACCGTTATCGACGACGTGCTGCTGGAGAACGCCGACGACTGGATGCTGAAGGATCCGCTGCTGCTGTTGTAGCTGTACCTGCTGGAGCTGACGGTGGAGTTGCCCGCTTTGATCGAGATGCTCGAAGGGTAGTCGTAACCGGTCTTTTTCGGGAGGTTCCCGTAGAAGGTCTCGCCGGGGATGGCGTTGCCGAGGCTGACTGAGGTCGTCGTCTTGCCAGTGGTGACGCTCACGGTCACGGGCACAACCTTGATGCAGTCGACGTTGACCCTGCCGCTGTCGTCGTATTCAACGTTGTAGATGACCAGAGTTCCAGAGCTCCTGGAGCCGTTGGGGTCCCAGCTGGATGTGTAGGAGGACACGGTGACGCTCTCGGGGACAACGTATCCAGAGCTGGCGCGGATTGTTATGGTGTATGTATCGCTGCTGGCGGAATACGATGTGGAGTAAGTTCCGTGGTCGACGTTCACCGAAAACTCGGGTCTGTCGCATGTTATCCTGAAACTGACTGTTTGTTCGGGGCTTACACCCGTGAAGACCAGTGTTCCCGATGTTCTGCTTGAGTTCGGATTCCATTTGCCAGAAGTGTTCGATACCGTGTCAGGCAGATAGTAACCGTTGTTCGCCGTCACGGTTATCGTGAGTGTGCTGGAAGTGGCGTCATATTTCGACGAATATGTTCCGTAATCGACTCTTCCGTCGATATTCGGCTCAGAGGCATAGGTGGTCGCATTGGAATCCAAGGTCGAGGACGCACCCTCTTCGGCGCATGCCTCTTCGCTCATCATCACGAATGCTCCGCACATTATCAGAATCGCCGTCATGGTCATGATGGCTTTGAGGCGCGCATCCATTCGAATCAAGAACCATATCCAATTACAAACTATAAGAATTGAATATCCTATTTAGAATTGAATGTAGACTTAGTTTATAAATGAAAATCTGAATAAAACCAATCTAACACTTACATCGTCGTGGCCCGTGACTATGTATCTCCTCTATCGGAACGGTACATAGCGGATGCCATCATGTTTCTGAGTTAGAAGGGCCGCATCAAGGAGAGCGAGCTCTACAGGTTCGGCTCGAACTACTCCACGGCCTCCAGGATTGGTCGCAGGCTCGTAGAGCTGGGCATGGCCGACACCTACCTCGAGACGGGGAAGTACGTCACGAGATACTACACCATCACCCCCTACGGGAAGAGGGCGGCTGATCATCTGCAGGCCGCCGATTTCATCATCTGCGGCGAGATGCGCGAGGACGGCGAGGTCCTCGAGCAGTACGAGGAGGTCCACAGGATCGAGAGGACCCTGCGATCGGTTCTCCATATCTGTGGCATCCAGGAAGTACCCCGTAGGCACCCTCTCCGTCAGATACACCCCGTCCCCCGATAGGAAGAACTCGAGACCATCCTCCGTCATCCTCCTCGCATCCACGGATATGACGACGGGCTCTCCGTGCCTCCTGCCGACCTCCTCCGCCCTCTCCAGGGAGACGGACAGGTGCACCATGGTGCGCCTCATCGGCAGTATCGCGCCGGATGCCATGATCGCCTCCAGGTTCTCCCTGCTGGTGCCGTGGTAGAGCACGTCCGGGGGTGACACGGGCTCCCCGTAGCCGACGTCGACGCTGTGGCCGTGGAGCGCTCTGATCCTCCTGCCGTCAGGGGACAGCTCGTATCTGGTGTTGGTCTCGGCGATGCGGATTATGCGCTCTACCGGGAGCCCGGAGCCCCTGCCGAGCTCCTCCACCGATGCCCACCCTTCATGATCCAGGGCGACCCCGTACCTCTCAGGGCAGTGGCGCAGTATCCTGCTCATCAGCCTGCTGTCCCTGGCATCCGGGTTCGTGCGGCGCTTCGTCATCCGTATACGGATGCCAATCTCGGCCATAAGGTATCGCAGGGGGATCCTCCCGACGATTAAGCGGAAGTCACTGCCCAAAACTCATATCGGAGGTGCCGATACTCTCGGCCATGAGCTATTCCGAATCGCTCTCCGGCACCCTGAGCGCCATAGGTGCCACCGAGGGCACCAGGCTGAGGGTCTCCAAGGAGGGGAGGACCTTCGAGGGGACGCTGATGCCCCACCACGAGTTCAGCGCGCCGGACGTGCTGATCCTCAAGGTCAAGAGCGGCTACAACGTCGGCATCGCGATCACCGATTCCACCACCGTCGAGGTCATCGAGCAGCCCGTCCAGAGGACCAGGTCCGAGCAGCCCGTGGAGTTCCGCAAGGGCCTCCCGAAGATCGTCCTCATCGGCACCGGAGGGACCATCGCGTCCTACGTCGACTACAGGACCGGCGCCGTCCACCCCGCGCTCTCCACCTCCGACATGGTCAACGCCGTCCCGGAGATCAGGGAGATCGCCAACATCGACGCCCGTGTTCTTTTCTCGATCTTCTCCGAGAACATGGATCCCGCCCACTGGCAGGAGCTCGCCCAGGCCGTCGCCGACGAGATCAACGGCGGAGCCGACGCGGTCATCATCCCCCACGGGACAGACACCATGGGCTACACCGCCGCCGCGCTCTCCTTCATGCTCGGCGACGTCCCGAAGCCGGTCATCCTGGTGGGAGCGCAGCGCTCGTCGGACCGTCCGTCCTCGGACGCGTCCAGCAACCTGATGGCCTGCGCCCGCTTCGCCACGAAGGCGGACCGCGCCGGCGTGTACGTCGTGATGCACGACACCCCCGGCGACGACTCCTTCGCGGTGCACCTCGGCACCCGCGTGAGGAAGATGCACACCTCCCGCAGGGACGCGTTCCATTCCATCAACGCGCTCCCCGTCGCCCATCTGGACGCCTCGGGCAGGATGGAGGTCCGCACCGACGGGCCCGCCGTCAGGGACGGCAAGGCCGTCGCCAGGACCGCAATGGAGAGGTCCTGTGTCCTTCTGCAGTACTACCCCGGCATGGACCCGGAGCTCTTCGAGCCCATCTTCATGAGGTCCAAGGGCGTCGTCATCGCCGGCTCCGGCCTGGGTCATGTGAACGAGGGCATGATACCCCTCATCAGGAAGGCCACCGAGAACGGCACCGTCGTCGTCGTGACGAGCCAGTGCCTCAACGGCAGGACGAACCTCAACGTGTACAACACCGGTAGGGACATGCTCAAGGCGGGCGTCGTCACCGTCCTGGACATGCTCCCCGAGACCGCCTACGTCAAGCTGATGTGGGTCCTGGCCAACACCTCCTCGCCGGAGGAGGCCAGGGAGATGATGGCGACCCCGCTCGCCAATGAGATGTCAGACAGGAGGACCATCGATGAGTGAAGACTACGAGATGATGTGCGGCATCGAGATCCACCAGCAGCTCGACACCAAGAAGCTGTTCTGCGACTGCGACAGCCACCTCTGCGACGACGGCCAGGGCGCCTACTTCAGGAAGCTCAGGCCCACCACCAGCGAGATGGGCGAGATCGATCGCGCCGCGCTGGCACAGTTCCAGAGGCACATGGGCTACCGCTACCAGTGCTGCGAGGGCACCTCGTGCCTCGTGGAGCTGGACGAGGAGCCGCCCCACGGCGTGAACCCCGACGCGATGCAGATCGCGCTCACATTCTCCGAGATGCTCGGAGCGAACGTCATCGACGAGATCCACTTCATGAGGAAGATCGTCGTCGACGGGTCCAACACCTCCGGGTTCCAGAGGACCGCCCTCATATCCACCGACGGGCACGTGAAGGCCGGGGACAGGGACATCTCCATCCTGTCGGTCTGCCTGGAGGAGGACGCCGCGAGGAAGGTCGAGACCAAGGGCGACGAGATCCTCTACAGGCTGGACCGTCTGGGGATACCGCTGATCGAGGTCGCCACCGGTCCGGACATGCGCACCCCGGAGGAGGTCCAGGAGGTCGCGTACCGCATCGGCACCCTCCTGAGGGCCACCAGGCGCGTGAAGCGCGGCATCGGGACCATCCGCCAGGACCTGAACATCTCCATCCCCGGAGGGGCCCGCATCGAGCTCAAGGGGGTTGGGGATCTGAAGCTCATCCCCGACTACGTGAGGAACGAGGTCGCCAGGCAGAGGATGCTGATCCGCGTCAAGGACATACTCAACGGGAGGGGCACCGAGCCCGTCGACTTCGTCACCGAGGATGTCACGGACATATTCGCAGACTGCGAGTCCAAGGTCATCAAGGGCGCTCTCTCGGACAAGGGCAGGGTCATCGCCGTCCGCCTGCCGGGCTTCGCCGGCGTCATGAACGGGGACAACAAGACCCTCAGGCTCGGGTCCGAGATGGCCCAGCGCGCCCGCACCCGCGGCGTCAAGGGCATCTTCCACTCCGACGAGCTTCCGAACTACGGGATCGAGCAGCCCTATGTCGACGCCCTGAGGGAGCGTCTCGGCATGACCGGCGAGTTCGACGCGTTCGTCATCTGCGCCGCCAAGGAGAAGAAGGCCACGGAGGCCCTCGAGGTCGCCGTCGCCAGGGCGAACGAGGCACTCTCCGGCGTGCCGGAGGAGACCCGCGACCCGCTCCCGGACGGGACCACCAAGTACTCCAGGCCCCTGCCCGGAGCCGCCAGGATGTATCCCGAGACGGATGTGCCGCCCACGCTCATCACGGAGGAGCGCATGGCCGCCGTCCGCGCGTCCATGCCGGAGTTCCCCGAGCAGATCGAGGCCCGCCTGGTGAAGGACTACGGCGTCAACGAGCAGCAGTCCAGGCAGATCGTCAGGAAGGGTCTGGACGAGCTCTTCGAGATGCTCGCCGCCGACGGCATGTCCGCCATCGCCGCGACCACGGTGCTGAACACCTTCGGCGAGCTGGAGCACGACGGGCTCGACCCGCTGGCCATCCCCGAGGGCGACATGATCGAGGCGTTCTCGCTCCTGAAGGACGGGCGCTTCGCCAAGGAGGCCCTTCCGGCCCTCCTGAAGGAGATGTGCTCCGGCACCAAGCCGGAGGCCGCGATCTCCAAGCTCGGCCTCGGTGCAATGGACGCCTCGGAGGCGGAGGGCATCATCGACTCCATCGTCAGGGAGCGCGAGGCCTTCGTCCGCGAGAGGGGCATGGCCTCCGTCGGTCCGCTGATGGGCCCCGTCATGGGAGCCCTGCGCGGGAAGGTCGACGGGAAGCAGGCGAGCGACCTTCTCACCAAGTCCATCAAGAAGCTGCTGGAGCAGTGAGAAACCATTCCCCCGGCCTCCGGGCCGGGGCACCTCGAAACCCCTCATCCGCAGATGTCTGGCACATGCGATGCGAGAGGGATTCTCCAACATCGCGTAACAGACGATGTTTTATAATCGGGACCAAAAATCGAACCCGCATGAAGAAGGTCCTCCTGGTCAACGGCAGTCCCCACGCCGCCGGATGCACCTACACCGCACTGAAGGAAATCTCGGACGAGCTCGCGAAAGGCGGCATCGGATCGGAGATCGTGCAGGTCCCGTACGACATCCCCGCATGCAGGGACTGCAGGTTCTGCAAGAAGAACGGCAGGTGCGTGACGGACGACCTCGTCAACGACATCGGCTCCCGCCTGGACGAGTTCGGGGCGATAGTCCTCGGCTCCCCCGTCTACTACGCCGGAGCGACGGGGCAGATCTGCTCCTTCGCGGACCGTCTGTTCTACTCCTACTCCGGGAGGATGGCCGGCAAGATCGGAGCCGCCGTCGTGTCCTGCCGCAGGGGAGGCGCCACGGCGACCTTCGATCGTCTGAACAAGTACTTCACGATCTGCAACATGCCCGTCGCCTCGTCCCAGTACTGGAACCAGGTCCACGGCTCGAGGGCCGAGGACGTGGTGCAGGACGAGGAGGGTCTCCAGACCATGAGGACGCTGGCGGCTAACATCGCCTGGCTCATGAGATGCATCGAGACAGCCGACCGGGCCGGGGTCCCCCGTCCGGAGTACGAGGCCCCGATGCGCACGGACTTCATCAGGCGGTCATGATGGACGCGAGGGCCCGGTTGAGCTT
>CASFYI010000090.1 GCA_949298875.1 uncultured Methanomassiliicoccales archaeon | reverse complement strand
AGGTGACCGATGGGGACCGGTCGAGGGTGCGGGCCCTCAGGCGCCGCAGAGCTCCCTGACCAGCCTCTCGATCTCGTCGGCGTTCTCGTTGCCGACGCGGGCGCCCTTGCGCTCGAGCCAGGTCCATCCCCTGCGCTCGCATTCCTCCCTGAACCTCGGGGAGGTGACGGCGATGAGCTTCCCGTCCGCGATGTCGCCGCGGTCCAGGAACATCTGGAACATGTCGTTCGGGACGCACATGACGACCTTGTCGAACGGCTTGGTCAGGAACGAGGTCTGCTCGATGAAGCCCTTGGCCTCCTCGGCCGCCTCGTAGCCGACCTTGTCGGACATCACGTCGGGATAGTCGACGATCTGGTAGTTTCCGGGGACGAACCCGTACTTCGTGGTGATCACACCGAAGGACACGTCCACGAGCTTCGCGCCGCCGGGGAAGGTGGCGGTGTCCAGCCTCTTCACCAGGTTCTTGACCTCGGTCACGCGGCCGCCGAATATGTCGAAGGCCGTGGCCAGACGGTTCTTCACCAGGAAGACGGTCGAATCGTTGGTGACGATCAGGATCCTCTTGCCTATCTTGGCCTCGACGAAGAGCTTGGTCTCGGGGCAGGCCATTCAGTTCACCTTCGGTCCGAGGCGGTAGGCGATCGAGCAGTTGCCCTCGGCGGAGACCATGCACGGCCCCATGGGGTTCATCGGCTTGCAGACCTTCCCGAAGAGGGGGCACTGCTCCGACCTTATCAGCCCGCGCAGGACGTCTCCGCACCTGCATCCCATGGCCTCCTCCTCGACCTCCGGAGTCTTGGCGAGGATGTCCTCGTGCACCTTCGTCGCATCATGGGCATCGAACTCCGGCCTGAGGGCCAGGGCGCTCTTGGGGATCACGGGGAACCCGCGCCAGGAGCGGTCGACGGGCACGAAGGTCTCGTCCATGAGCTTCAGCGCCTTCGGGTTGCCCTCCGGACGGACCAGGCGGGTGTACTCGTTCTCGACCTCAGTCCTTCCCTCCTTGATCTGCTTGCAGAGCATGTAGCAGGACATGAGGATGTCCAGAGGCTCGAAGCCGGCGATGACCTGGGGGACGTGGTGCTTCTCAGACACGGGCTCGAACATGTGGGTGCCGGTGATGACGGCCACGTGGCCGGGCATGATGAACCCGTCGATCCTGCTCTCGCCGAGCTGGAAGAGGGTCTCGATGATCGGGGGACAGATCCTGTGACAGCTGTAGACGCTGAAGTTCTCGGGGCAGTCGTCCCTGTGGAGAGGGACGCATGTGGATGGGGCGGTGGTCTCGAATCCCACGCCGACGAACACCAGGGGCTTGTCTGGCTGGTCCCTCGCCATCTTGACAGCATCGTCTATGGAGTAGACGATGCGAACGTCTGCGCCGTCGGCCTTGGCGGAGAAGAGCGATCCCGCCGTGGTGGGCACGCGCATCATGTCGCCGAAGGCGGTGACCGTGACGCCGTTCCTCGCCAGGGTGATGGCGTCGGCGATCTCGTGGCTGGTGGTGACGCACACGGGGCATCCGGGGCCCTGGGCGATGGTGACGCCCACATCGTTCAGCATCTCCTCGAGGCCGAAGCGGACGATGGTGTCCTGGTGCGTTCCGCATATGTGCATCAGGCGGACGTCGACGTCCAGCCTCCCGATCCCCTCCAGGATCTTCTTCGCGGTCTCCTCGTCCCTGTACTTGAACTCCATCGCTCGACCTCCTCGATATCCATGCACTTGACGGTGCACTCCATGCCCTTGACGACCTCGATCTGACCTCCGCACTCCGGGCATGCCAGCACCGGGACGGAATGGGTCTCGTAGTCCGGGTCCGTCAGCATCCTCGCGGGCCCGATGTACCCGCAGGACGGGCAGCGGACCTCCACGGGGATGTGCTCTATGACGAGCTCCGAACCCTCGAGAATCGTGCCGGTGGTGACAATGCCGTAGGCGAACGTCATCTGCTCCTCGCCGAGATTGGTGAGGTCGCCGATGCAGACGGTGACGGAATTCACCCTCTCGATGTTGTACTTGGACAGCTCGTCTATCACGGCGTCCACGATGCCTGTCACGACCGACACTTCGTGCATGGGGACGGTATCCTGGGACGTGAATTAAATCTTCACACCGGAGGATGGGAAGAAAACCGCCGTTCATTCGTCCTTGATACCGAGGACCTCGGAGCCGTGGTCGCACCATTTGGAGACGGGGCATCTCTCGCAGTGCGGGTGGTTCGGCAGGCAGACGACCTGCCCGTGCCTCACAAGATACCGGTTGATGTCGGACCACCTCTCCCTCGGAGTGATCTCCATCAGGGCGAACTCCGTCTCCTCCGGGGTCTTCGTGTGCACCAGGCCCATCAGGTTGGCGATGCGGTGGACATGGGTGTCCACGCACACGGAGGGTATGTTCATCGCGTAGGAGCGCACGCAGGCGGCGGTCTTGCGGCCCACCATCGGGAGGCTGACCAGCTCCTCGGTGCTCTCCGGGACCCTTCCCCCGAACTCGTCCCTGAGCTTTATGCAGCACCTGACGATGGCGTCAGCCTTCTGCTTCGGGAATCCCGCGGGGCGGATGAGCTCCGCCACCACCGCCGGATCGGCGCCGGCGATGGCGTCTATAGAATCGTATCTGCGGAACAGGTTGTCGGACGCCCTGCGCGTGTTGTCGTCCCTGGTGCGCTGCGAGAGTATCGTAGCGATGAGGACATGGAACGGATCCGCGGGCCACTCCGGGTTCAGACCCTCCGAGTTGCGGCCAGGATACGCTCCGCCCAGGTACTCCTTTGAGAGCGTGTCGAGAATCGGGACGATCTCTCCGCCATCCATCTCAGGACCCCCTCCGCCATGCGGAAAGAACCGGTCACCAGGACGTTGTCGTCCCCTCTGCCGTCCAGCGCGGCCTCCATGGCCTCGCCGATCGTCCGGAACACGCCGTCCACCCTGCCGTGCCTGCGCACGGTCTCAGCCAGATCCTCACAAGGGAGGGCCCTCGGGGAGTCCGGCTGGGTGACGTATATCGCGGAGCACATGGGCGCCAGCTCGGACACGACGCCGTCGGCGTCCTTGTCGTTGAGCATGCCTATCACGAGCACGACGCTGCCGTAGATCTCCTCGATGTCGGAGCGGAGGCAGCGGGCGCCGTCCACCGTGTGCGTAACATCGACGATCACCGGGTCGGCCAGGAGCTTCTGCATCCTGCAGGGCCATGCCACCGTGGCGAGGCCGTCGGCCACATGGAGCGCGATGCGCTCCTCGTAGTCTGGGAGCAGCCTGACGCCCTCCATCGCCAGCGCGGCGTTCCTCGCCTGGAACCTGCCCGGCAGGCCGACCTCGAACAACTCTCCGTTGTACTCCATCATCACCGACGCGGGACCGTTGGAGACGACGTCCACATCGTCCGCTACGATGCGCCTGATCGGGCATCCGACCTCGGCGGCGTGCCTCTCCAGCACGGAGAACACCTCGTCGCCGTTCATGGTGACGCAGGGCACGCCGGGCTTCATGATGCCGGCCTTCTCTGACGCAATCTCGCCGATGGTGCTGCCCAGGAAGGCGATGTGCTCCATGCCGATGTTGTTGATGACCGTGACCTCCGGGGAGATGACGTTGGTCGAGTCCAGACGCCCGCCCATGCCCACCTCCATCACGGCCATCTCCGCGCCGACCGTGCGGAAGAAGACGAGCGCCGCTGCGGTGAGCACCTCGAAGCTTGTGCACTCGACGCCCTCGTCCCTCATGGCCTCGGCGGCCTCCCTCACGACGCCCATGACCTGCTCCAGGTCCCTCTCGTCGATGTCGGAGCCGCAGAATCTGATGCATTCTGTGATGCTGAGGATCTCCGGGGACGTGAAGGCCCCTACGGCGAATCCGGACTCCCTGAGGATGGACTCGATCATGGCGCTCACGGAGCCCTTGCCGTCGGTCCCGGCCACATGGACGAACCTTATGCCGTCCTGAGGCCTGCCGAGGCGCTCCAGAAGCTCCTCCTCGGTCTCGAGGCCGAGCCTGATCCCCCTCTTCGACAATCCGCCGTACCAAACCATGTTCGGCCCTAGAGACATGTTCCCTCCCGCGCCATTACGGCTTTACATAAATGCGTGACGCCATCGGGGGTCATGCACGGGGTGTTCGTCTCCAGCGCGTACCTTCACGGACGCAAGTTCGAGGAGCCCTGGGAGATGCTCAGGGATGCCTGCTCCGGGAGGGGCGTGGAACTGCGGAGGATGAGCAACTCCGAGCTGGCGGTCCCCGTGGGGGATCCCGATCTGAGGAGGATGCTCGGAGATCCGGATTTCGTACTGTTCTGGGACAAGGACACGGTCTGCGCTGCGAACCTGGAGATGTGCGGGATGAGGGTGTTCAACCCGTCCGAGTGCATCCGCGTGTGCGACGACAAGGCCCTGACCCATCTGGCACTCTCCCGCGCGGGCATCCAGTCCATCGAGACCGTGGTGTGCCCCATGTCCTACGGGGGCTGCGACGACCCCGATTTCGTTTCCAGGGCGTCGACGATCGTCGGATTCCCCATGGTCGCCAAAGACCGCTTCGGGTCCTTCGGCCAGCAGGTCAGGATGGTCTCGAATGAAAACGAATTGAGAAATCTGATCTCCGGACCGTACGTCCCCAGGATCCTGCAGCCGTACATCGAGTGCGGCGGCCACGACGTCAGGGTGGAGGTGGTCGGCGGGAGGCCGATAGCGGCCATGTCCAGGACCGCCCCTCCGGGCGACTTCAGATCGAACGCCTCCATCGGCGGGACCATCGCCGGGCATGTGCCAGACGATGAGGAATCCGAACTCGCTGTCCGCGCCTGCGAGGCAGTGGGTGCGGATTTCGCCGGCGTGGACATCATCCGCACCCCCGACGGACCGGTGGTGTGCGAGGTGAACTCCAACGCCCACATCAGGAACCTCCTGGACTGCACCGGGATCGACGCGGCGGACGCCATCGTCGACCATGTTATATCGGAGGTGCGGGGACGAGGACCTGCTGGATCGTCTACGACCGCCGGGACCTGGTGAAGAACACCTTCTTCGCCGAGAGGCTGGCCGGATGCGGACGCGACCTCGGGATGGACGTCAGGATCGTCACGACGGACGACATGCCCCCGGGGGTCCCGGACTGCGCGGTGAACCGCAGCAGGGATCCGGAGCTCGCGGAGAGGCTGGAATCCATGGGAACGGCGGTGTCCAACAACCCCGAGACCTGCAGGATCTGCAACGACAAGCTCCTCACGTACGAGCTGGCCGACGAGCTCGGCATCCCGCACATGCCCGTCTCCGTCCTCGGAAGACCCCTGCCCCCAGGCCCGCCCTGGGTCGTGAAATCCCGCGGCGGTCACGGCGGGACCGAGGTCATGCTCGCCCGCGACGAGGGGGAGGTCGCCGACATCATCGGAAGGATCCCGTCCCCGATCATACAGTCCATGGCCGAGCCCGGCCGCGACATGCGCGCCTACGCGCTCGGGGAAGAGATCGTGGGATGCGCCATGCGCACCAGCAGGAACGATTTCCGCGCCAACCGCTCCCTCGGAGGGGACGCGGAGATGTGCGAGCCGCCGGATGGCGTGGATAATATCGTAAAGAAGGTCTGCCGCCGCCTCGGTTCCGACCTCGTCGGCGTGGACTTCGTCTTCCTCGACGGAAGACCGCTGCTGAATGAGATAGAGGACGCGGTGGGGTGCAGGATGCTGTACTCGCTGACGGACCTGGACCCCGCCCGCCTCCTCATGGAAAGGGTTCACTCGAAGATGTCGCGGTAAATCGAATCCACGAGCTCGGGATAGGTCATGCCCTTGCTCTTGGCGACGGCCCTGACCAGGTCCATCGTACCGGAGCCGTACTGGGCGGCCTTCTTCCTCTTGTCGGCGATGAACGGGTAGCCGAGGTCCCTGGCGATCTCCCTGAGGAGCATCTTCCTTGAGTCGGCGTCCTTCGGCTTGAGGTCCTCGAGGTCCATGGCGTTGACCTGCATGGTCACGAGGGAGTCCATGTACGGGTAGAAGATCTTCTTCCCGAAGTGGTCGGCGACCTTGGTCTCGTGCGGGATCGTGGAGGTGATGAGCTTGCCGAGGTCCGACTTCCTCATGCGGACCAGCTCGTCGTCGGGGAGGCCGACGTACTTGTTGTACCCGTAGAACAGCTCGTCGGAGCCCTGTCCGCCGATGATGTACTTCTCGTGGACGGTCCTGCAGACGAAGAACATGGGCAGCTCGAACGAGAGCGTGAGCGGGGACGAGGTGCCGGTGATGGTAATCATCTCCCTCAGCCTCGCCTCGATGTTGTCCTCGGTGATGGGTATGTGCAGCCAGGGCAGGCCGAGCTGCTCCGACATCTCCTGCGCCATGACGACGTCGTAGGACTGGTCCCTACCGGACGTGTACAGGGTGACGGACCTGGCGTAGTCCTTGGAGATCGCGGCGACGAGACCCGAATCGAGTCCCCCCGAGAACGCAACGGCTATGTCCTGGTCCTCTACCTCGCTCCTGATGGCGGACACAATGGCCCTCTCCAGATTCTCGAACTCTTCAGACATCGGAGGTTGGTATCGACCCCCCGCTTTTAAGCTGTATGGCCCGGCGT
>CASFYI010000089.1 GCA_949298875.1 uncultured Methanomassiliicoccales archaeon | reverse complement strand
CAGGCTGGACGACCGCGTCCTGATCATCAAGGTCCTCAGCAACGTGGACGCCTTCTCGAAGGAGAACGCCGCGGAGATCAAGACGCTCTCCGAGGCACTAGGCGCTACCCCGCTCGTCGTGGGCGAGAGGTCCAGCTCCGGGGACCTGGAGCCCGGCATCGTCTACTCCAGGTTCAACATCTCCATAGTGTCGAACGAGACCCTGGCGGACCTGCTCCTGGAGGATTCCCCTCCGTTCATATTCGCCGCCCCCGGCGGGCTCTACGTCAAGCTGGACGGCGCCCTGCTGAAACAGGCGCGCGAGAGCATGGGCATGAGCCTCGGCGCCATGGCCGAGATCGCCGGCGTGTCCAGGCGCACCATCCAGATGTACGAGTCCGGCATGGGCGCCATGATCGACGCCGCGCTCCGCATCGAGGAGAAGCTCGGCCTCCCCATCATCGAGCCCATCGATCCCTTCGAGTTCAAGAACGAGGAGCGCGAGAAGGAGGAGAAGTCCGAGAACGCCCCCGTGGACACCTTCGCCGTCAACCAGCTCTGCAACCTCGGGTTCTCCGTCAGACCGGTGGTCCGCAGCCCGTTCGAGGCCGTGAGCACCGGCAACAGGTCGCTCATGCTGACCGCCTACGGATCGGACGACGACCGTCTGGCACAGCGCGCGCTGGTCGCATCGGACATAGCGCGCATCATGGACCGCTTCTCCATCCTCATAGTGGAGCGCAAGCACGTGGACAGGGACAACATCGATTCCACGGCGGTCGTCTCCAACGAGGAGCTCAAGAAGATAGATGCCCCCGAGGAGCTTACGGACCTCGTCGCCTCGAGGGGGTCCCGCAGATGATCCACGTCACCGTGGGGGACTGCGGGGTGGACATCCTGCCGGTGGTCAACGGCATCATGTCGGAGTGCGACAGGGTGCGGGAAGCCTACGGCGGATACGAGGCGTACGCCGCGTCCATGGGCATAGAGGGCATCCAGGCGATAAGGGCCAGGCTCTCCCTGGAGGGCGACGCCGAGGTCAGCGAGCTGGATCTGGTCTACGCCCGCAGGATGATGGCCCTCACCGGCGAGGAGGTGCAGATGCCCTCCCCCGCCATGTGCACCCTGGTGGACCTCGTGACCGCCGACGGCGGCAACGTCATCGCCCTGGACATGAACGACGAGGAGTTCACCGAGATGTACTGCGAGACTGTGCCCGCATTCGATTTCGTGAAGGAGCACCGCCTGGCCAAGAAGGGGCTGAGGAAGCGCTTCTCGTCCGAGACCCCCGAGGGGTTCGCCCTCGAGTGGGACGCCTACGTCAACACCGTCAAGAGCTACCGCCAGGTGTCCCTGAACCGCGAGAGGCACATGGCCGACGAGATCAGGGACATAGCCAGATACCGCCGCAGCCTGCTCGCCGTCATCGAGGTCGAGCGCGCAGAGGGCGTCGCATCACTGCTGAGGCGATACGATGGCCTGCGACATGTGCGATGAGTCCCGCGAGGCGGGAATGAGGTTCTGCCCCCACTGCGGCCAGCCGCTGGCCGCCGACATCGTCCCGAAGGAGGGGCCGAAGCCGTTCCTCAAGACGGTCGTCGCCTGGACCACGGCCGTGGTCATGGCGCTCCTGGCTTTCGAGACCCTTTTCCTCATCATAGGCGCCCCGAATGTCTTCGACTGGTGCCAGTACCACGCCATGGACGTCCTGGTGCTGATCCCCAACCTGGTGACCGCGTGCACCATATCCGGAAGGACCCTGCAGCTCGCCTGGGTCCTGATATTCGCCGCAGCCGTCGCGTCGATAGCCATGGTGATCTGGAGGACGTACCGCCAGATCTCGGACAACAGCGGCGAGCCGGACTGCATCGAGAGGACCGACGCGTACGGGATGTCCAGGCTGTTCGCCGCATCCATAGCCCTGAGCGTGATATCCAGCATCGTCCTGATGTCCTTCGGGAGCGGGATCGACGTGCCGGAGGACCTGCCCGTCGGGAGCGAATCCTCCGCCATCCTGTCGTTCACCAACGCGGCGGTGTGGGAGGAGATCATAGCCAGGATGGCCTACATCGGCCTGCCCATAGCGGTCATCGCGGCGATTTGCAGGAAGGGGAGGGATTCCCTCAGGTTCCTGCTCGGAGGATTCGGCCTCAGCAAGGCCGCCATCGTGCTGATCATCGTCTCCTCGCTGATCTTCGGATTCGGCCACATGAGCGGATGGGGGCTGGAGAAGGTGCTCCCGACCACCCTGTCCGGACTGATAATGGGTTACGCGTACGTGAGGTACGGCATCCACGTGTCCATCGGGATACACTTCCTGACAGACTTCCTCGGGGTGCTCGCGGGACCCGACACGCTGACGCTGGCCGCGATCTTCATCATGGCCGTCATGGTGCTCGGGATCCTCTGCCTCATCGACCTGCTGATCGGCCTCAATCGCTCGCTCGACGGCGTCCGCGACCTGCCGAACTGGGTCCCCGATCGGGACAGCAGCGCCTCGAGGCGCGACAGCGACTGAACCGCGGACTCCAAGCTCTTGGACTCGATGATCCAGTTCCCGCGGTATCCGCGCAGGCGGGAGACCACGTGACCGAAGTCTATGTCCCCGTCGCCTATCGTCAGATGCTCGTCCCTCTGGCCGTGGTTGTCGTGGATGTGGATGTTCACCAGCCTGTCTGCGAACGCATCGATCATGGCGTCGATCTGACCCGTGGTGTTGGCGTGCCCGATGTCGAAGGTCACGCCGAGATCGGTGCCCTCGATGAGGCTGTCGAGGCCCTCTGCGGTCCTCCCCAGGAAGAACGGGACGTTCGGCATGTTCTCTATGCCCAGCCTTATGTCCCTGCCGGCGACCAGCCTGTCCAGGGCCCTGAGCGACTCCCTGGCACGTGCCATGGCGCGCTCCTCCGTGCCCGGCACGGACATGGACGACAGGCCGGGATGGACCGTGACGACCTTGGCGCCGAGCTCCTCGGCCGCCTCGATGTTCGCCACCGTCTCCTTCAGCGAGGCCTCCCTGAGCCTGTCGCTGAGGGCGGCGATGTTCCAGTCGCATATGGGCGAATGGACCTGCCTGGCGAGGCCGGCGGAATCCAGGATGCCCTTGATCGCCGGCGTGTCGCGGTAGACGATGTGGTCCGCCTCCGAGAATATCTCCCACAGGCGGAAGTGCTCGGAGATCGGTCCCGCCCACTCCGCGACGGGTGTCGCGCTGAATCCGGGGCAGGACACCCCGATCACGCTACGACCTCCTCCCCGTCGACGGTGATCGGCGCGACCCTGTCTATCAGGGCCTGGAGGTCCCCGTCCTCGATTGTCACCTCTATCGCCCCCAATACGGGATTGCGGTCCGCGAAGGAGATCTTCCCGACGGTGGCGACCTGCTTGTTCAGCATCAGCCTGGTGCGGTTCCCCCTCATGTTGGAGATCATCACGACGCGCGTGGCATCGAGGATGCGCTGCCTCCTGATCTGCTTCGAGAAGTGGTCCAGACCCGGGGCGGTGCCCCCGTACGCTCCCTCGCCGAGCTCCATGGTGGCGTCCGGGAATATGGACATGACCGCCGAGAGGACCTTCTCGGGGTCCTCACTGGGGTTGACGGGACATGAGATGCTGACTTGGACCATGACGGGTGGATGGTCGTGCGCGTACTTATCGGCGACGGACGACACATACTCCAATCTGGGTTGATAATTTCACAACATATTGTATATATGGTTTTTCCAAGATATAGCCAGCGTTCCAGCAACCTTTCTATATCACCCTACTCTGGGTCGGGTATGAAGAAAAAGGAAGGAGGATTCACGCCGACGAGGGTCACTTTGATAGCCCTCCTGCTGAGCTCCATGCTCATCCTGATGGGCGGAGCCGCCGTGGCGCCCGCACTCAACGAGATCAAACTCGCATTCCCCGGAAACGACTTCCTCACATCGCTCATAATCACGCTGCCGTCGCTGGCCGTCGCCATCGTCGGCTACGCCATCGGGATGGCCGCCGACAGGTTCGGCAAGGTCAGGGTCCTGCTGACCGCCCTCACGATATTCATCATCGCCGGGGTGGCGGGATACTTCCTCCCGACGCTGGAGATGATCCTCGTGGCCAGGTTCGTCCTGGGCATCGGCATCGCTGGGATCACCAGCACGGTCACCGCGCTCATCGCCGAGTACTACGCCGGCATCGACAGGGTCCGCGTCCTGAGCTACCAGTCCGCTGCCATGGGGATCGGTGTTCTCATCCTCGAGTTCACCGGCGGGACGCTCGCCGAGATATCCTGGAGGACCCCGTTCCTCGTGTACCTCATCGGCATCCCCATCCTGATCATGGCCATCCTGTCCATGAGGGAGCCCACCATGTCCGAGAGGGACAGGGCAGAGCTCGAGGAGATAGCCCACGAGATGAAACCGAAGAAGGTGGACCGCGGCATCGTCGCGCTCTGCTACGTCTCCGTCTTCTTCTGCATGAACCTGGTGTTCCTCCTGCCCACCAGCATCCCCATCGTCCTCGCTGAGCTGGGGGTGTCGTCCTCCATCGTCGGACTGTTCCTGGGATTCCACGGCGTGGCCAACGCCGTATTCAGCATCAACTACGGCAGGCTGACCACCCGCATCCCGCCCTTCAGGATCCTCGGGATGGGATTCCTCTGCATGGGGATCGGTCTGGCCGTGCTCATCCTGTGCCCCAGCGTGCCCCTTGCCATCTTCACGCTGATCATCACCGGCGTGGGCGTCGGCATGATCGTCCCGTCCCTGGTGAACACCCTGGCGGGGCAGATCTCCAGCTCCAACTCCGGGAAGATCATGGGAGGGTACGGTACCTGCCTGAACTTCGGGCAGTTCGCCATCTCACTGATCAGCGTGCCCCTGCTGGCATTCCTGCACGACTCCTACTACGAGATGTACTGCCTCATGGGCGTCATCGCCGTGATCTACGGCATCGTCATCGCGGTCTGGAGCCTCGGATACTACCGCCGTAGGTCCGAGAGGGCCGCTGCGGCGAACTGATTGAACCTTGCGGCCCGGGCCCTCCCGGGCCGCACAAACACCCCTACGAAGGTACTTTACCGACGGCGGACATCGGGGCCCTCATGAGGGAGGAGATACTGTCCGCGGCTGCCAAGCGCAAGCTCTTCTTCGCGCCGGACGCCCTTGAGATGATCCTGTCGAACGATCATCCCATGGAGTTCACGAACACGGTCTTCTCCAACCTGTCCAAGAACGTCATGTTCGTCAGCAAGCAGGACGTCCTGGACTGCATCGCAGGGGACAAGGTCATCTTCGAATCCCCGAAGGAGATCGTCCCCCGCAACAAGTTCACCTCGGACATCCACGTCATGGAGGGGTCCGACATCACCGGCGAGTCCACCTGCGAGGGCAAGATCAACGACTTCGCCCAGTACTTCCGCGCCCGCTTCTTCTCCCTGAAGAGGCTCATCGAGAAGCGCCCGGACTTCGGCAGGGGGATGGACATCTCCCGCGCCAAGACCCTGGACAGGGAGGTCAAGGTCGTCGGCATCGTGTACGAGAAGAGCACCACCAAGAACGGCCACACGATGCTCACCATAGAGGACGACACGGACACCATCAAGGTCTTCATCGCCAAGGACTCGCCCCTCTCCGGGGAGACCTTCGTCGACGACGAGGTCATCGGCGTGCTCGGTAAGCCGAACATGCAGAGGACAATGATCATCCCCGAGAAGATCTTCCGCCCGGACATACCCCGCAACCACCAGTGGGAGCCCTCGGACACTTCGTCGAAGGTTGCGTTCCTCTCCGACGTGCACGTCGGCAGCACCACGTTCCTGGAAAAGGACTGGGAGAGGATGACCGCCTGGCTCAGGGCCAACTCCGAGAAGGAGAACATCAACTACCTCGTGTTCCCCGGCGACGTCGTCGACGGCATCGGGGTGTTCCCCGACCAGGACAAGGAGCTCCAGATCGCCGACATCGACGACCAGTACGCCAGGCTCGCCGAGTACCTCAAGGAGATCCCCGACCACATCAAGATGGTCATACACCCGGGCAACCACGACGCCGCCAGGCTGGCGGAGCCCCAGCCCGCGCTGAACAAGAGGTTCACCACGGGATTCGACTCCAACGTGCTGCTCCTGGGGAACCCCGTATATCTGGACATCGAGGGCAGGACCGTGCTCACCTACCACGGCAAGGGCCTCGATGACTGGATCGCCGGTGTTCAAGGACTCACATACGACAACCCGCTGGCGGTCATGAGGCAGATGTGCGTCCGCAGGCATCTCGCCCCCATATACGGGCAGAGGAACGCCCTCGCCCCGGAGAAGAAGGACTACCTCGTGATGGAGCACGTGCCGGACATATTCGTCACCGGCCATGTGCACGGAGCGGGCCAGGAGATCTACAACGGCGTGCGCATGATCAACGCCTCCACCTGGCAGTCCCAGACCGAGTACCAGAGACAGCACAACTTCAACCCGGACCCGGGCATCATGCCTGTGGTGGACCTCGGAACCGGCAGGATCAGGATGCACAGCTTCCATGAGGAGAGCGCGTGACGGATCCCGCCGCGATCAGGGAGGATATCGTCGTCTGTGCGAGGGGGCTCGGAGCGACGCTCGTCCGCATGTGCCCCACGGACAGATGGTCGGAGCATCCGATTCAGGATGAGGGGTTCCGTCCGAGAAGCATCTGGCCATGGGCCGAAACGGCGATCGTCCTGGGCATCCCGCTGTTCGCCCCCATGGTGGCCACCACGCCTTCCATGGTCTACCAGGAGCTGTACCACACGAGCAACCGCGTACTGGACGACATGGGCTACCGCCTGTCGTCGCATCTGATGTCAGAGGGGTACCGCGCGATATACTTCCCGAGGGACTGCTACTTCAGTGTCGAGGCCCTCCTAGACCGCCCCGCGGCCGCATTCTCCCATGTGCTGTCGGCATACTACGCGGGCATGGGCACGATCGGGGACAGCCACAACCTCATCACGAGGGAGTACGGACCGAGGGTCCGCATGGTCACCGTCCTCACGGACGCCGTGCCGAAGTACGACGACATTCTCGACGAGGACCTCTGCATCCACTGCGGGAAGTGCCTGAGGGAGTGCCCGTCGAAGGCGTTCACCGACAATGGCGAGGGCATCTACGACATGGATGCCCGCGCGTGTACCGAATACCATCTGGAACTGAAAAGGCAGCGCCACTGGCCCTGCGGAAGGTGCATCGCCGTCTGCCCGGTGGGAGAGGATCTGAAGGCATATCGCGGAACGAAGATCGTCACCGATCAGGGGATCGAGCATTGCAGAAGATACGGTTCCTGATCGATTCCAACTGTTTGCATCTGTTTGTAATTTACAAACAGAGGTCTTGATCTCTTTGTAAAATTACCAACACAGACTCCCGTTTTTCATTCGAATTTGTGATTGTTTATAAACGATACAATCAAAAATTATAGTCTGTTTGTAATTTACAAACAGAGATTTTGACCTGTTGGTAATTCTTTATAAACATTTGCCAACAGATAATGAGGTCTGTTGGTAATCTTACCAACAGGATACAAAGATCTGTTACTTTACAGAATCATAATGCAAAGGCAAATATTACCTCTGGTCTTTCTCACCCCTTGCACTTATACGATTGTTTTTAATACCATTTATAACAGTTATGGAATCATATCATTTTTGACTTTTCAAAAGAACATCTTTAAAGACAATTATTATAAAGATATTGATTTTAAATATAGATGTGATATATAATCAAACAATTTACTAACAATCCTATCTATCATGCAGCCGTCTGTCGGATCAACCGTCTCGAATCGACCATGGATTAATGAGGAACAGATTGCGATGGCAGCCATATGACTAGTTGATCCAACGAAGATCACTTGGAAGATTGTATCAGAACCCCGCCTTCCGGCGGGGGTTAAGAGGTTTATTGGAACAGATAGGTGTAGGCGAGGATTCCGACGATGAGGAGCGCCCCGAGCATCAGCATCCCGTAGGATATGATGTATATCGCGGAGAACGCCCGCTTGAACTTCACGGGGTCCTCTTTGATATCCTCCAGGCGGTCCTCTATCGACTTCACTCCTCCACCTCACCCTTTCCCTTGAGGTGTTTGAGACGGGTGGTGTTCTCGCGGTCCATCTCCTCGAGACGGAACTTGACGAACCTCTCCGACTCCTTGAGCTCGGGGATGATCTTGAACTCAAGGGCGTTGACACGCCTCTTGGTCTTCTCGATCTCGTCGAGCAGCTTCTTCATGGTGGTCTCCACCTCGGCGGCGCGGACGAGCGTGTCGAGAAGCTTCTCGAACGCCGCGGCGGCCTCCTCGATGTAGGCGGATGTCGAGATCACACCATAGCCCTTGTCGAGCATGCTGGTGTGGATCCTCTCAGCCTCGACCTTGGGGACCATCATTCCCATGATGCTCTTGCTCCCGAGCTTGACCTGCGGGTCTGCCTTGAGGGCGTACGCCGCGCTCTTCACGGCGATCTCTCCCTCGACCGCTCTGGCGATGGTGATCTTCTCCATTGCCGACTCGTAGTCGGAGGAGACGCCCTCACGCATCTTCCTCGCCTTCTCCAGGACCTCGAAGAACTCGATGATGAGGCCGTCCCTCTTCATCTTCAGGATCTTGTACCCTCCCTGGGAGAGCTTGATCCTCTTCTTCAGGTCCAGGAGGACGGAGCGGTTGGGGGTGACATCGTGTGCGGCCATGGGATCACTTCTTCGGCAGGTACTTCTCGATGTACTTGCGGTCGATCCTGGTCAGCTGGTCGAGGTCGAGCTCGGTGAAGATCTCCCATCCGATGTCGAGGGTCTCCTCGATCGAACGGTCCTCGTCGATGCCCTGGCGGACGATGCGGTCCTCGAAGATGTCGGCGAAGTCCAGGAGCTTCCTGTCCTTGGCGGAGAGGGAGTCCTTTCCGACGATGGCCACGAGTCCACGGAGATCCTTACCCTCGGCGTAGGACGCATAGAGCTGGTCGGAGACCGCCTTGTGGTCCTCACGGGTCTTGCCCTTTCCGGTTCCGCCTCCCATCAGCCTGGACAGGGACGAGGAGACGTTGACCGGCGGGTAGATGCCGTTCCTGTGGAGCTCCATCGACAGAACGATCTGACCCTCGGTGATGTATCCGGAGAGGTCGGGGATCGGGTGGGTGATGTCTCCGCCGGGCATGGTCAGGATGGGGATCTGGGTGATGGAACCCTTCTTGCCCTTGATCCTTCCAGCACGCTCGTACAGCTGGGCGAGGTCGGTGTACATGTAACCGGGGTAACCGCGCCTTCCGGGCACCTCCTCACGGGCCGCTCCGATCTGACGGAGAGCCTCGCAGTAGTTGGTGATGTCGGTCATGATGACCAGCACCTGCATGCCCAGGTCGAACGCCATGTACTCCGCGGTGGTGAGACCGAGACGCGGGGTGAGGGTACGCTCGACGGCGGGGTCGTCGGCGAGGTTCAGGAAGACGACGGCGTTCTTCAGAGCGCCGGTCCTCTCGAACTCCTTCATGAACATCTGCTTCTCTTCGTTGGTGATACCCATGGCGATGAACACCACAGCGAACTCCTCGTTCTCGCCGCGGACCTTGGCCTGCCTGGCGATCTGAAGGGCCATCTCGTTGTGGGGGAGACCGGACTGCGAGAAGATCGGCAGCTTCTGTCCCCTGACGAGGGTGTTCATTCCGTCGATGGTCGAGATTCCCGTCTGGATGAAATCGGACGGGCTGTCCCTGGCCCACGGGTTGATGGCGGCTCCGGTGATGTCGACCTCCTTCTCGGGGACGATCCTGGCTCCGCCGTCGAGGGGCTCTCCGGCTCCGGAGAGGACCCTTCCGAGCATGTCCTTGGAGACGGGCATCTTCATGGTCTCGCCGAGGAAGCGAACGGACGCATCCCTGTCGACACCGGAGGTGCCCTCGAAGACCTGGACGACGACGATGTCGTTAGACGAGTCGAGGACCTGTCCCCTCCTCATGGTACCGTCGGACATCCTGATGTTGACCATCTCGTAGTAACCGACGGGCTCGGTGTTCTTGACGTACACCAGAGGTCCGGCGATCTGGGAGATCGTCTTGTACTCTTTGGATACTTCTGCCATGTGAATCACACTCCCAGCTCGGCGAACTGCTTGTCCATGTCCTCGCTGACGGCCTGAAGCTCGGCGTCGATGTTCTCCTCGTACTTGGCCTGGTTGAACCTGGACCTGACGGGGAGGTACGCGATCTTGTCGACCTGGACGCCGGCCGCGAGGGCCTTGTCGGACAGGTCGGAGTACTTCTTGATCAGACCGAGCATGACGTGCTGCCTCTGGATGGGGCAGTAGCAGTCCACGGGGTGGTACGCGTTCTGCTGGAGGAAGATCTCACGGATCATCTTGGCGACCTCGAGGGTCATCTTCTGCTCGTCCGGCAGAGAGTCGGAACCGACCATCTGCACGACCTCCTGCAGCTCGGACTCCTTCTGGAGGACCTGCATGGCCCACGCCCTGAGGGTGGGGAAGTCCTCGGCGACATTGGCCTTGTACCAGTCGACCAGCTGTTTGTCGTACATGGTGTACGAGGTCAGCCAGTTGATGGTGGGGAAGTGACGCCTCTCCCTCAGCTTGGTGTCCAGCGCCCAGAAGACACGGACGATACGGAGGGTGTTCTGAGTGACCGGCTCGGACAGGTCTCCTCCGGGCGGGGAGACGGCTCCGATGACGGAGATGGATCCGTCCTCTCCGCAGAGGGCCCTTGCACGGCAGGCACGCTCGTAGAACTCGGACAGACGTCCGGCGAGGTACGCGGGGTAACCCTCCTCACCGGGCATCTCCTCAAGCCTCGAGGAGATCTCACGCATAGCCTCGGCCCACCTGGAGGTGGAGTCGGCCATCAGCGCGACGTTGTATCCCATGTCGCGGAAGTACTCGGCGATGGTCATACCGGTGTAGACGGACGCCTCACGGGCCGCCACAGGCATGTTGGAGGTGTTGGCGATCAGGACGGTCCTCTTCATCAGGGACTCGCCGGTCCTGGGGTCCACCAGCTCGGGGAACTCGGTCAGAACCTCGGTCATCTCGTTTCCGCGCTCGCCGCATCCGATGTAGACGACGATCTCGGCGTCGGAGTACTTGGCCAGGGACTGCTGGGTGACGGTCTTTCCGGTACCGAACGCACCGGGGATGGCGGCCGCACCTCCCTTGGCCAGGGGGAACATCGTGTCGAGGACACGGAGTCCGGTGACCAGGGGGACATCCGGCTGGTACTTCTCGGCGACGGGCCTGGGGACACGGACGGGCCAGTGCTGGCACATCGTGACCTCTTTGCCGTCGATGACGGCGACGGTCTCGTCGACGGTGAAGGATCCGCTCTTGATGGAGTCGATCTTTCCCTTCTTGATGTCGACGGGGACCATGATCTTGTGGACCATGGGTCCCTCCTGGACGGTACCGATGACCTGTCCAGCGGCGACCTCGTCTCCGACGTTGGCGACGGGGACGAAGTCCCATTTCTTCTCGTGGTCAAGACCGGGGGCGGAGACTCCGCGGTAGATGAAGTCTCCCATCTTCTCCCTGAGTACGGGCAGGGGCCTCTGGATTCCGTCGTAGACCGAGGTCAGGAGACCGGGTCCGAGCTCGACGGACAGGGGTTTGCCCGTGTTGGTGACGGGCTCACCAGGTTTGATACCGGACGTGTCCTCGTAAACCTGGATGATGGAGTAGTCGCCGATGATCTTGATGACCTCGCCCATCAGCTGCTCCTTGCCCACGTGCACGACATCGTACATCTTGGGGGAGATGCCTGTGGCGGTCACCACGGGTCCGGCGACCCTGTAGATTACACCTTCAGTGCTCATTTATTCATCCTCTGATTTGTATAAGTCAACTCCAATCGCTCTCTTCACCTTCTCACGGAGATCGCTCTGATCCCCTCCGACCGGCACGACGACAGGCTGGATCGAATCCATGACCCTGTGCCTGACGGCGAAAGAGAGGTTGTCCAGATCCTTCGCGTCCACTGCGAGGATACCGATGTTGGGCTGGGACATCGCCTCCAGCATTTTTTCCTGGTAGTTGTCTTTCTCAGCAACGAAGACGCGCCTGATACCGGCGAGCCTGAAGCCGAGCACGAACTCATCGCTGCCTATTACTGCGATCTCCATCGGATCACCAGCAACCCTTTGATGGTGTCTGCGTCCAGTCCGCTCTCCACTCCCCTCGAGATGGTCCTGATGTTGCTGACCTCGATCTCCTTGTGGATCATGTAGTCGATGATGGGGACCACCGACAGGGGGTACATGTGGGAGAACTTGTTCGCGGCGGCGATCTCGTACTTCTTCATCTCGGTGACGACCTCCCTGATGCTCACCTTGTCGGATTCCACGAGTCCCTTGATGGAGTCGTAGAATTCGAGGCGGGACAGGTCGGAGGACGCGGCGGCGATGGTCTCCGCGTTGGCGAGCTGAGTCGCGTAGCGGGTGTCGATCTGCCTTCCCCCGGGGATGATGTACTTCATCACGACCTCGCCGTGGATCCCCTCTGCCTTGAGCTTGAGAATCGTCTCGAGGTTCTTGATGTCGATCTCCGTCCTGACGTAGTCCTGGAACATCCTGGTCGGCCTGGAGGTGGGGTTGATGCTCTTGACCAGCCTCACGTAGTGGCTCTTGTCCAGGTAGTCCTCGATCTCTCCCAGGTTCCCGGTCGACTTGTAGGTCGAGATGATGTCCTGGGGGATCGTGATGTGTTCCATCTTGTCGTAGTTCGCGATTATGTCTTCCACGCTGTCGAGCGAGAGCAGCTTCTCCAGAGACTCGGAGTCCAGGCTTCCGGCGGGGACCAGGTCCTCCCTGATTCCCTCGGCGTCAAGTCCGTACGACTTGCCGCGCAGGATGACCTTCAGGTTCCAGATGTCCCACTTCTCGAGGTACGCCTGGACCATGCCCTTGAGCTCTCCCTGGGAGGCCTGCAGGATGCTGCTGAACACCTTCGCCATGTTGGTGTAGGTGGCGTGCTCCACGAGGTCCATCCCCTCCAGCCTGCCGGCGAGGTCGGTCATCTCCTTCTGATAACCGGACTCGCTGATGTAGCGGGAGATCTCCGGGACGCTCATGAGCAGCATCTTGTTGTAGTCCTCGTCCTTGAGGAGAAGGGCCTTCTTGGCCTTCACCCTGGACACGGCATACGCGTAGTTGCCTGCCCTTCCGCTGCGGTTGAACATTGCTCTCACCCGAAGAGGATGTCGGACACCTTCTTGATCTCGCGGTCCCAGATGGACTGCAGGATCGTGGAGTACTGCATGTCGACCTCGACGGAGCCGTCCTCGCTCTGGAAGATCAGTCCGGAGGAGATCTTGGAGTCCTTCACGACCTCGCTGACACCGAGCTCGGCGGCGGTGAAGTCGTCCTTCTCGGACATGAGAGCCCTGGGGTTCTCGATGATGCCCTTGGCGACTTTGACCATTGCCTTGTACTGGGTGAGCTTCTCCGCGGCGGAGGCGCCCTCCAGGTCGGCGAGCATGCTGTCGAACGTCTGGGCGAGGATCTCCTTCTTCTTAGCAAGGACGATCTTCTTGCTCTCGAGCTCGGCGCTGGAGAGCTCCTGGCGCTCGAGGCGCTCGATGGCCTCCTTCAGCCTCTTGTCCTCTTTCTCCTTCAACTCGGCGATCTTCGCCTCGGCGTCGGCGGTGATCTTCGCGACCTCCGCGTCAGCCTCGGCCTTCAGGGCAGCCGCCTTGGCGTCTGCATCCCTGGAGATCTCCTGAGTTACGTTCGCTAGTGCCATGAGAATACCTCTCGACGGCTCACATCACGAAGATACAGAGGATAGAGATGACCAGACCGAAGATGACGATAGTCTCGGGCAGCACGGTGAACATCAGCGCCTTTCCGAAGAGGGACATGTCCTCGGTGATGGCTCCGACGGCCGCGGCTCCGATGTCTTTCTCGGCCATACCGGATCCGATACCGGCGAGTCCGACGGCGAGTCCAGCTCCAATAGCGACGAGTCCAGGGGTAATGTCGACGATTCCGTTCTCTATCATTTGTTACACCTCATTGTTTGCTTTACGCGTTGGTTGAAACTGTTTTCTTGCGTTTGATTGCGAGAGGCTCAAACTCGATTCCTCCGCCGTCGAAGAACTTGGCCATGAACTCCACGTACTGCAACCTGAGACCGTGCAGACCGGCGGAGATGATAGCCAGAGTCCAGATCATAAGATGGCCGAAGGCGATCATGATCAGGCAGAACACCAGACCGACGATGCTTCCCTCGAATGATCCAGTTCCCGCGGTCGCGTCCCAGACATAGCCTCCGAACATGTCGATGGCGATGTAGTTGAACGCGAGCGCCATACCCGCCTTGGACATACCGATGGCAGCCAGACGAGCGTATGAAAGGACGTTTCCGATGATTCCGGGCAGCTCCAGGATAGCCTGCGCACCCTCGTGGCGGTTCAGGACCGTTCCGACGATGATCAGGACGATACCGAGGATGATGCACACCAGGTCAACGGTCATCAGGCCCGACTCGAGCCAGAAGATAAGGTAGTTGGCGAGTCCGTAGCACATGAAGACGATTCCGAGGAAGGCGAGCAGCCAGCCGCCCTTCTCCATGAACGCGTGCTTGAATCCGTGCTGGATCGTCTTGTTGTAGATGGCGCATATGTACCCCAGTGCGAGGTGCACGACACCGATGTAGACGGTCAGCTTCATCAGGAAGCCGATCCACTCGGCACCGATCTTGCTGACTCCGTGGCCCTCGGGCAGGAACGAGAAGAAGCCGGCGATGGCCTCGTGGTTGAGACCCAGCAGCTGCTCCCATGTATGGGTGACTCCATCAGTCGGAATACCGACGAAGTGCATTCCGAGGCATTCTCCGAAGAAGAAGAATCCGAAGATGAATGCCCATATTCCTCCGAAGAAGAACACGGTGGCGATTGCACGCCAGTCTTTGTGGTGCGTGACCTTGAGGCCGTACGCTCCAAGGATTATGAACGGGATTGCATATCCCACGTCTCCGACCATGAACCCGAAGAACAGGGGGAAGAAGATGGCGATCAGGATGGAAGGGTCAATCTCCTGATACTTGGGCACCGACACCAGCTTGGTGGGGTACTCGAACTCCTTCGCGACCACTCCGTTGTTCATCTTGGTCGGCGGTTCCCTGAACCTCTTCTCGATGTCGTCCACTCCGTCGAGGGACCTGCCACGGGTCTCCTGGACCTCCACGTAGACGCTCTCGACCTTGGTCTCGAGCTCGTTCTTGACGAACCCGGCCTTGGACTCGGGCACCCACGCATCGATCACGAAGGTGTACTCGCTGTTGGCGATCCTGAGGGGAAGCTCCCCTTTCTCGACCTCGATGGACAACTCCTCATCGGAGGCTTCGAGGAAATCCGTATACTTCACCATGAGGCTCTCGATCTGTTTTCCGATGCTGTCGAGCTCGTTCGTCGCAGCCTCTTCCTCGCGCGCGATCGCCGTGAGGGCGGCGGACGGGGATCCGGTGATGCCCTCGGGGACGACGATCTCGGAGAAGCCGTGCTCGGCCAGAATGCTCTGGACCTTGTCACGGACCTCGTTCCTGGCGAAGACCGCTATGACATTGCCCTCCTTCTTGTCGAAGGAGGAGAAGACCTCCACATCCGCGTTGACGAGGTCTGTGGAGGGGTCGTCTGCGACGGTGCCGACCATGGAGAAGATGCTCCTGTAACCGGAGTACATCTCGAGGTCGATCGGCAGCCTGGAAAGGATTTCGAGATTCCTCTTGGTAGCGCTTAGCTCGGTGATTCTCTGATTGAGATCATTCCGCCTGTCGAAGACGGCGTTAACCTCCGCCTCGACAGTCTCGACGCTGTCAGATGAAATCTGGCTCTTGATCTCGGCCTCGGGTATGGGGTTGGACTTCACCTTGGGGGTGATGCCGAGTCCCTTCTCCATCGCACGCACCTTCAGCAGCCTCTCGGATGCCTTGGGCGAGTACGGACGGGAAGTCCCGAGACTGAAACCTTCATCCGCGCCGACGGTATGATCGATCAGGTGGATGGATCCTACATCGTAGATGACCTGGATGGCATCGTCGATGTGGGATTTGGCACCCACAATCACAATCCTACTCATCGACTCAGGAAGTGACATTTAGGGTCCTCTCGAATTCATTTTTGAGAAAATCTTTGACTTCCTGCATTTTCGCCTCGGAGCCCTTGGTGAAGGTCTCGGCCTCCAGCCTGCCGGTGGCAAGCATGGACTCGCGCTTGACCTTCAGGTCGGCGGTCTCCTTGGCGATCGCGGATTCGTAAGAGCTGCGCATCTGAGCCTCAGCGTCCTGAATCTTCTTCACAGAATCCCTGCGGGATTCGGCGATGGCGGACTTCTTGTCGGCCTCGGCCTGGGCGACCTTGGCGTCGGCATCCGCCTCCGCTTTCTTAATTTCCGAAAGTATGTCGATTCGGCTCAAATTCAACACTCCCCGACCCTAGGAGTTCGTATCTTCTCGCGATACTTAACTATAACCCCCTCCAGAGGGTGCTGGGTGGCGGACGGTGCGATAAGAGCCAGACGCTCCATCACTGGAGATGGAACTGCCTTGTCACAATGTCAGTCTCTTTGAGAAGGCTGTGGGACAGGTCGTCGATGTAGCCCTCGTCGTAGACGATCTCCCTGATCCCCGCGTTGATGAGGATCTTGGCGCACATGGAGCACGGGAACGTGGTCGTGTATATCGTCGCCCCGTTCACGCTGACGCCGAAATATGCGGCCTGGGTCACCGCGTTCTGCTCCGCGTGGACACCCCTGCACAGCTCGTGCCTGGTCCCGGACGGGATGTTCATCTGGACCCTGATGCAGCCGAGCTCCTCGCAGTGGCGTGTACCCTTGGGGGAACCGTTGTAGCCCGTGGACAGGACCCTCTTGTCCTTGACGATGACGGCTCCAACCTTCCTCCTGAGGCATGTGGACCTCGTGGAGACGAGCCGGGCCATCTGCATGAAGTACTCGTCGTTGCTGGGTCTGTCCATGCGCTTGTATCATACGTCACATATAAGGGGATTCTGAACGGAAATCTGGTCATTCGAACATCCGTACTGTTTTTATTTATCCGAAATCAGTTGGGGTGTCCAGTGAGCGGGGACAACAAGGGATTCGTTCTGACAATTCTGGTCATAGTCATCGTGTTCGTCGGCGGATACGCCGCGCTAGTAGTCTACACCGGATCAAGCGTCCCCTTCAGCTCCGTCGTCTCTGAGAGCATGCAGCACGACAACGACAGGTCCCAGATCGGCGTCATAGACACCGGGGACATAGTCATCGTGCGCGATCCGGACAAAACGGACATCCACAGCTATGTGGAGGGCCTCGCCGACGGCTACGAGTCCTTCGGGAACTACGGGTCAGTGATAATCTACAACCGCGTGGGTCAGAACCCCGTCATCCACAGGGCGATGCTGTGGCTGGACTACAACGGGGACGGTACATGGTCTGCCCCCGACCTCGCGAACATCCAGGGAAGCTGGTACTATCAGTACGAGACCGTGAACAGCGAGACCGGGGAGGTCACCGTCACGAGGGGCACTGATTACAGGAACATCCGCGGGGAGCTCCATTTCCTGGATCTGGACGGGAAGACACCGTACATAGACCTGGATTCCCTCGCCGTCAAGGAGAGCGGATTCCTCACCATGGGCGACAACCACGAGACCAACCCGAACTTCGATCAGCAGTCCGGGATAGTCAACCATCTGATCTCCTATGAGGACATCAAATCGGTGGCGGTCATCGAGATCCCATGGATGGGATCCCTGAAACTGCTCATCAACGGAAGCGACAATCTGGCACATGTGCCAAACAGCGTCCCATCCCTGATAATGGAGATAGTCCTCGTGTTCTCGGCGCTCATGCTCTTCGATTTCCTCGCCGTGTTCAGATACAACAGGAAGAGGCAGAGAAAGATCGAGCTGGTCGAGAAGTGGAAGGGACGACGCCGACCCACCCACCCCTCCATTTCCACTGCGAACTCCGGAAGGGTGTACCCCCTTCGGAGACACGCGAAAAACGACGCTCAGATCAGCGTCGTCTGCTTCGGAGGCTTGTAATCGGCGAAGACCTCGTCCTCCTTCAGCATCTCGATTATATCCTTGGAGATGCAGAGCTCGATCTCCTTGGTGCGACCTGCGTTGCCGTAGGATTTGAGTTTCGCGTGGATGACGCCGAGCATGTCGAGCTCCTGGATGAGACCGGTGATCCTCCTCTGGGAAAGGACCGACTGACCGATGTTCTCGCAGACGTACCTGTAGGAAGAATAGACATCCCCGGTCGTCATGACGGGCATGTCGTTCTCGGTGTTCCTGATGATGCCCATGAGGAGGATCTTCGACTGGATCGTGAGGGTCTTGATGACCTCGGTCATCGCATCGATCTCTATCTTGTTCTTGGCGGAACGGACATGAGCGGATGTTATCTTGGAATCGCCGTTCCTTCCGGCTATCTCCGCGGAGATCCTCAGGAGATCGAGAGCGCGTCTCGCGTCTCCCATCTCCTG
>CASFYI010000088.1 GCA_949298875.1 uncultured Methanomassiliicoccales archaeon | reverse complement strand
CGGCAGGTGCGTGACGGACGACCTCGTCAACGACATCGGCTCCCGCCTGGACGAGTTCGGGGCGATAGTCCTCGGCTCCCCCGTCTACTACGCCGGAGCGACGGGGCAGATCTGCTCCTTTGCCGATCGCCTGTTCTACTCCTACTCCGGGAGGATGGCCGGCAAGATCGGCGCGGCCGTCGTGTCCTGTCGCAGGGGAGGCGCCACGGCGACCTTCGACCGCCTGAACAAGTACTTCACCATCTGCAACATGCCCGTCGCCTCGTCCCAGTACTGGAACCAGGTCCACGGCTCGAGGGCCGAGGACGTGGCGCAGGACGAGGAGGGCCTCCAGACCATGAGGACGCTGGCGGCTAACATAGCCTGGCTCATGAGATGCATCGAGGCAGCCGACCGGGCCGGGGTCCCCCGTCCGGAGTACGAGGCCCCGATGCGCACGGACTTCATCAGGCGGTCATGATGGACGCGAGGGCCCGGTTGAGCTTCGTCGGCGCTGTCGGCGCGCTGGTCATCCTCTATTTCGCATCGGGATCGCCGATATCGCTGTACTCGATGTGGCAGGAGGAGCTGGGCATGTCCCACGCGCAGCTGTCTATGGTATCCATGTGGTACCTGCTGGGCACCGTCATCCCGCTGCTGTTCCTTCCGAGGATCTCCGACCACCTGGGGAGGAGGCCGGCCACGATAATCATCCTCATGGTCGCGGTGTGCGGCGCGGTGACCTTCGCGATGGTCTCCAACCCGGAGATGATCATGGCCGGGAGGCTCATCCAGGGCATAGCCAGCGGTCTCGGCTCGAGCACCGTCGCGGCCTACGTCGTCGACCTGTCCGCGGACCTGCCCAGATGGGTGGGCCCGACCATCACCAGCAGCGCACCGACGCTGGGTCTGTCCACGGGGGCGTTCGTCTCCGGCGGGCTCATGACGTACACCTCCGTCTCGTCCGCCTCGTACTTCGAGGCCGTGGCGGTGCTGATCGTCGTCATAGCGGTGATTGTGGTGTTCGCCAGGGAGACCATGCCGAGGAAGCCCGGGCTGGTGAGGTCGCTCGTCCCGCGCATCACGCTCCCGAAGGGATGCGGGCGTCTCTATGCGGCCTGCACCATGCTCTTCATCGGGACGTGGGCGGTCGGCGGATTCTCCCAATCGTTCAGCGCGTCCATCGTCACGGAGCAGTTCGGCGTCCACAACCAGTTCATCGCGGCCGCCGTGTTCACATCGCTCCTGCTCCCGAACGTGGTGGGGAGCTTCTTCTCCAACAGGTTCGAGACCAGGCAGGCCCAGAGATGGGGCATGGGGATATTCCTCGTCATGATGGTGATGATGTACGTATCTCTGGCATACCTCGACAGCCTCCTGCTGTTCTGTGTGTTCAGCGTGGTGGCGGGCATAGGCCAGGGCATCGGCTTCACCGCAGGGGTCACCGCTCTGCTGTCCCGCGCGGGCAAGGAGCTGAGGGCCGGGACGTTCTCGACGATCTACCTGACCTCGTACGGCGGGGCGGCCATCCCGAACTTCGTCGTCGGCCTCCTGCCGGGGACCCACGCGGTGCTGGACATCCTGTCCTGGTACGTCATTCTGATAGCCGTGATGTACGCGGTGATGCTCGTGCTCTCGGCGAAGCCGTATCCCGAGGTCCAGCCGGAGGAGCTGATCGCGGACGCCTGAGCTCCAAAACGTACAGTCTCTCGAAGAAAAGGGGGAGCTCCCCCAGGACCCTCCGGCTCCAGCCTTCGAGGGTCCCGTCCAGGGCCTCCTGGTCCATCAGGGACGAGACTACGATCACAACCCTCCCCCCGGGGAGGAGGCGGTCGTCCGCTCCCTCCAGGAGCCTCGGAAGCGGTCCGAGGCCGTCAGGGCCTCCCGACCACGCCTTCTCCAGCAATCCGTCCTCCTCAACGGGGAGGTACGGCAGGTTGAACACGATCGTGTCGAACCTGCCCTCCACGGCGGAGTAGACGTCGGTCTCCACCACGCGGATGTCTGCGCCGTTCGCCTCAGCGTTCCTGCGGGTGAGGGCGACGGCGCGGGGGTTGATGTCCCCCGAGGTGACATCGCACCCGTTCAGGGCGCAGTGGATGGACACCACCCCGGATCCGCAACCGACCTCCAGGACCCTCTCCCCCGGACGCACGTCCAGAGACTCGATCAGCAGGATGCTGTCGTCCGAAGGCGGATACACCTCCGGATCCTCGGAGATCCCGATCCCAGGGTCGTACTCCATGGTCTCACTCCAGGATCGGCAGCCTGCGGACGATCGGCAGTTCGGACCAGCGCCCCTGGAGCCCCAGGTGCCCGTATCCGCCGAGCCAGTAGACCGCCAGCGCGGCTATGATGTAGATGATGTGGTAGTCGATCAGCGGGTTGTCCGCCGGCGGGACCTCCAGGGCGAACATCAGGGCCATCATCACCACGAACCCGACCGTCGAGAGCTTCGACGCGATGCCCAGCATCATCGAGACGCCCACGGCTATGAGTCCGAACATCAGGAGCCAGTCCACGACGGCGTTCCCGGCGAGGGAGTTCCAGATCCCCTCGAAGGGCCCGTCCACCAGGTACGTGAGATAGTATTCGGTGGGGGAGCCGCCGTTGATCATGGCGACGTCGGGGGTCGACGGGAATCCCAGTCCGAACAGCTTGTCCATGAACGCCCAGACCATGGTCCATCCCATGGCGATGCGGAGTATCCCGAGGCAGATCGCGCCTCTGTTCGTGTCCAGCTCCGTCATACGAGCTCTACCTGCCCGCCCATGCGCTCTACGAGCACGGGGCCCAGACCGAAGTCCGTCTTCACATCGTTCACGAGGGAGTCTATGAAGACGCCGTCCGCGAACGCGATCGTCACCACGAGGGTGCGCTGTCCGCCGACGACCTCCCCGTCCCCGGAGGCGTAGCCGCCCTCCGCCCAATGGATGGTGTAGCCGTATCTGGCGGAGGTCACGGCGCCCGTCACGGCGGTCTGGAGCTCGGACATCTCCGATTCCGTCGAATCGGGGTCCATGCCGAAGTACATGGTGTAGCTGACATCCTCCTCGGGGCCGTCATCCGTGAGGGTGAGCACCAGCGAGGCGAATGACATCACGAGGGTCACCGCGGAGATGCACACGGCGATCTTCATGACGGTGTTGTTGTCCATGCTCTCCGGACGGGTTTGATTGTATAAAGGTGGGATGCCCGGGCGGACGGGGCGGTTCCTTAAGTCTGAATATGTGAGGAAACCGTTGTTCCATAAGTCTGAATCCGTGAAGATTCGGCCGTTCTATAAGTCTAAATCCGTGAATTTCGGTGATGCTAGTCGCTATATCTGGCACATGGTTTTTCGAGGGTTCTCATCAGCGGCCATCGATTTTCGGGGGTCGGATGTATCCCGACATACTTCCTCATCAGCAGGTTCAAGGGCTGCATCGGCCAGCCGTACATCCTCTGCACCAAGGACATCAAGGTGAAAGACGGCACAGTCTACATGCCCCTGTACATGGCGCTATACTCCGACTCGAAAATCGTTAAACCACGAATCATAATGGCGGGTCATGATCCAACTCGACGTCCTGTGCATCGGGTCCCTCGAGCGCGAGGAGGACGGCAGCATCAGGGAGGCCCATTCGACCTCCACACTCATCCGCGCGGACGGCCGCAACATCGTCGTGGACACCAGCACGCCCTACATGTGGCCCGCCGTTAAGACCTCGTTCAAGCAGATCGGCATCTTCCCGGAGGACGTCGACACCGTGGTGCTCACGCACGCCCACGGGGACCACGCCGGCAACCTCAAGCGCTACAAGAAGGCGAAGGTGCTGATCCACTCCGGCTCGGACGTCGCGATAGAGGGTGCGGAGGTCATCGACGCCGACGAGTACGAGATATGCCCCGGCGTCAGGATGGTGCACACACCGGGCCACTGCCCCGAGGAGTGCAGCGTGTTCGTCGAGGCCGACAGGCATTACGCCATCGCCGGCGACACCGTCCCCCTGCAGGATAATCTCAGGGAGGGCAAACCCCCTGCGATCAACACCGACCGCGATCTCGCGATGGAGAGCATGCGCAGGGTCGAGAGGTTCGCCGACGTCGTGGTCCCGGGCCACGGGGCGCCGTTCCTCGTCGGATGACCGATAGAAAGGTTAAAGGCGGTAGGCAACTACGCAAGCAGAACCAGAGGACGGTCCAAACATGATCCAGAGAGAGATGCCGGATACCATCGTCTACGTCTGCTCCGATTGCGGGGAGGAGACGGAGCACCAGATACTGAAGGGAAGGATGGGGAAGGCCACCCTGGAGGGCACGTTCAGATGCAACGAGTGCGGCAAGGTGACCTCGGAGACCATCAGGATCCCGGAGATCATCACCGTTCCCGTGATCTACAGCGACGGGGACGTCTCCGAGCCCACATCCACGACCCTCGAGAGCAACGACCTGGTCCAGATCGACGACGAGTTCGAGATGGACGACGGCAGGAGGGTCTGCGTCACCTACATCGAGGTCGCGGACGGCCGCAGGGTGAAGAAGTGCGTGGCCACGGACATCAAGAAGCTGTGGGTCAAGAGGTTCGACGTCCTGAGCGTCAAGGTCTCCGTCAACGACAACAGGAAGACCTACCCGCTCAGGGTCCAGGCCGAGCCCGATGACGAGTTCGTCGTCGGATCCATGCTGAAGTTCGAGGACTTCGACTGCATGATCCACGCCATCAAGACCAAGCACAGCCTGGTCAGGCACGGCTCCGCCGAGGCCAGGGACATCACCAGGATCTACGGCAAGATCCGCAAGAAGACCTATGACGTACTCGATCTGGATGAGGAGTTCGACGAGTCGGACTACATCCTCGACGATGACGACGAGGACTACGACGAGTGACCACGAGGGGGATCCCCCTCCCCCTCCTCAAAAACCGATTGCCTTCTGAGATTATCATTCAGCATCCGATTGCATTGATATTGCGGAATGACAATATCGATTCAATCGAATGCCGTTTCACAATTCTGATATGCGATCAGTTTGCGATCGCTCCTCGCCGTCGCCGATGATGAAGTCGAGGACGTCCGCGATGTTGTCCGAGTTCACGGTGTGCGTGGCCGCCTCGGAGGTGTACTCGTCGGTCGGGTTGAAAGCGATCGAGAGTCCGGAGTTCTGGAACATCGGGATGTCGGTGTACGAGTTGCCGATGGACACGGTGCGCTCGGGGGTCGTGTAGTACTTCTCGATGTACCCCCTAACGTTGATCCCCTTGTCGCGGAGGTTCAGGTTCCTGATGCCCTCGCCGGTG
>CASFYI010000087.1 GCA_949298875.1 uncultured Methanomassiliicoccales archaeon | reverse complement strand
TCATGACCGTCGCGGTCGGACCGTATCCGCACATGGAGATGTCGTTGGCCGCCACGGTGCGGTACACCCCCTCCCAGTCCATCGCGCGGACCATGTCCAGGACCATGTTGTCCAGCCTCTCCGCCTCGTCCTTGGGGATGTAGTGGGACATGTCCGTCGACGCCACGAAGACGACGTCGTACCCCTCGCAGGCCTCGCGGAGAGCGTGTGCCAGCGCCATCGCGCCCTGCGGGGACTGGTCCCCCATGATGACCGGGACGACCCTGGCATCCGGATCGATGTACTGGATGAACGGGACCTCCACCTCCACGGAGTGCTCGAATACGTGGCACTCCGGCTCGTCGGGGATGGACATGGCCAGCCTCCTGCAGATGTCCTCGTGCACGGGGCACTCCCCCAGCGGGGTGAGGTAGGGGTCGGAGCACAGGACGTTCCTGCCGCGGCACGTGCCGTGGTGGTCTGGTCCGATGACGACGTAGGCGTCGGGCCTCCCGTCCTCCGCCAGCCTGCGGAACGCGTGGGCAGCGTTGGGGCCGGAGATCATGTAGCCCGCATGCGGGACCATGATGCCGCGGACCATCCTCCCGTCCGTGGACGGACCGGGCATGCCGGGTCCGAGCGGATGGGTGAAGCAGGTCTCGATGGCCTCGACGAGGGCTTCGCGTCCGGCGGGGTAGAAGCGTCCCGCCACTGCAGGTTGTCTCATGGAGAAGGGGTAAGGGGGTTTGTTAAGAAGTTTGTTTGGAGAGTCCCGGAGGGACCTCACATGACCAGCTTGGCCTCGAAGTCCTCGATCTCCATGCGGAAGTCCTCGGGGTCCTTGAGGTCGCCCCTGTCGACGAGGACCTGCCTGGAGAGCAGCCAGTAGATGCAGGCCAGGGCGCGCCTTCCCTTGTTGTTGGTGGGGATGACGAGGTCGACGTTGCGGGTCTCGTTGTTGGCGTCGCACAGGGCGACGATGGGGATGCCGAGGTTCAGGGCCTCGTTGAGGGCCTGCTTGTCCGCGGACGGGTCGGTGATGACCAGGACCTCGGGCTCGATGAAGTTGGGGTTGGCGGGGTTGGTCAGGGTTCCGGGGACGAACCTTCCGGCGAAGGCGGGGGCGCCGATGGCCTTGGAGAACTCCCTGGCGGGCTTCTGACCGTACTGCCTGGCGCAGACGACGAGGACCCTGTTGGGGTTGAAGCGGGCGAGGAACGAGGCGGCGGCCCTGATCCTGTCGTCGGTCTTCTTGATGTCGAGGACGTAGAGTCCGTCGGTCCTGACCTTGTAGATGAAGTCCTTCATGTCGGCGGACTTCTGCTGGGTTCCGATGTGGACACCGGAGGTGAGGTAGGTCTCCTCGGGCACCAGAAGGTCGTTGCTGTCTATCGGCTGAATGTCGTCGTCTGCCATTGTGATAACCTCTTTCAGTTCTTCACGACGGTGATAGGGATCATGTCCTGCTTGAACTCCAGCATCGCGATGTCGATGGGATCGAGCATGGTCTCGGGATAGTCCACGAGGACGGGGGCGCCGTAGGAGATCTGCAGTGACCTTGCGCCAATGATCCTGGCCTTCTCGAATCTGGTGTAGTTCATGTTTATCACCAAGTGGGATGCGCCCCAATCCCCATGTTGGATATAAGCGTTTCCGCCCCAGTTAGTGTCAATAACAAACAACGTGCGCGCGTATATAGGAGGCGAGCGCAACGGTTATGACGGGGTACGGGGTGACGCGGGGCATGACAGAGGAGATCCGGCTCTGCGCCGCCGCGCTTTTCCGCATACTGGGCAAGGACGTCGCCACGGTGGACGAGTTCGTCATGGAGGTCTCGCTGGGGCAGAAGTGGTTCTCGCCCTCCGAAGCGAAGACCCTGCTTGAGGTGCTCAGGAGATGTGGTGCGGTCGAGGTCAGGGACGGGTACGTGCGCCCGTCCGGGGACCTGTCGGGGACGGAGATCCCACTCGGATACCGCCCGCCTCGGGACATCCTCGAGACGAAGTGCCAGACACAGAAGGATGAGGGAGGGGACCCGTTCCCCTCGCTGGTGTCCGCGGCCGCGGAGGCGGGGGTCCAGCGCAGGGAGTTCATCCAGGAGAGCAACCGCATCCACAGGGACCTCGGCATCGACATCTCCGCAGCGGCGCTCATCGCGCTCCGCGACGCGGGGGTCGACATCGCGCCCCATGTGGAGAGGGTGCGCTCCTGGATCCGCGGATCCGGGATCACTCCCTCTTGATGAAGTTGCCCAGGGTCATGCCGTCCGAGCGGCCTCCGCCCATGGTCCCACCGGACTGGACGGCCTCGGTCAGCTTGATGTCGAGGGCCTTCTCGATCTTCTTGATGAGCTTGTCGTCGGGGACCTGGTTGTTGGCCTCGACCTTGGCGAGCAGGCCCTGCTTCTCCTGGATCTCGTTGGCGAACGTCTTGAGGTCCATCCCCTTGGCCTCGCGGGCCCTCCTGATGACTCCCCCGTAGTCCTCGACGATCTCGATGGTCGTGGTACCGACGTAGATGTCCTTGGACTGCATGCGCCTCTCGCGCCTCTCCAGCCTCTGGTCGATGACGGCCTGGGTCACGGGAGCCCCGGGCCTGGACGCGGACGCGCCGGTGGCCTCGCCGAATTTGGCGCAGTTGAGGCAGACGTTCAGTCTGGCGCCCCCCACGATGACCTCGCGGGTCTGGGGGACAGTCTTTCCGCACATCTCGCATATCATGCGCACTCCAACAACGGAGAGCGATATATTATTTCTGAAGAAGACACGCGCGGATGTGATTAACCGCACTTAAATGGGCAACGGTTATAACGAACCTCTTC
The DNA here is from genome assembly GCA_949298875.1 of uncultured Methanomassiliicoccales archaeon. Taxonomy (GTDB): domain Archaea; phylum Thermoplasmatota; class Thermoplasmata; order Methanomassiliicoccales; family Methanomethylophilaceae; genus Methanoprimaticola. The sequence continues at coordinate 9,431 of CASFYI010000087.1, read as the reverse complement.
CGTGACCTCCGGGAGAGCATATGACGGGCGAGAACGACGACATGGCGGAGCTGAAGGCCAAGATTGTCACCCTCGAGGAGAGGAACGTCAGACTGATGGAGGACCTCCAGAACGCCGAGACCGAGAAGCGCTATTCCGAGAGCGAGCTCTTCAGGCTGCAGAAGGACCTCTCCAGGCTCAGGAACGAGCTCGAGAGGCTGAAGAGCCCCCCGCTCATCATCGCTTCCCTCAGGGACGTCCTCCCCAACAACCGCGTGGTCGTCAAGAGCTCCACCGGACCCGATTTCGTCGTCACCGTGTCCGAGTACGTGCCCCAGGAGGACCTCATACCCGGGTCCAGGGTGTCGCTGAACAAGCAGACGCTCTCCCTGATGGAGGTGCTCCCGTCGCCCGTGGACCCTGTCGTGTCCGGCGCGGAGATCATCGACAAGCCCGAGGTCACCTACGACGACATCGGCGGGCTCAAGCAGCAGATGCTCGAGCTCAGGGAGGCCGTCGAGGACCCGCTCCTCAGGCCCGAGCTCTACAAGAAGGTCGGGATCGAGCCCCCGAAGGGCGTGCTGCTGGTCGGACCCCCGGGAACCGGAAAGACCCTCATGGCCAAGGCCGTCGCCAACGCCACCCAGGCCACATTCATCAGGCTGGTCGGATCCGAGCTCGTGCAGAAGTACATCGGAGAGGGCGCCAGGCTGGTCCGCGAGCTGTTCCAGCTCGCCAAGGACAAGGCTCCCAGCATCATCTTCATCGACGAGCTGGACTCCGTCGGCGCGAAGCGTCTCGACGTCGCCACCTCCGGCGACCGCGAGGTCCAGAGGACCCTCATGCAGCTCCTCTCCGAGCTGGACGGGTTCACCCCCACCAGCGACGTCAAGATCATCGGCGCCACCAACAGGCCCGACATCCTCGACGACGCCCTGCTCAGGCCCGGCAGGTTCGACAGGATCATCGACGTCGGACTGCCCGACATCGACGGCAGGAGGCAGATCTTCGAGATCAACCTCAGGCACATGAGCATCGCCGACGACGTGTCCTCCAACGGACTCGCCGAGATGACCGACGGATTCTCCGGAGCGGAGATCAAGAACATCTGCACCGAGGCCGGTATGCTGGCCATCCGCGACAACAGGGACACCATCACCCAGGACGACTTCGTCAGGGCGAAGGAGAAGGTCACCGAGGCGGGAAGGAACAAGATCAAGCCCGCTCCGGCCTACATGTTCGGCTGAAATCGCTTTCACGCCGGGGGAGACCCCGGCATCATTCTTCCGCGACCGCCGTCGCATCGGATCTCAGAACCAGAACCGAAGGGGAGGGTCACTCCTCGCCCAGGTCGTCCCCGCCGAAGAAGTTGAGCTGGGCCGCGGCGTAGATCTCCTCCAGGCCTATGCCCTCCTGCGCGGATACCGCGCGTATCTCGCCAAACACGCCCGTGTTCTCGATAGCCTTGAACAGCTCCATGCCGATGACCGTCTCCGGCTCCGAATCGGAGTCCAGAAGGTCGCCGTACAGCGCATCCGAGACCTGGAACCAGTCCAGCATCCTCTGCTCGTCGTCATCGGACAGCGTGTCGCACTTGGAGAGGAGGTTCAGCGTCGGGAGCTGCAGCCTGAACTCCACCAGCGCGCCGAGGACCATGGCGGAGATGAATCCGTTGGGGGTCCTGCACAGGGACGGGTCCGACAGGTAGACGACCATGGAGCTGTCCCTCCCGAAGGCCCTGACGAACAGCTGGGACGACTCCCTGAAGGCGAACAGCTCCAGCTGTCCGGGGGTGTCGATGAGGGCGTAGTCCGACCCGTAGGTGTCGACCACGGCGGTCATCTTCGAGATGCTGGCGGCCATGAGGTCGGCCGCGACGATCTGGGCGCCGTTGGGGCCGAGGCCGTACTCCTGCATCACGTCGTCCAGGGAGATCCACTCGCGGATGTCCACGTCGGGCTCGTAGGGGAGCGCGTCCGCCCCGGGATCCATGTTGATGACTATGGTGTCGACCCCGTGGTCGTCCAGCCACTGCTTGTAGGCTCCCACCAGCGTGCTCTTCCCGCTGCCCGCGGTCCCGACGAAGAAAATGTACTTCATGCGCGTCCCCCTGATGCTCTGGCTCCCCTGTACGGGCGCAATCAATATTAAATCGCGCACGTCCTTCCCGACCGCATGAATGCGACCAAACGCAGTCCCGCGCCCTACGCGGTGATCGGCATCTTCACCGGGCTCCTTCTCGCCCTGGTGATCCTCGTCGCTGCCGAGAACGACCCCTCCTGGGTCCTCGGAGAGTCGACCCTGGCCGACCTCGGCGTGTCCGGCGTGGAGTTCACAGCCGACCTGTTCATGTACGGGTCCATCATTGCAGGAATCCTCGTCTTCGTCTTCGGCGTCGGAAAGGCCTACGTCGAGGACGGATGCAGCCGTGCCAGCGGCATCATGGCCGCCCTCACCGGCATCTTCCTCATCCTCATCGGCTACTACACCGCCGACCTGGGTAACGGCAACGTCAACGAGACCGTCACCTGGCTGTTCTTCATCTTCATGGCGCTCGCGGTCATCCTGTCCGTCTTCGGCGACTGGGCCGAGGGCAAGAGGATCAACGCCGTGATCGCATCCGTGCTCATCGTCGTGATCATCGGAGTCGCCGTCGGCAAGCCCGTCGGATACATCGAGATCGCCTCCGTCGCCTGCTTCGTCCTCTGGCTGTTCTCCGAGGGCGCCAAGATGGCGGTGGATGTCAAGGCCGCCGGTTCCAACCCGGAGACCGCCTGAGGAGGCTCGAAAATGGCAAACACCGTACCCAACAACATGAAGATCGGAACCGCCCTGGGATTCGTCGGAGGCGTCATCGCCCTCGTCGCCATGGCGGCCTCCTGGAACGCCGACATCGACAGCATGTACCTCGTCGGGATCAACATGCTAGTCGCCGTCATGTTCTTCGCAGCGGCGGGCACCTTCACCAAGTACAGCCCCGTCTGCGGCAACACCGTCGTGGTCCTCTCCGGTCTCGCCGGAGCCGTAACCATCATCGCGGCCATCTACGGAGCGACCGAGCTCTGGGTCAGCGTCATCCTGCTGGTCATCGCGGTCGTCCTCGTGGCCATCGCCGCCTGCCCCCACGTCTCCAAGTGGGTCGACTCCAACAGGGTCATCTGAAACCATTCCAATGAGGGGGCTGGACCCCCTCCCTATGGTTTTTATCGGTTCTTCAGGATTCAGCGTAGAACGTGATTTCTTCGGTTCCTGAATCGGGATTTCTCGAGTGAGGTGAGTCGCGATGCCATTACGGCAGACGATAAAAGAAGTCGGGGAAGGGGGGTTTTCGGTCCACCCCCCTTGTGAGCCTTATATCTGAATTCGGGATATGATGCATCATGGAGGATGACATCGCCGACAGGTTCGTGACCGTCGTGTACAAGACGTACGCGAACAGGTCCGTGAAGCGCGAGATGCGCAGGAGATGCGATGTCACCTGTCGCGTCTACAACGAGCTCTTGGATGTCGCAGTCCCCGCGATGAAGAAAGGAGGGCACGTCCTAGATAGATACGAGATGAACGTCATGATTACGCAGATGAGGGCGGACGACGCCCTCATCAGGTCCGTGAAGGCCGTTACGCTCAGGGATGCCTCCGACAGACTGACCAGGGCGATCCAACATTGCAAGAGGAAGTCCGCCAAGGACGGGAAGATACATCTCCCACGCGAGAAGACACCCGCTAGGTACCGCTCCCGGTCACCTCGTTCAGGATCGATGACGAGCGTATAACCCTAGACGGGGAGATGGTCATCCGCTACCGCAACCGCCACCGCCCTAAGGGCGGTGAGCCGGTGGCGGTCAGGGCCGTGCTCAGGGACGACGACCTGTTCATTCACGTCACCTACAGTATCGCGCCGGAGCACCACGTGTTCCGCGGAGGGACCGATCTGGACGCCGATGTATGCGAGGGCTACGACTTAGGTCTCGTGGACATCATCACCGACACCCATGGCGGAAAGACGAAGGCCCCCGACTTCTACGCACGCAAAGAGAGGGACATCGCCAGGCTCCAGCGCCAGATAGCCGCCCTGGACGATGACAGCCCCAAGCGCAGGAAGAAAGAGAGGCAGCTGAGCAGGATATGCGACGGGATCCGTCGCAGGCGCGACGGATTCCTGGAGCACCTGGCGGACGAGATGCTCGAAGGCCACACTTTCGTGGCCATAGAGAACCTCAAGATCAGGAAGATGATCGAGAAGGAGGACAACACAGTCCCCAGAAGGAAACGTTACACGGAGGTCTCCCTGGGAGCACTGACGCGCAAGCTGGAACGTAAGGCTGAGAAATCGGACGCTCTGGTGCTGAAGGTGAACCCGGCGTACACCACCCGCACTTGCTCGCGCTGCGGGCATGTGGGTGACCACATACCTCTGACCACGAGGATGTTCGGATGCCCGATATGTGGTCTCGAGATGGACCGCGATCAGAATGCGGCGCTCAACATCCTGGGTTCCGGCATGGGAACCCTGCGCTTAAGCGCAGAACCGTCGGGATGATACTCGACGACATCACGGGAATGACGCGTTCTAAGCTGAATCCCGAAGAGTCTTTTTATCGTATCATGGCATCCGTCCGCTCATGGACGAGAAGTACTCCTTCGCACTCAGGAAGCTCGCCCTGCTTGGAGCCATGGATGACTACATCGCCATCTCCTCGAGGGAGCTCGGCGAAGCGCTCGAGATGAGCCAGCAGTCTGCCTCCAAGAGGATTCTGGAGCTCCTGGAGGAGAAGTACATCGTCAGGGACCTGGGCGCCCGTAGGCAGCGCATCAAGCTGACCCAGAAGGGGATAGACGACCTGCGCAAGGAGTACAATGAGTACCGCAGGATCTTCGAGCTCACGGACCACATCACCATCCACGGCGCGGTGCAGTCCGGGATGGGCGAGGGCGGTTACTACATCTGCCAGCCCGGCTACCTGGAGCAGTTCAAGTCCAAGCTAGGATTCGAGCCCTTCGAGGGGACCCTGAACATCCATGTGGATCCGGACGACGTCGGGAAGCTCGACGTCATCAAGAGCGTGGCCGGTGTGCCGATCAACGGATTCACGGACAACGGCCGCAGCTTCGGCAACGTCGTCGCCTACAAGGCGAGGATACGCAACATCGACTGCGCCATCGTGGTCCCCGAGAGGTCCCACTATGCGGACATCATTGAGATAATCTGCCAGTACCACCTGCGCAGGACCCTCAGCCTCGAGGACGGCGACAGGGTGGACGTGAAGGTCAACGTCCGATCGCGACGGACCGTTCTGGAATCCGAAAATCATAGAGAGCCCCCGCGGACCCGCTCCCGGATCCGCATGGGGCGTTGTGGGCGGGGGTGTCCCGCCCGTTTTCACATCCTCTCAAGATGCTTCATGACCGACTGGAAGATGCACTTTCCGTCACCCTCCTCGGTCGTGTAGCCCCTGGTCCAGTCGGCGTGCGTGAACCTGTCGATCACACGCTCCGGGTGGGGCATCATGCCCAGGACGTTGCCTGCGGGGTTGCAGATGCCGGCGATGTCCGAGGGGGACCCGTTGGGGTTCCACGGATAGTCGGCGTCGGACCCGTCGGGGCGGACGTACCTGAAGACGATCTGGTCGTTGTCCTCCAGCCTCTGGACGAAGTCGGGGTCGCTGCTCATGAGCTTCCCCTCCGCGTGGGCGGACGGGATCATGAGCGTCTTCCTCTTCGGGATCTCGGAAGTGAAGAGGCACTTGCCGTTGTTGTCGTTCCTCAGGACCGTCGGCCTGCACTCGAACCTGCCGGAGTCGTTGGTGTACAGCGCGGCGGTGGGGCAGTCGGTCATCGCGCCCTCGAAGGCGGGGAGCAGCCCCAGCTCGACGAGGATCTGGAATCCGTTGCAGATCCCGATCACGGGCTTCTCGGCCTCGACGAAGGCCTTGATCTGCGGTCCGAGGGAGGCCTTGATCCTCGCGGCGAACAGGGCTCCCGCGCGGACGTAGTCACCAGCGGAGAACCCGCCGGGGAAGGCCAGCACGTCGTAGTCCTCGAGGCTTCTGCGGAGCCCGGAGGGCGCCTGGCCGATGAGCTGCTTGAGGTGGACCTTCTCGGCGTCCGCGCCGACGGCGTTGAACGCCCTCGCCATCTCGTCCTCGCAGTTGGTTCCCTCGATGCGCATGACGCACACCCTGACATCCTCGGGCCTCATGCCTTTCCCCCCATGATGTTCCAGACGGGCTCGCTCCACGCCCTGATCATCTCGTCCAGCGGCACCTCGGTGCCGTTGTCCTTGATCAGGAGCCTGTCGCCCTTGGTTATGCCGAGCGGGAAAGCGTCGCCGTTCATGACCTGCATGAACCTGCTGACGTCCGCGCCGTCGACCTCGACGATCCACCTGCTGCAGCTCTCGGAGTAGAGCTTCACCCTGAAGTCCTCCCCGGGCATGGCGGAGGTATCGATCTCCGCGCCGATGTGGCCGGAGATGCACATCTCCGCGACGGCCACGGCTATGCCGCCGTCCGAGCAGTCGTGGCAGCTGATGACCAGCCCCTCGTCCATCGCCTGGAGGAGCTCGTCCATCAGGCGCTTGAGCCTCGGGATGTCGGTCTCGGGGACCTCCCCCTTCTCCCCGCCGAACTTCCTGAACAGCAGGGATCCGCCCATCTCGTCCCTCGTCTCGCCGACGACCATGATGATGCTGCCGAGCCTCTTGAAGTCGGCGGTGATGCACTTCCTGACGTCGTCGATCAGCCCGCAGCCCAGGATCATGGGCGTGGGCAGGATGTGATGTCCTCCGGGGGCCTCGTTGTACAGGCTCACGTTACCGGAGGGTATCGGCAGACCGAGGCCGCGTGCGGCCTCCCCCAGACCCCTGACGGCCTCGCGGAACTCCCCGAGCCTCTCGGGCTTCTCCGGGTTGCCGAAGTTGAGGCAGTCGGTGAACGCGTCGGGCCTGGCGCCGACGGCGACGATGTTCCTGCAGGCCTCGTCGATGGCCGCCATGCCTCCCCTGTACGGGTCGGCCTCGGCGAACCACGGGTTGCACCCTATCGCCGCGGCGAGACCCTTCATCCTGCCGGGCACGGGCCTTAAGACGCTGGCGTCCCCGGGTCCGGTCTCGTTCAGAGGGCCGACCATCGGGTGGATGACGGTGGACGCGCGGACCTCGTGGTCGTACTGCCTGATGGCCCACTCCTTGGAGGCCACGTTGGGATCGGAGAGCATGGCGAGGATCGCCTCGCAGTCGTCCTCGATCTCGGGGAAGACCTCGCCGTCCTTGGAGGACGGGGTGGGGAGCTCGTACGGGCGGTTGTAGACCGGTCCGCCGGTGAGGAACTCGAGGTCCATGTCGAAGATCTTCTCGCCGTTCCAGAACAGGCGGGTGCGCTTCTCGGCGGTGGTCCTGGCGATGGGGGTGGCGGGAACGTCCCACATGTCGAATATCGCGAGCACCTCGTCGACGTTCTCGGGCTTGCAGGTGCACATCATGCGCTCCTGGGACTCGGACACCCAGATCTCCCACGGGGCGAGGCCGGGCTCCTTGAGCGGGACCTTCTCCAGGTCCACGTCGGCTCCGCAGCCGGCGTCCAGGGCCATCTCGCCCACGACGCAGCTCAGGCCGCCTCCGCCGAGGTCCTTCATGCCCGTGATCAGATGGCGGGCGTTGACCTCGAAGCAGGCGTGCATGACGGGCTCCTTCATGATCGGGTCGCCGAGCTGGACGGCGCCGCGGGAGTCCTCGTCGGAAGTCGCGGTGAGATCCGCGGAGGCGAAGTTGACCCCGTGGATACCGTCCCTGCCGGTCTTCCCGCCGATGAGGATCATGACCTCCCCGGGGCCTCCGGCGTAGTTCCTCGCGAGGTCCTCCCTCGCGACGATGCCGAGGCATGCGACGTTGACCAGGCAGTTGCCGGTGTACTTCTCGTCGAAGAAGAATCCGCCCGTGATGGTCGGTATTCCGACCCTGTTCCCGTAGTCGCGGATACCGGAGACGACCCCGCTCATCAGATAGCGGGGGCTTTTGACTCCGGGCAGGAGGTCGACCTCGCGGTCGATCGGGCCGAAGCACAGGGGATCAGCGAGGCCTATGGGCTGGGCGCCCATGCAGACGACGTCCCTCAGGATGCCGCCGATACCGGTGGCCGCGCCTCCGTAGGGCTCCACGGCGGACGGATGGTTGTGGCTCTCGATCCTCAGGGCGTATCCGTAGTCGTCGTCGAAGATCATCACGCCGGCGTCGCCCTTGGAGAGCACCCGGTCGTTGTCCAGACCGAAGACAAACTCCTTCAGGATGGGCTTGGAGCTCTTGTAGCAGCAGTGCTCGCTCCACGCCTGACCGAGGGCCTGGAGCTCCACATCGGTGGGGTCCCTGCCCTCCTTCGCGAAATAATCCCTGATCGTGCGCATCTCGTCGGCGGAGAGCCCCAGGCTCATGTCCGCCGAGAGCTTCACGAGGTCCTCGTCGGACGCGTCGCGGATGGAGATGTCGCACAGATCGAACGACGCGTCGCGCCTGCTCATCCCGCAGGTCATCTCATCTCACCGATACCCTGAAGTTCTGGATGACGGGGTTCGCGAGCAGCTTCCTGCACATCTCCTCGGCCTGGGCCTTGGCCTCGTCCGCGGGGAGCTCCGACTCGACCTCGAACAGCTTGACGGTCCTGACGTCGGTTATGCCCTCGAAACCAAGGGACTCCAGCGTCTTCCTGGTGTTCTTGCCTTCCGGGTCGGCGACCCCTTTCTTGAGCTCGATTCTGATCTCGACGACTGTCATGATGACCTTCCATGACGCGCGCGCATAATAAGGGTGCGCCTGGACGGTACGCGGTCGGCACGGTCGGGCGCCCGAAACCACGTGGTTGGTGACGACGCCCACGCCTTCGATCTCGGCGCGAACGACGTCACCGGGCCTGATCTCCGACACCCCCTCCGGGGTCCCGGTGATGAGGATGTCGCCGGGCTCCATCGTCATGAACCTTGTGACATAGGCTATGAGCTCCGGGACCGTGAATATCATGTCGCGGGTGTTCCCGCGCTGCCTGACATCCCCGTTGACGGTGAGCGTCAGCTCCAGGTCCTGCAGATCACCGACGGATTCCACGGGCACGGGTTCGGACGTGGGGCCGAAGGTGTCCATTCCCTTGCTCAGGTCCCATGTGTTGCCTGCCTTCCGGGCGGCGGTCTGCATGTCCCTCGCCGACACGTCGTTGAACACCGCCACCTCGGAGACGTACAGGAGCGCATCCTCTTCGGAGACGCTCTTGCATCTCCTCCCGAAGACCAGGGCCAGCTCCACCTCGTGCTGCACGTTCGTGACGCCCGCGGGTATGACGATCTCGTCCCCGTCCCCGATGATGCAGCTGGGTGGCTTCAGGAACACGGTCGGCTCCTTCGGGAGCTCCGATTCGAGCTCCCTCACATGGGAGCGGTAGTTCCAGCCTATACAGACGATCTTCGAAGGG
>CASFYI010000086.1 GCA_949298875.1 uncultured Methanomassiliicoccales archaeon | reverse complement strand
TGCGTCAGGGACAGGAGGAAGTTCATCCAGTGGTTCGACCGCCCCGAGAGCAACCAGCACATCGAGAAGGAGCTCGACGCCAACGCGTTCTTCGAGAGACTCTGCTACAACAACTGGGACTACGGGGAGCCCGGATGCCTGTTCTGGGACAGGATCTCTTCCTGGAACCTCCTCTCAGAGTTCCCCGACTACTCCTACGCCGGGACCAACCCCTGCGCAGAGGAGCCGCTCCCGGCCGGAGGCAGCTGCCTCCTCGGAAGCATGAACCTGGCCGCCTTCGTCAGGGACGGGAAGTTCCAGTCCGAGGACTTCATCGAGTCTGTCCGCATCTGCGTCCGTGCCCTGAACGACGTTCTGGAGGAGGGTCTCCCGCTGCACCCGCTGCAGGAGCAGAAGGAGTCCGTCAGCAACTGGAGGCAGATCGGCCTGGGAATCATGGGACTCGCCGACATGCTGATCATGCTCGGCTACACCTACGGATCCCCCGAGGCGGTCGACTTCTGCGACAAGCTCGGAAGGCTCATGATGGACACCGCCCTCAACGAGTCCGCCGTCCTCGCCAGGGACAAGGGCATGTTCGCCAAGTGCGTCCCCGAGCAGATCCTCGAGTCGCCCTTCTTCAAGGAGAACGCCTCCGACGAGACCCGCGCCCTGGTGGCCGAGTACGGTCTCAGGAACTCCCAGCTCCTAACCATCGCCCCCACCGGGACGCTCTCGACCATGCTGGGCATCTCCGGCGGCATCGAGCCCATCTTCGCCATCTCGTACGAGAGGAGGACAACCTCCCTCTCGGACCACGACGAGTACTACAAGGTCTACACCCCCATCGTGCAGTCCTACATGGACAGGCACCCCGACGTGACGACCGAGGAACAGCTCCCCGGATACTTCGTCACCGCCCAGAACCTGGACTACAAGAACAGGATCGGGATGCAGGCGACCTGGCAGAAGCACATCGACGCGTCGATCAGCTCCACCGTCAACCTCCCCGAGGACTTCCCCGAGAAGGACGTCTACAACATCTACATGCTCGCATGGGAGTCCGGATGCAAGGGCGTCACCGTCTTCCGCGACGGCTGCAAGCGCCTCGGCATCCTCTCCACCAAGGACAAGGCCCCCGAACCGGCGCCCGCACCCGCAGTCAAGGAGGAGAAGCGCGGTGCCGTCGAGGAGGTCAGCAACAATGTCGTCGGCAAGAAGAGGAAGCTGATGACCGGATGCGGCAGCCTTCACTGCACCGCGTTCTTCGACCCCGACACCGGCGAGCTCAAGGAGGCCTACCTCAACAAGGGATCCACCGGCGGATGCAACAACTTCATGGTCGGGCTGTCCAGGATGATCTCCCTGGCCGCCAGGTCCGGATGCAGCATCGACAAGATCGTCGACCAGCTCAAGTCCTGCGGCTCCTGCCCGTCCTACGTGGTCAGGACCCACACCAAGAGGGACACCTCCCTCGGATCCTGCTGCCCCATGGCCGTCGGCTGGGCGCTGATGGACATGTACAACGAGATGCAGACCCAGATCCGCGGGATCCCTGAGGAGGCACCGGAGGAGGCGCCCGTCAGGGAGATCAAGAACCCCTGCCCCAAGTGCGGGGCCGAGCTCGAGTTCCAGGGCGGCTGCAACGTCTGCAAGTCCTGCGGATGGACCAGGTGCGAATGAATCTCATGGGAGGGGATAACACCCCTCCCGACAAACCCCTCCGAAGACTTTTTCAATACGTCCCGATACGGCGTGTCGAGACGAGTAGCCAGTAAGACCCGTGCGACATACACGCATCTTTAGACAGACCCGCGTGCCTCAACTTTCAACCATGCCGGGCCGGCGTCAGGACTTCGTGCCTGCTCGTCTCACCCTTGTCCACGATCCGAACTTGATCGCACCATGTTCCAGGCAACGACATTGGCGGAGAACTTGTACCTGACCGCACCGCCCCTGCTGACCTTCGAGACGTATCTGTCGGCCATGGAAGCTGCGGCGGCCTCGTCGGCACCGTGGAGGACGGAATCGCGGACGATCGCCGTCCTGAAGACCTCGTCGGGACACTCTACGGTGGACTGGAAGCGGCGCGTCTCCAGTTCCCTGCCCTTCTCCGACAGCCAGACGGCGAACGGGCGCGGGTCAGGGAACTCAGGCATCGACAGGAAGCCCGCATCGACACCTAGACTCTGGAGGAATCCCTTCCGGAGCCTGCGGTAGTCGAACTCCAGCGGGAAGACGACGGCGCATCCCCTCTTGGACACCGTCTCGATCCTGCGTATGGTCTCCATGTTGAAACAGAGGTACGAAGGCGACATGACGCAGGAGTCGTATCTGCCCCTGGCGGGGACGTAGGAGCGCCAGTCCTGCTGGAAGAGCTCGGTGCGGCATCCTCCGGCGCAGCGCTGACCGGTTATGTCGAGGGAGTCCCTGCTGCTGTCCATGCAGACCAGCACACGGACCGTCCTGCTCATCGGGGCGGCGAATCCGCCACGACCGCAGGCGACGTTCATGGAGCAGTCGTCCGCCTTCAGGAATCCCTCCCTCAGGAACCACTCCACCGCATCGGAGGCGGCCCTGCCGTACTCCCAGTCGATCCCCGCGTCGCTCTCCCCGGTCATCCTGCCTATATAGCATCCAAGCCAGAAATAGGCTCGCACCGACCCCGGCCGAAACCCCTGAGATGAGCCTGCAGGCCTGCGAATCGAAGCCCGTGGTCTCCACAAGCCACTCGGCCGCCATGACCGCTACGAGCACCACGCCCAGGGCCGCGATGCGCCTGTCCGCGAGCCTGTCGCGGATGAGCAGGCAAGCGGCGAAACCGATCGCGAGGCCCATGAGGATCCCGGTGTCCCTCGCGCAGACTGGCATCTGGGAGCCGTTCAGGATCAGGCTCCTGGATTCCTCCTGATGACAGACGAGATCCCCCAGCAGATACGCCAGACTCGCCGGGCCTCCGCCCTCCCAGCCCCCGTCAATGAATCCGGGGGACCCGTCGAGCCCTCTGAAGGCGCCGTAGGGGGAGAGGAGGGGCGACAGGATCATCAGGGCGAGTACCGCCCCCGATGCGATGCAACCCGCCGCCAACAGCCTGGCCCTGCCGTCCATGGACTCGCATCCCCTCCCCTTGGTTAACACCTTCGGAGCTGAACCCCGATGCAGAACCAGAACACGGCCAGAGCTATGGGACATGAGAGGCAGAACCTCCACACCATCCCCCTGATGCCGTCGCCGTCCCCCAGGCTAGACGTGAGCACCGCGATGATCGCGCATAGCTCGACCAGGTACACGGCCAGGGCCACCTCCGTGCCCTCCAGGCCCGAATAACCCGATATCTCGCTGAGCGGTCCGAGCATCGACGTGCTCATCCCAAGGACCATCGGGGCGAACAGCATCGCCGTGCCCACCATCATATCGGTCATCCCCTTGAGCTTCAGACCCAGCTCGTTCCTGATGTTGGACGTGTTCTGGAACTGCCTCCCCACCGCGATGGCCAGCCTCCCCGCGTCCTCCGTGTCCTTCTCGGAGCAGCGCTGGATGTCGCAGAGGGTCCTGGAGACCTCGGACGATATGGGACCCACCGCGTTCCTGATCGCACCGCGGACATCTCCCCTGCACAGGTCGAGCTCTCTGCTGAGCGCGGTGCCCACCTCCCTGCACTCGACCCTGGACGACACAGCCTCCACGGCCACGGTCTCGAAGTTGTCGCCTCCCAGCAGGGCGTTGCCCAGTTCGAAGACGCAGTCCCTCAGCCCCTTCTCGGACCTGGCCCTGGCATGGTCCGCCCTGCGGCCGTCGAACATCATTATCAGACAGGCCACAGCAGAAGGGGCGATGGACAGCATCAGCGCCTCGACCGCCCCCGTGCGCAAGGACATCATCGCCAGGTATAGCGGGATGGCTGTGAGGAGGGGCAGTGCGCACAGCGCGTCGCGGGGACTCCCCGAACGCTCCAGGAACGGGTTCGATTGGCGGAGCCAGTACGCCAGACAGAGAATCGCCGCCGGGATCAGGACCAGTGTGGTCATGAGCATCGTGCCGCTGTCCACCGGCATCTCCGCGAACATCCCGCCGAGACCCATGATCGGCAGTATGGACATCAGGATCATGGGCGCCATTATCCCCAGACCGAAGACCGCCATGCACGGGGTGGAGAGGCCGGCGGCGTACTTCTCCCCCATGATGCGCACGGCGTCCAGGGCCACATCGGATGCCTCCTTGAGGATCCTGAGCCTCTCCTGCGGTTCGGCCGCCTCGGATGCGGAGATGCACAGGAGCATCGCCTGCCTGTAACCCGAAGCGGACTCCGGCAGACCGGAAAGCGATTCGGAGAGAGCCTGCGATATGCCGGCGGAGCCCTTGGTGTCCGTGAGCCTCACGGCCACCGAGAACAGCTCGGCGGAGAGCTTCGGCCCCTCCTCGGACACCGCCCTGGCCGCCATGTCCAGGGATCCCCCTGACTCGATGACGGACGTCATCAGCCCGACGACCGTCGGGCCCTCGTTGGTCAGCCTCCTCGGATCGGTCATCCCTACCGATCCTCCCCTTCAGAACGGCCAGGGCGTCCTCCGCGGAAGCGGACTGGGGCATCCCGGCGAGGATCTCATTCGCCGCCAGGATCCATTCCGGCCCCAGGAACCCCTCGTCCTCGGTGCCGAGGGACGCCAGATACGAGCGCATCATCGACCTCGCCCTAATCTCCTTCACGACGTCCCTGCGACCCAATTGAAGGGAGGACAGGGCCCTCTCCGCGAACGGCGACGATAGTAGCCCGTCCACCCCCGAGGCGTCCAGGAACTCGCCCGGGGATGCGCCGGTGGCCACCAGCTCGTTCACTCTGCGGATGAGGTTCCCCGTACGTCTGTCCCTCACCGTCCCGAGTGTCACAAGTATGTCCGTGGCGCCGAACGCCTCGGGTGGGATGCCCATGTCGAAGACCATCCTCTGGTAGACGGATGCGGCGGAGTCGCCGTGCACGGTGCCCATGATCGCGCTCCCGGCGCGGCCCGCGCGCATGCTCTGGTAGAGCGTCCTGGCCTCCTCCCCGCGGACCTCCCCCATGACTATGGCCGACTCCCCCAGCCTCAGGGACACGCGAAGAGCCTCATCCGAGCGGGATGAGACGGACCCCTGGATGCGATCGTCCACCAGCATGGTCTGCACCTTGTAGCCCATCCTCCTCATGTGGTCGCCCGGCAGCTCCAGGGTGTCCTCGATGGTGAGGATCCTCTGGCTCAGCGGGAACTCGAACATCAGGGCGCTGAGGAGGGAGCTCTTGCCTGCACCGCGCGCCCCGCAGATCAGGACGGTCGCCCTGCTGTTGACTATGAACGATAATATCCCGGCGGCCCTCGGGCTGACGGTGCCGTTGGCTATCAGGCGGGAAAGCGTCCACGGGCGTACGGAGTGCTTCCTGATCGCAATCGCATTCCCCCTCGGGCTGAGCGGATAGCCCACCACGGTCGCCCTCGCGTCGAACCCGCGCATGTCGGTCTCCAAAACGGGGCAGGATCTGCAGAAGCGCAGGCCGCTGTCCCTCTTCAGGATGTTCAGGAGGTTGGACACCTCGCGCTCCTCCGCCATCAGGTTGGTGGAGCATCTGATGTGGGAGTTCAGGCCGTTTATCCCGTTCACCGTGACGTGGATGCGGTTCATGCTGCACGGCGCGTCCACGTAGATGTCCTCGATGTGGCGGTCGGCCAGCAGGACCTCGAATATCCCCGCACCGACGGAATGGCGGTACGCGATGGCGCAGACGTCCCTCATGACCGATTCCACGTCCCCGCCCCCGCACGCCCCCTCCAGGTCATCCCACCTCTCGGTCAGGACGGAGCGGGTCATGCCCATGACCGTGTCGCGGTCCAGGCTCCCGCCACCGTCCCTGTACACTTCGCGGATTCCGTCGATGACGTCCATCACCACCGCGTTCAGCGGATCCGGATACGCGTACTCCCTCGGGGTGACCGAGTACACGGTCTCACCGCCCTCTGACAGTCCGATGAGGACCGAGCCCATGTCGGTCATGTACGACGCGATGGGGCGGAGCTCGGGAACCGAGGCGACCCAGCAGTCCGTGTAGGACGGTTTGGTGCGAACGTTCTCCCCCATGAGCGCGGTGAAGGCCTCGGAGAACGCCGAGGACCTGCCCCCGGCCCTCTGGATTGCGGATGGGGGCCTCCCGGGCGGGATCTGCCCCACGTCCTCGGCCCCGGGGATGACAAAATCGTCCTCCGGCGACGGGCGGACGATGGTGGCGAACGGCGGCAGGCGCAGCTTCATGGCAGACCTCCCGTCATCTTGGAGAGTATCTCGGCCATGCCCTCGTCCAGCTGCGCGAGGGCGCGAACGGTGGATTCCACGCACTCCCTGCACCCGTCCCTCTCCGGGATCTGGGACAGCGCCTCCTCCGCCAGGCCGTCCGTCATGCCCTCCGGGAAGCGCTCCCACGCACGGGAGAGAATCCCGTGCCTCGACACGGGACACGTCCTGCAGCGCCCCTTTGGAGTCTCCTGGGGCATAGACCAACGCCTGAGCGAAGCCGCCTCCCTGACGGCCCTGCCCGCCCTGCCGGATATCTCGGTGTCCCTCCCTGTGCGGAGGATCAGCCTGTCAGCGCCGCCGACTGCGCTCATCCTCTCCACCATGCATCCCAGACACTCCCTTGATCCTGGGACTGGTGCGTACCCGCATCCCCTGCAGTCTATCATCAGGAGGTCGTCGCAGATCTCTGCCGGAGGGGATTCCTCCGCATGCCCGAACAGCCTGTCCAATCCGAATTTGGGTTCCATGGGACGCGGTTCCCCGTCCGGGATTATAATCGGAGAGCGTCAGTGCAAGTGTTCATGTACGTTATTAGATAAGTTGAGCCGGGGGCGGATCCCCTTTGGATTAGGATCGGCCGACCCTGTCGGACCGCCTGAGGATGGGATGGGGCTGCCGGAGCCACAACAACCATTATATCGGCGGGGGATTGGGTGGCGTGGAGATACTTTCGCCGGCAGGCAACCCGGAAGGACTGGCAGCAGCGATCAAGGGCGGATGCGACGCCGTTTATCTGGCGGGCAAGAGCTTCGGCGCCCGTGCGTTCGCGGGGAATTTCACCGACCGCGAGCTCGAGGGGGCCATAGGCTACGCCCACGACCGCCACGTCAAGGTGCATGTCGCCGTGAACACGTCTATACTGAACAGGGAGATGGACGAGGCCGTCTCGTTCGTCAGGTTCCTGAGGGACATAGACGCGGACGCGGTGCTCATACAGGACCTCGGGCTCCTTAGGGCCGTCTCCGGGATCGACATCCCGAAGCACGCCTCCACGCAGATGCAGATCCATTCCCTCAAGGGGCTGGAATGGTGCGCCGAGCAGGGCCTGGACCGCGCCGTCCTCGCCAGGGAGCTCACGCTGGAGGAGCTCGCCGGGATCGTCCCCGACTCCCCCATCGAGACGGAGGTGTTCATCCAGGGGGCGCTCTGCTACTGCATGTCAGGCGGATGCCTCATGTCCAGCTTCATGGGCGGCAGGAGCGGCAACCGCGGATCCTGCGCGCAACCGTGCAGGAAGAGGTACGAATCGAAGGACTCGACCGGATACCTGCTGAGCTGCGCCGACCTGTTCGGGGCCGACCGCATAGAGGCCCTCAGGGACATCGGCGTAGATTCCCTGAAGATCGAGGGCAGGATGCGCTCTCCGGCGTACGCTTACCTCTCCGCGAAGGTCTACTCGCTCGCGGAGGACGGGGACCGCGGCGAGGAGTATGAGGAGGCCCTCGGGCTCCTGCGCACCGTGTTCAACCGCGGGACGTCCACCGGATACCTGGACGGCGTCGTGTCGCCCGTCCAGCCGCTCTACCCGGACAACCGCGGATTCCGCCTCGGGACCGCGGAGATCAGGGCCCAGCGCCTCACGCCCGTGGACTTCAGGGACCCCATCGGCAGGAAGGACGGCATATCCATATTCAGAGGGGACGAGAAGGTCGGCGGGTTCAAGGTCGGCACCCTCGATCCGATCACCGTGCCGTTCAAGATTCCCGACGGGACATACGACATCTACCGCACCTACGACCCCCGCATAGACGAGGTCAAGAACCTCATCGGCGGGGCCCCCAGGCTCAACGGGAGCACCCAGAGGCCGAAGGTGGAGGGCACAGTCCCCGCCAGGAACCCGCACAGGGACGCGAACCCGGACAGGTCGTTCTACGTCAGCGGCATGAAGGTGCTGGATGCGGTCCTGCCCTACGCCGACAGGGTGTACTTCGAATGGGGCCCGCACCTTACCGAGGCCCGCGAGGCGTGCGAGGCCGCCGGAAGGGAGTTCGTTACCATACTGCCGAGGTTCGACGCCGGGGACGAGTGCGGTGCGGAGGGATCTGTCATGATCGCGAACCCGTCGCAGTTCGCATCCGCCAAGGGATCCAGGATATACACGGCGGCATCCATGAACGCCTTCAACTCGCTGTTCCCCGGCGACGTCTACCAGGCCACGCTTTCCGTGGAGCTCTCCAGGAACGAGGTGTCCGATCTCGTGGCGCGCTATCCGGCCAGGACGGAGGTCATGGCCTTCGGCAGGACCGAGCTCATGTACACCCGCGATCCCGGGATCGAAGCGGGCGCCATCACAGACGAGATGGGCGCGTCTTTCCCGGTGTACCGCGACTCCCGCGGATTCGCCCGCATCCTGAACTCCGTGGACCTGTTCCTACTCGACGACATCTCGGAGCTCGGCAGGTCCGGGGTGTCCTCCGTGGGCATCGATGTGAGGAAGAGGCCTCCGGCGCTAGCGAAGGCCGTGGCGAGGTACTCCCGGGACCAGGATCCCAAGCTAAGGGAGAAGATCCTGGAGATGTGCGGCGGCACGTTCACACAGGGCCTCTACAAGAGGGGCCTGCGTCAGGAATGACCATGATGCAGTGCTGACGCAGCAGCTCAGGGTTATATATCCGGCCCGACGCACATGTGACCCATGTATGCGGACGACAGGGGCGACATGGGATTCCTGGAATCGATGATAGCCACCATGGCTGTCATCCTCGTGCTGACGGCATTCCTCGGACTTGCGGTCGGCGCGGCAGGCATCGCGTCGGACCCCACCGAGGGACTGGATCCCGACAGGGTCACGGGCGAGATCGTCAACGGGGAGTTCGTCCCCGCTTTCCAGGACTATATCGAGGAGTATCTGGGATCCAGGGGGCTGTCCGGCGCCTCCGTCACGGTGACCGTGCCCGGAAGGTTCTGCGTTACGACGGAGCCCTTCGTCATAGGGTCCACTGACGGCGCACCATGGTCGAGGTCGCTGACGTCGGTGATAGGTTGCGACGGCGGCAGGGAGGTGCTCGCCGTGTTCGAGGTGGTCCTGTGCGCACGAACGACCGCGGATTCGTCGCCATGGTGGACGCCATGCTGTTCATCTTCGTCATAATGATCGCGGCTTCCGTGGTCACCCAGGTCGCGGACACGGGCGCGGACGACGGGAGGGACGCCTACGGGTTCCTGGAGGATGTCATGTCCTCCAAGGTCCGCATGTCGGACATGTCGGAGGGGGACGACACGCTGGTCCGCCTGTCCGACATGACGGCGCTGTCCCTGGTCACAGGACAGGGCGGGGCTCCGGACTATCTCGAGGAGTCCCTCGATGCGTTCTGCAAAGGCAGGCCGTATCTGCTGGAGCTGTCGTTCTCGGCACCGTCCGGAGACGTCCTGGAGACGAGCCTCGGGAGCGCTTCCGGAACACCGGACATCTCGGCGGGACTGACGGTCCCCGTCACCACCGGAGGTAGCCTCACGGCTGTGCTCGGCCTTTACTCACGATCCGAACTTCGACGTGCGGTTTGCCAGGTCCATGCAGATCGGGATGATGTCGGTCGCCCTGATCCTCCCGACCATGCCCCTGGAGCATCCGGTCTCGCTGAACTCCCCGGCATCGTCCCAGATCATGCCCTGGGTGTAGAACGCTATGGGCACGGGATCACCGCTGTGGTCCTGGAGCGAGCACGGGGTGCAGTGGTCGCAGGTGATCACGACGACCAGATCCTCAGGCATCCTGGAGCGGAAGAATCCCACCGCCGCATCTATGCGCTTGATGGCCTCGCTCTTCGCCCTGGCGTCACCGTCGTGACCCGCCACATCCGGGGCCTTGATGTTCATAAGTACGAGGTCGTACTCCTCAAGGGCCTCCAGGGCCCCCTCCATCTTCATGATGAGATCTGAGTTCATGCCTCCGTCGCAGGCCGGGGGGAGCGGATAGACGTCCAGCCCGCAGACCTTGCAGATGCCCTTGACGAGACCGACACCGGCGACGCAGGTCGCGCTGATGCCGTACTTCTCCGGGAACGACTCGATATCGGGATATCCGCCGGCCCCGCGGGGGACCAGCATGTTGGCCGGAGGGAGGCCGGCGGCGGACCTCTTCCTGTTGACCGTGTGGGACCTGAGCCTCTCATAGGCCTCGTCCAGGAATCCGTTGACGACGTCCGCGGTGAGCTGCGCCTCCTCGGTGAGCGGCTCGCACCTGAGCAGATGGGTGTCCTCCCCCGGATCGCAGTCCGTGACGTCCGGCGAGAGCCCGTCCCCTCTCAGGACGAGCACCGCCCTGTGCTCCGTTCCGGCGTGGACCGAGCACTCGATGCCGTCTATCTCTATGCCGTCCAGCGCCTCGGCGAGCTGTTCCGTCTCGGGCTCCCTTATCCTGCCGGCCCTGCGGTCCAGGATCTCCATGTCGCTGTTGACGGTGGCGAAGTTGCATCTGAACGCAACATCGCCCGGCTGTATGTCCACACCCGCCCCGATGGCCTCGAAGGGCCCCCTGCCCGTGTACACGGCCCTGGCATCGTATCCCAGGATGGAGAAGTGGGCGGTGTCGCTGCCGGCGCGCACGCCGGGCGATATGGGATCGCAGAGCCCGGCCATACCGTGCTCGACGAACCAGTCCAGGTTCGGCGTCCTTACATGCTGCAGCGGGGTGAGACCCCTGAGTTCGGGACAGGCGCGGTCGCCGGCCCCGTCGAGGACCATCAGCAGGATCCTCTTCTTGGACTCGGACATGCACGCGGAATCGTCTACCACGATAATTATGCTACGCGTTGGTTTAAGGCGGATGCGGACATGACGGCATCATGTTCGCCGAGTCCGACGGAGCCAGGATACGCTACGACACCGCAGGCGACGGGGAGCCCGTCATCCTCCTGGCCGGGTTCGGAGCCGCCGGTTCCTACTGGAGGAGGATGCCCCCTCTGCTCGAGGGATGCCTCTGCGTGACAATGGACAACCGCGGGGTGGGCGACACCGTGTACGACGGACCATTCTCGATGGCCGACATGGCGGACGATGCCGTCGCCGTCATGGACGATCTCGGGATGGGGAAGGCACACGTGGTGGGATGGTCCATGGGATCCCATATAGCGAGGAAGCTCGCCTGCAGGCATCCGGACAGGGTAGCCGACCTGACCCTCGTGGGGACCTATCTCCAGAGGCCCGCCAGATCTGATTACGTCCTGAGGGGGATGGTCGACATGGTCCTGGACGGGAGGGCGCCGATGGAGTGCCTGTTCCGGTCGATAAACGCGTTCTGTCTGACCGAATCCACATTCAGAAGGTTCGAAACCGAGGGGAGGGACGCACCGCTGCCGCGGGAGCCCCTGGACCCGCACGGCCTCCTCATGCAATTGGACGCCATAGGCGACAACGATTCCGGCGAGCCGGACCTCGGGATATCCGCGCCAACACTGCTCATCCACGGCGACGAGGACATCATGGTCCCCTGCGAGCAGGGGGTCAAGGTGGCGGAGCGCATCCCCGACAGCAGGATGATCATCCTGGAGGGGCAGGGCCACGGCATACCGTTCGACGCGTATTCGGACGAGCTGCTCGGCTTCTTCTCGGAGCACCCGATCGCTGGGCGACGACGTCCTTGCGGGCCGCCTCGATCTTCGAGGCTATGTCCGCCTTGATGACGCGGGTGCACGGCCACTCGTCGTCCATGTAGGAAATGAGGGACATGATGTCCGCGTCCGGATTGGTCAGTGCAAGATACACGCGGCTCATGAACATCGAGACCGCGTAGGGGAAGTCGTCGCAGATCTGCGGGCGGTCCTTCCAAATGGTGCACCTGTTGTCCTTCCCGAGGAACGCGCAGGGATCGGTCTTCCTGAACAGGAACCTTCCGTCCGGCATGCGGACCAGGTACTCGGTCATGAAGACGGGGAGGGGGATGCCCGCGGCTGTGGAGACGCGGTCGATCTCCTCCGGTCTCACGACGATGTGGGGCTGGTGGCAGCACCTCCCGCACATCTCGCAGGGGAAGTCCCCCTTGTAGGACATGCAGATGTCGTAGGCGATGTCGAGGTTGTGCTCCATCTCGGGGCTGATGCTTCCGAGACCCTCGAGTATGTACTTCCCGCGGTAGACTGCCATCACATCGCTCCCACGAAGGATGCGAAGCCGATGAGGAACCCGAGGACCCCGAGGATCATACCGACGCCGGAGATGGCGAGGCACAGCTGGGTCTTGTCGGTCTCGACGAGCCTGGCGACGCCCATGGAGTATCCTCCCAGGATGAGGGCGATAGCTCCGACGGCCAGTGCCACGAGCTCGGTTCCGCTCATGAACGCGCACACCGCGGCGATGAGTCCCAGGACGATCGTCGCGCCTGCGAAATGCACTGGATTGCGCTTCTTCTCCGGCATGTACGGGACGTCGACCCTCCAGTCGCACTCCTCGCAGAAGAGGACCTCATCCGGATTCTCGTGACCACAACGGGGACACTTCATAAACGGCCGATTGGGCCCGACAACATATAGGCTTCGATGACCGGGAAGGCATCGCCTGCGTCTCAGGAGGACCTCGGAACGGCGGCGGACCGCCCCGAACCGCGTCTTCTCCTCCACTATTTCCGCCGACACGACCTCAACATCCATGAACGCGGAGACCAGCTCCTCGGGGGTGCGGTGTACGTACCTGATGTCGGATTCCTCCCTTGATTCAGACCTCAGGTCCCCCGGGGCGAAGTCCCTGACGAACACGAAGCCGCCGGGGCGAAGGACCCTCACGATCTCCCCGGCCGCCGTGCGGAGCCCCTCGTCTGTCAGATGCTCGAGCACGTGGACGGCCGTCACATAGTCGAACGACCCGTCCCCGAACGGCAGTGCCAGCACGTCTCCGGCGACGAACTCCGCCGCCCCGCCGAACCTCTCTCTGCACATGGACACGGCCTCCTCCGAGAAATCGAGGCCGACCGCCCTGTAGCCCATGTCGATCAGCGTGGACACGCTCTTGCCGCTCCCGCACCCCAGGTCGAGGGCGTCGCCCCCGCCTCCCAGCGGGTCCGGCATCCTGCAGTTGCCCCTCCACGCCCGGCCGTTGGAGCGGTAGAACGAGTCCCAGACGTCCTGCTGTCCCATGCACCCTCCATCGCGATAGTATCTTTTTAGTAGTGTCTGCGCATCGAGCCCGTATAATCCCAGAGGGCGAACATGTACTGGAACCCCAGAATCGAATGCATGCCCGTGGAGGAGCTCAAGAAGCTCCAGTACCGCGAGCTCAAACAGCTGGTCTACAACCTCTATTCCTTCAACAAGTTCTACCACGACCGCATGGTCGAGAACAAGGTCCACCCGGACGACATCACCTGTCTGGCGGACATCCGCAAGCTCCCGTTCATGTACAAGCAGGACCTGCGCGACAACTACCCGGACAAGCTCTTCACCGTCCCGAAGAACGAGATCGTGAGGTACCACGTCTCCTCCGGTACCACCGGGAAGCCCACGCTGGTCGGATACACCCAGAACGACCTGGACTACTGGACCGAGGCCCTCGCCCGCTCCATGACCTCCGTCGGCATCGGACCCGGGGACGTCCTCCAGGTCTCCTACGGCTACGGCCTGTTCACCGGCGGCCTCGGCGCCCACTACGGCGGCGAGAAGGTCGGGGCGACCGTCCTGCCCTCCAGCACCGGCAACACCCAGAGGCAGGTCGAGCTCATCCAGGACCTCGGCGTCACCGCCATCGCGTGCACCCCGTCCTACCTGATCCACCTCAACGACGTCGCCAACTCCATGGGCGTCAGCATCAAGAACGACACCAAGCTCCGCAAGGGACTGCTAGGAGCCGAGCCCTGGTCCGAGAGCATGCGCAAGTTCATCCACGACGAGATGGGCATCGAGGCCTACGACATCTACGGAACCTCCGAGCAGGCCGGACCCATGTTCACCGAGTGCACCGAGAGGAACGGGATCCACGTCGCCGGCGACATCATGCTCGTCGAGATCGTCGATCCCGACTCCGGCGAGCCCGTCGAGAACGGCGACAAGGGAGAGATGGTCGTCACCATGCTCCAGAAGGAGGCCATGCCCATGATCCGCTACAGGATCCGCGACATCTCCTACCTCATGGAGGACGAGTGCGCCTGCGGACGCACGTCCCCCCGTATCGGCAGGATCTCCGGAAGATCCGACGACATGCTCATCGTCCGCGGAATCAACGTGTTCCCGTCCCAGATTGAGTACACGCTCATGCGCATCCCCGAGGTCGGTCAGCAGTACATGATCTACGTCTCCAGGGAGGGCGCCCTGGACGAGATGACCGTCCAGGTCGAGATCCGTCCGGAGGCCTTCAGCGACAACATGGCCCAGATGGCCCAGCTCAGGGCGAAGATCGAGGCCGAGCTGAAGAAGTACCTGAACATCTATGCCAAGGTGGAACTCAAGGCTCCCGGCGAGCTGCCGAGGTTCGAGGGCAAGGCCAAGAGGGTCGTCGACACAAGGGTGATTTGAATGGATGAGAGCAAGATCATTACCCAGCTTTCGATTTTCGTGAACAACGAGCCTGGCCGTCTGGCCAACGTCTGCAAGATAATCAAGTCCGTGGGCATCAGGGTGAGGGCGTTCAACCTCGCGGAATCCGCCGAGTTCGGCATCCTGAGGGCCATCGTCGAGAACCCCGATGACTCCTTCGAGAAGCTGAGGGAGAAGGGCATAATCATCCGCAAGACGGACATCATCGCCATCGCGGTCACCGACGCGGCGGACTCCTTCTTCGAGGCCGCCGACGTCCTCGGCAACGCCGGCGTCAATATCGAGTACGGCTACTTCTACACCGGAGTGAGCGACAGCGTGCTCTTCGTTCGCGTCGACGACACCGAGAAGGCCGTCGACATCCTCGAGAAGGCCGGCATCAGGCTCCTCGACGACGCGGAGATCTGAACATGGGCAACCTGAACGTGGCCGTCATCGGCGCCAAAGGCCTCGCCGGCGAGGTCGGCAAGAAGGGCACCGTCACCGACATGACCTTCTACGACTACAAGTCCGGGACCGACTCCTTCACCCTGATCGAGCCCTCCAAGTACCCCGAGAAGCTCTCGTCCCTGTTCTACTCGGTGGCGATGTCCGAGTTCGCCATCCTCGTCGTGGACAGCATCGACTCCTTCCTGGGCGAGACCATCGTCATGACGGACAGCCTCGGCATCGACAAGGGATGGATCGTCCTCCGCAACTACATCCAGCCGGAGCAGCTCAAGCCCCTGCTGGCGGGCACCTGCCTGGAGAACTACGAGTTCAGGGACGAGGATCCCATCAAGCTGCGCGAGGAGCTCATCGCCATGGCGAAGGCGGACGGCAGGCAGCCCGGAGACGGGACCTGCGGCTCGTGCCCCGTGGACAGCCACTTCAACGTGCGCGGCGTCGGCACCGTGGTCCTCGGATCCGTCATCGACGGATGGTTCAGGAAGCACGACAAGATGACTGTGTTCCCGATCAAGCGCGAGGTCACCCTCAAGTCCATCCAGAAGCACGACCTCGACGCGGACTTCGGCGTCAAGGGCGACCACGTTGGGCTCGCCCTCCGCGGCATAGAGTCCGACGAGCTCGACAGGGGCTTCGTCGTGACCACCGACCCGTCCGTGAAGATGTCCAGGAGGATCGAGGGGAAGGTCTCCCTCGTCAAGTACTGGCCCAGCCCCCTTAAGGAGGGCATGGTGCTCCACATCGGCCACTGGATGCAGATGGTCCCCTGCAGGGTCGCATCCGTCGACGACGGCGACAACTTCAGGTCCGCATCCGTCGTCCTCGAGCTCGAGTCGGACATCATCCACAGGCCCGGTGACAAGGCCACCATCATGTACCTCGAGGGCGGGAAGCTCCGCGTCGCGGGCTCCGCCACCCTCGAGTGAAAATCACTTCCTCCCCTCCGGGGGAGTTCTCCCCTTCTCATCGCACTCCTTATATACGGGCATGCATAACTGCGACCAACCGTGCTAGATGATAGCACATAGCAGAGGGTACGGAAATGGCGTTCTGGAACGAGAAGATCGAGACTATGCCGCGCGAGGAACTGGAGAAGCTCCAGCTCAGCCTGCTCAAGGCCAAGGTGCGCGAGATGTATGACAAGTCCCCGTTCTTCCACGACAGGATGCGCGAGGCCGGCGTCCTCCCCGAGGACATCGACAGCTTCGAGGCCTTCCGCAAGGTCCCGTTCATGCGCAAGTCCGACCTGAGGGACAACTACCCGGACAAGCTGTTCACCGTCCCCTACGACGACATCACCAGGATCCACGTCTCGTCGGGCACCACCGGCAGGCCGACCGTCGTCGGATACACCCAGAGGGACCTGGACAACTGGACCGAGTCCCTCGCCAGGGGCATGACCTCCTTCGGCATGACCAAAAAGGACATGCTCCAGAACTTCCACGGCTACGGCCTCTTCACCGGAGGACTCGGGGTCCACTACGGTGCGGAGAGGATCGGCGCCACCGTCCTTCCCATCAGCACCGGGAACACCGAGAGGCAGATCCAGCTCATGCAGGACCTCCCCGTGACCGCCTGGGCCGGGACGCCCTCCTACATGTTCCACATCGCCGACGTCTGCGACAAGATCGGCGTCGACATCCGCAGGGACACCAAGGTCAAGCTGGCAATCGCCGGCGGCGAGCCCTGGTCCGAGAGCATGAGGAGAAAGCTCCAGGACAGGACCGGCGTCCGCGTCCACAACTGCTACGGGGCCAGCGAGATGTCCGGTCCCATGTTCCTCGAGTGTTCCGAGCAGCAGGGCATCCACGTCTGGGCCGACCTGGCCTACGTCGAGATCCTCGATGAGAACGACGAGCCCTGCGCAGAGGGCGAGAAGGGACAGATCGTCGTCACGATGCTCCAGAAGGAGGCCTTCCCCCTGATCCGCTACAGGATGGGGGACATCTCCTCTATCACCTGGGAGAAGTGCGCCTGCGGCAGGACCCACCCCCGCCTCTCGAGGATCTCCGGAAGGACCGATGACATGCTCGTGGTCCGCGGGGTCAACGTCTTCCCGTCCCAGATCGAGAGCGTCATCGGCGAGCTGCCGTTCCTCTCCCCGTTCTACCACATCACCCTGGAGAACGCCAACTACATGGACGCCATGACCGTCAGGGTCGAGCTCAACGAGGAGTACCTCACCGAGGACATGAACAAACTGGCCGAGATGTCCAAGACCCTCTCGGCCCGCCTGAAGAGCGTCCTCAACATCAAGGCGGACGTCAGGCTCGAGCTGCCCGGTACCCTCGAGAGGTTCGAGGGCAAGGCGAACCACGTCACCGACAACAGGAGCTACGAGTGATCGCAGGGGGCAGCAGCCCCTCCTGCGGTCCTCGAACCAGTCGCGGGTCTCGTCGGGGACGTCCTCGTCCAGACGGATTATCCCCTCCTCCAGGTGGTTCAGGTCCCCGACCCTCCCGTAGATCAGCTCCTCCAGCCCGCAGAGCTTCTCGGCGACGGAATTCCCCTTCTCGGTCAGGCTGTACTCGGTGCGCCTGCCCACCTGGTTCGATTCCACCAGCCCCTCGTCGGAGAGGATGCGGAGCTTCAATGCCATGTTCGGGCTGTTGGAGATCGTGTCGTAGATCTCGCTCTTGCCCATGGATCCGCGCATGTACAGGCAGGCGAGTATGCTGGTCATGTGCTTGCATTCGATCAGTTCGCTAACCCTCAGGATGGTCATGGACCGCCCGACCTTCGGGTTCGGTTTATATTGTTGATGGTATCTAATTAGATATTAATATCTTAGAATGTGAAGGATGTTGTAATTCCGGCCCCGAAGGGCCGGATATGTTTCACTGGACGGAGGCGTCCTGGGCGGGGACGTCGTCGAAGGTGTTGTTGCCGGACATCATGTCCTCATAGAGCAGGAACAGCTCGCTCTGGTTGAGGCAGCGGTGCATCTGGGAGGAGGCCTTCCTCACGAGGACGAGGAGGTTCTCTGCATCGTTCCTGCTGATCTCGATGCCCATGTCGCTCATGGCGGCGACGATGGTGTTCCTGACGGAGTGCTTGCCGATGACCAGGGACCTCTCGGTTCCGACCTCTGCGGGGTCGTAGGGCTCCGTGACGGCGGGGTTGTTGACGAACCCGGTCTCCTGGGCGAAGCACTTGGATCCGATGATGGGCTTGCTGGGCCAGATGGAGATGCCGGAGGCGACGGAGACGGACTCGGCGACGGGGCGGAGCTTGGCGGTGTCCACGCCGGTGTCCATGCCGAGGACGTGCTTGGAGGCCATGACGACCTCCTCCAGCGGGGCGCATCCCGCCCTGGGGCCGATTCCCATCGCGGTGACCCTGGCGAACCTGGCTCCGGCCTTGACGGCGGCGACGGTGTTCGCGGTGGCCATGCCGAAGTCGTTGCGGGTGATGATCTCCACGTCCATGCCGGAGATCTGCTTGAGCATCCTGATGCGCTCGTTGCAGGTGAAGGGATCCTCGACGCCGATGCTGTCCGCATAGCCGAACCTGTCGGCGCCGGCGTCCTTGGCGGCCTTGGCGTACTCGATGAGGAAGCCGAGGTCGGCCCTGGAGGCGTCCTCAGCGACGCAGCAGATGTAGAGGCCGTGCTGGGCGGCGTACGAGGCGGCCTCGAAGACCTTGTCGAGCACCCAGTTGGAATCCTTGCCGAGGATCTCGGCCATCTGGAGCTGGGAGGTGGGGAGCGAGATGGAGACTGCGTCCACGTCGCACTCGAGGCTGGCGTTGATGTCCGCGATGTCCGCCCTGTTGGTGGACATGACCGATGCGCTGAGACCCATGTGGGCGATGTGCTTCACGGCGGTCTTCTCCTCGGGACCCACCATCGGGTTCCCGACCTCCAGCTGGGGGACCCCGGCGTTGTCCAGGTGCTGCGCGATCCTGTATTTCTCGATGTTCGAGAACACCACACCGGCGGCCTGCTCTCCGGCTCCGAGGGTGGAGTCGCAGATGCAGAGGGGGGCGTTCAGACGTTCTACTACCTCGCTCTTGGTCTTCATATGCATCCCATCCGAATGGTCCATGCCCGCATTGGCACGGCCTTCGCTGACCCGCCATATAAATGCGCGATATATAAGCTCGGCGAGACGTCGGAGACGGTATCTGAGGATGGCCCCCATGCCTCCGAGGGATGCGAGGGCGCGGCCTCCGTCGTGCTGCCCCGATACCACGATGACGCTGCCCTTCTGGGACTCCACCGCGCGGACCACGTCGTCCATGTCCTGCTCGCGGACCTTGGAGTCGAGCACCAGCAGCGTGTCGACCGCCCCGGCCATGGCGGCGTCCATCACCTCCTGGGTCCCGTACGTCCCCAGGCCGTTGGGCTTGGATATCTCGGCCATCAGCCTCTCCACGGCCTCGATCTCCGTTCCGACCGCGGAGTCCCTGAGGACGTCGGCGCCCATTCCGCCCTTGAGGAGCTCGTTGATCCCTGCCATCCCGCACTGACCGGTGTGGTAGACGTACATCCTGCCGAACGTGGCCGGATCCGCCTTCTTCAGGTCCTCCGAGAGAGTCTCCTTCTCGAACCCGGGGCCGAGGAGTACCAGCGGCATGTTGGGCTCCATCAGCGGCGCCAGCTTCGCCGCTATCTCAGCGTGGTAACCATCGGCGGAGGGCTTCTCGGCGTACTGCTTGCCGGACCTCCCGGACCTTATGGTGACGACCTCCTTCAGGCCGAACTGCCTGAGGACGGCTATGGTCGCCTCGTCCTGGTCGAGGGACACGAAAACGATCCTCGGCTTCTTCGAATCCGAGACGGCACGCTGGAGGCGCTCCAGCTGGGTCTCCCTCCAGTGGGTCTTCGCTATGGTCAGCGAGTCCCCCGTCTCGAGGATGAGCGTGTGGTGCTGGCCGATGTCCTGGGGGCCGGTCTCGATGGTCCCGAGCAGCTTGAGGCGGAGGTCCTCCTCGGAGAACTCGATCTTCTCCATGCGGACCCCGAGGGTCATCCTCTTCTTCTCCGCCCTCTCGGCGCGGATCTTGTCGGCCGACTTCTCCTCCCTGCGGGTGGTGGATGCGGTCACGAGATCCCCGACCTCGATCACGTTGTAGAGGTGCCAGATGTCCTCGTCCGTCTCGATGAGGACCTTCACGCTGCCGGACCCGCGGTCCTCGCCCAGGATGCGCATGGGCCGCCCATATCCCGCCTAGCCTTAAGATGTGTCGCCCGCCCGAGGGCGCCCGGACCCGGTTTTGTCGCCTATCCGACAACCTCCCGAGCGGGGTGTCATGACCCGTTCGGAGACATTATATACGGTCCTCAAATCTGAGAAATCCCCGATGGCAAAGGGATACTTGGTCCTGGAGGACGGGACCGTTTTCGAAGGGGAGACGTTCGGCGCGGAATGCGAGACGGACGGAGAGGTAGTTTTCACGACCGGCATGTGCGGTTACCAGGAGAGCCTGACCGACCCGTCGTTCCGTGGACAGATCCTCGTCATGACATATCCGCTCATCGGCAACTACGGCGTTGCCGAGGAATACTATCAGTCAAAGGCGATCCACACCAGGGGTCTCGTGGTCAGGGAATACTGCAAGGAGCCGTCCCCGATGTACGGCGGCAGGACCATCGACGACTTCCTGAAGTTCTACGGCATACCCGGCATCTCCGGCATCGACACCAGGGAGCTGGTCATCAAGATCCGTACCGGCGGTACCGTGAAGGGTGCCATCACCACGGACGCCGAGGGTCTGGAGGAGACCATCAAGAGGCTCCAGAGGATGCCCGCCCCGTCCGAGAGCAACCTGGTCGGGGAGGTCTCCTGCAAGGAGATCTCGTCCAGGGACAACGGCAAGGAGATCACCGTCGGTCTGATCGACTGCGGCACCAAGTCCGGGATCCAGAGGGACCTGAACGCGAGGTTCAACGTGGTCACGTTCCCGTACGACACCCCCGCGGACGTCATCGTCGAATCCGGGGTGAAGGGGGTCCTCATCTCCAACGGACCGGGAGACCCATCCCATCCGGACATCCAGAAGACGACCGTCAGGACAGTCTCCGACCTGGCCGGACAGCTCCCGATGTTCGGGATCTGCTTCGGCAGCCAGCTCATCGGCATCGCCATGGGCGGCTCCACCTACAAGCTCAAGTTCGGCCACAGGGGATGCAACCAGCCGGTGAAATGCGACAACCGCGTCTACATCACGTCCCAGAACCACGGATTCGCCGTGGACGAGCACAGCCTCGACGGCACCGACCTCGTCGTCAACCAGAAGAACGTCAACGACGGATCGGTCGAGGGCGTCGTCCACAAGAACCTGCCCATCTTCACATCCCAGTACCACCCCGAGGCCTCGCCCGGGCCCTGCGACACATCTTACCTGTTCGATTGGTTCGGCAGGATGATCAGGGAGGGGAAACTATGAGGAAGGATTACAAGAAGCTCATGGTGATCGGATCCGGACCCATCGTCATCGGCCAGGCCGCCGAGTTCGACTTCTCCGGAACGCAGGCCTGCCGCTCCCTGAAGGAGGAGGGCTACAGCACCGTCCTGGTCAACTCGAACCCCGCCACCATCCAGACCGACACCGACACCGCCGACAGCGTCTACATCGAGCCGCTCGAGGCCGCCAACATCGCGAGGATCATCGAGAGGGAGGGAGTCGATGGAGTGCTCTCCGGCATGGGGGGCCAGACCGCCCTGAACATCTGCTCGGAGCTCGCCGACTCCGGGGAGCTGGAGAGGCTCGGCTGCTCCCTCGTGGGGACCCAGCCCGACGCCATCGCCATGTCCGAGGACAGGGAGCTGTTCAAGGAGACCATGGAGAGGATCGGGGAGCCCGTCCCCGTGTCCCGCTCGGTCAACACCATCGAGGAGGCCAAGGAGGCCGTCAAGATCATCGGCAGGTATCCCGTCCTCGTGCGCCCCGCCTACACCCTTGGAGGAACCGGCGGAGGCATCGCCCACAACGAGGAGGAGCTGGAGGAGATCTGCGCCCGCGGACTCGCCTACTCCAGGATCCACCAGGTCCTCATCGAGGAGTCCGTCCTCGGATGGAAGGAGTACGAGTACGAGGTCATGAGGGACTCCAACGACAACTGCATCATCATCTGCAACATGGAGAACCTGGACGCCATGGGAATCCACACCGGCGAGTCCATCGTTGTCGCGCCCTGCCTGACCCTCTCGGACACCGACCACCAGCGCCTCAGGACCGCCGCGCTCAAGGTCATCCGCGCCCTCAACATCGAGGGAGGATGTAACGTCCAGTTCGCGTTCAACCCCGCCAACGGCGATTACCGTCTGATCGAGGTCAACCCCCGAGTGTCCAGGTCGTCCGCCCTCGCCTCCAAGGCGACCGGATACCCGATCGCCAGGGTCGCCACCAAGATTGCCGTCGGATACACCCTCGACGAGATCCCCAACAGGATCACCGGCACCACCTGCGCCGCGTTCGAGCCGTCCATCGACTATGTTGTCATCAAGATCCCGCGCTGGCCCTTCGACAAGTTCCGCACCGTCGACCGCCACCTCGGCACCCAGATGAAATCCACCGGGGAGGTCATGTCCATCGGCAGGACCTTCGAGGAGGCGCTGCTCAAGGGACTGAGGTCCCTGGAGATCGGCGTCAAGGGACTCGACCGCGTCGAGGTCACCGACGACGAGATCCGCGAGGAGCTGGTCAACGCCACCGACAAGCGCATCTTCGTCATGGCCCAGGCCCTCAGGAACGGATGGAGCCCCGAGGAGGTCGCGGACCTCGCCAAATGGGACATCTTCTTCGTAAAGAAGCTGCTCAACGTCGTCAACATGGAGAAGCGCCTCGCCGAGGGGCTCACCCCCGAGGTGCTGAAGGAGGCCAAGAGGATGGGATTCTCCGACGAGACAATCGCGGACATCTGCGGCATCCACCAGCAGGACGTGCGCGCCATGCGCAAGTCCGAGGACATCGTCCCCGTCTACAAGATGGTCGACACCTGCGCCGCCGAGTTCGAGGCGCAGACCCCCTACTTCTACTCCACCTACGGCCACAGGTCCGAGGCGAAGCCCGAGGACGGCAAGAAGAAGGTCGTCATCGTCGGAGGCGGGCCCATCAGGATCGGCCAGGGCATCGAGTTCGACTACTGCTGCGTCCACGGGGTCATGGCGCTGCAGGAGGAGGGTGTGGACGCGGTCATCATCAACAACAACCCCGAGACCGTCTCCACCGACTACGACATCTCCGACAGGCTCTACTTCGAGCCCCTGACCCTCGAGGACGTGCTGAACGTCATCGAGTCCGAGGACGCCGACGGCGTCATCTGCCAGTACGGCGGACAGACCTCCGTCAACCTCGCCGTGGACCTGGAGAGGTCCCTGAAGGGCACGAAGACGAGGATCCTGGGCACCACCCCCGACGACATGGACGTCGCCGAGGACCGCCGCAGGTTCTCCAAGCTCATGGACGAGCTCGGCATCAAGCAGCCGAAGTCCGGAACCGGATACTCCTTCGAGGAGGCAAAGGCCATCGCCGAGGACATCGGATACCCCGTCCTCGTGCGCCCGTCCTACGTCCTCGGAGGAAGGGCGATGGAGATCGTCTACTCCACCGAGGAGCTGAAGACCTACGTCGACACCGCCGTGAAGGTCTCCAGGAACCACCCGATCCTCATCGACAAGTACCTCACCGAGGCCACCGAGATCGATGTGGACTGCGTCTGCGACGGCACCGACGTGTACGTCGGCGGCATCATGGAGCACGTGGAGTACGCCGGATGCCACTCCGGGGACGCCACCATGGTCCTCCCGCCGTTCACCCTGAAGCCCAAGGTGATCGAGGAGATCGTCGCCATCGCGGACAAGGTCGCCCTCGCCCTACACATCAAGGGACTGATGAACCTCCAGCTCGCGGTGAAGGACGACGAGATCTACATGATCGAGGCCAACCCCCGCGCGTCCAGGACCGTCCCCTTCATCTCGAAGGCCACCGGCATACCGCTCGCCAAGGTGGGCGTCAAGGTCATGCTCGGCAAGACCCTGAAGGACTTCGGCCTCAAGGGATACAGGCCCATCGACCACTACGCCGTCAAGGAGTCCGTCTTCCCGTTCCTCAAGCTGCCCGGCGTCGACTCCATCCTCACGCCCGAGATGAAGTCCACCGGGGAGGTCATGGGGATCGACGAGGACTTCCACACCGCCTGCTACAAGGCCCAGGTCGCCGCGGGCAACAAGCTCCCGACCGAGGGCGGGGTCTACATCACCGTAAACGACCAGGACAAGCCCAGGATCGTCCAGGTGGCCAGGGACCTCAAGGACATGGGATTCACGATCTACGCGACCAAGGGCACGTCCACGTTCCTGAGGGAGCACGGCGTGGAGACCGTCCCCGTGTTCAGGCTCGACGAGAACCAGAAGCCCAACGCCGTCGGACTGATGAGGGACGGCGACATCAACCTGATCATCAACACCCCCTCGCTCAAGTCCGGCGCCGTCCGCGACGGATACACCATGCGCAGGCTCGCGGTCGAGCTGGAGATCCCGTACGTCACCACCGTGCCCGGCGCGGAGATGGC
>CASFYI010000085.1 GCA_949298875.1 uncultured Methanomassiliicoccales archaeon | reverse complement strand
TTCGCAATGATGATTCGCTGAACATATCTCAAATACCTATAATCAATTAATATAATTCAAGATATTTGAGATTAATTGGTTGTAAACCTAGCATACTCTGAACACGATCGGGAGTATTCGCGAGTGTCCTCGACATCATCCGCGCATCTTCGAATCCCTGTACTCGGCGCACCTCCGGAGGAACCCGAGCGGGACCTCCGGATTCGAGTAGTAGTACAGATGGGGGTATCCCGCAAGCATCGTGCCTGTGTCGTTGATGCACCTGTACGTGGTCCCCCTCTTGGAGGCCTCCCAGTCCTCCCCGTTGGATTCGCTGTCCCAATAGTGGAACTCATGCCCCTTGACGACCGGCCTGGATCCCATCATCCCGCCCTCGTCGGCGGGCTGCAGCGTCACATAGCCGAACCTGCAGAGCTTCCCGGTGTTCCAGGTCCTGCTGGGGATCGCTCCTACCATGCGCCTCTCGACGCCGTCCCGGTCCTCCATCCTCTCGTGGAGATACATGAATCCGCCGCATTCGGCGATGCAGGGCATGCCCGAGGCTATCGCATCGCGGATTTCCTCCAGCATGGGGCGGTTGGACTCCAGCTCCTCCCCGTGGAGCTCCGGATACCCTCCGGAGAGGACGATGCCGTCCACGTCCGGAAGATGCGCGTCATGTATGGGCGAGAACCTGACGATCTCGGCGCCGCATCTCTCCAGCAGCTCGATGTTGTCCTCATAGGTGAAGCAGAACGCGTCGTCGTCGGCAAGGCCGATCCTCACCGTCCCGTCGATCCTCCCGACCGTGGGCGCGGAGTACTCCAGATCCGGCGCGGAGCGCGCCATCTCCAGGATGCCGTCGATGTCCACGGTCCTCTCCAGCTCCTGTCCTAGCCTCTTCAGCTTGTCCCTGAGTTCCTCCACCTCGCCGGGCAGGACCAGTCCTAGATGTCTGCTCTCCAGCACGAGGTCCTTCAGCTTCGGGACGTACCCGAGCGGTCTGACGCCCATCCTCTCGGCCTCCGGGGCCAGGGCCTCGTAGACCCTCTGCGACATCTGATTGAAGATGACGCCGGCGATCCTATTGGGGCGGAAGTCCTTGAACCCCTTCAGCACCGCGAGCGTGGAGAGGGACGCTCCCCTGGAGTTCACAATCAGGACGACGGGTATGTCCAGCTTCTCCGAGACGTCGTAGGAGCTCGCATCCGTCCCAGTGAAGTCGACCCCGTCGTAGAATCCCATCACGCCTTCGACTACGGAGACGTCGCACTGCTCCGCGGTCCTGCCGAACAGATACCTCAGCGTCGGGGCATCGACGAAGTAGGCGTCCAGGTTCTTCGACCTGGCGCCGATCACGCGGGAGTGGAACATCGGGTCGATGTAGTCGGGTCCGCACTTGAACGACGCAACGCTCAATCCGCGGTCGACCAGGGCCTGCAGGAGGCCGCAGGTTATCAGCGTCTTCCCGCTGCCGCTGGCGGGCGCGGCGATCATGAACCTGGGAAGGCTCATCTGCCCCTCACCACCGCGATGTAGACGGGGTTCTGCCCGAACATGAGATGGTACGATCCCAGTTTCTTGGAACGGGCGACGGTGACGTTGACGATCTCCTCCTCCACGAGCCCCAGCTCCCTGATGACCTGGGCGGTCTCGGCCATGGTCTCGATCGTCACGGAGTTGATCACGATGCGCACGTCTGGGTTCTTGTCCAGCAGGCACTGCACGATCTGCCTCAGATTGCCAGACGATCCGCCGATGAAGGCGTGGGTGGGGGCCGGGAGATCGGCCATCGCCTCCGGAGCCAGGCCCCTGACGACCTCCAGGTTGGGGGTCTTGAACTTCCTCTTGTTGATCTCGATGAGATCGGCGGCGGCGTCCTCCTTCTCGATGGCGTAGACCCTCCCGTTCACCGCGGTCAGGGCCATCTCGATCGACACGGACCCTGTGCCGGCGCCGACATCGTAGACGACGGAGTCGTCGCAGAGCTTCAGCTTGGCCACGGACAGCGCGCGGACCTCCGACTTGGTCATTGGGGCGTCCCCCCTGACGAACTCCTCGTCGGGTATGCCGATGGGGTTCCTCCTGTCCGGATTCCCGTTGTATATCATGGCCACGCACAGGTCCCCGAAGGACTGTGCCAGCAGCTCGTCCGGGGACCCTCTGACGATCCTCTCGGAGGGGTATCCGAAGTCCTGGCCGATCGCCACCTCGACGTCCATCCCGTATTCGGACAGCTGGGAGCACATGGCATGGACAGTGTCCTCGCCGGAGAGGAGTGTGAAGACCTTCGCGTGGGTGTTGGTCAATCCGACGATGTTCGCGTCGCGGCCGTGGGCGCTGGTGACGTACGCATCGCTCCACGTGTCGCCGAGCTTCGAGGCGAAGTACACGAGGGAAGATATCCCGCACTCCACGTCGACATCGTACGCCTCCGGGTCGAGGGCCTGCAGGAGCTTCGTCGCGCCGCTGTAGAATCCGGTGTCGCCGGAGAGCAGCACCGCGGCATCCGTGAACTGCGGATGGGAGTCCAGGTACCCGCGGATGGCGTCCGCCCTGTACTCTACGAGGGCCTCCTTGCCGGCCGTGTCGATGGATTCGACCATGCGCTTCGCCCCAATGACGAGGTCGCATCCGGACAACCTCGCGGCGGCCCTCTGGGTCATGTCCCCGGGGCCCATGCCGATGCCTATGAGGGCGACCCTGCGCCTCTCCTCCGATGGGGCCTCCGCATACGTGTGATCGAGTCCAAGCCTGTCGTCCAGCATCCTAACAACCTCTCCGTAACCGTGGCCCGACTCGGCGGGCCTGCTGATGAGCACGATCTTCGCACCCGCGCGTCTGGCGGCGCGGACCTTCTCCTCGAATCCGCCGATCGTGCCTGAATCCTTGGTGACGAGCCATCTCGCATCCGCGCGCCTAAGCGCGGCCAGGTTCTCCTCCTCCGTGAACGGACCCTGCGCGGCGATGAGATGTGACCCTTCGAATCCGAGCGACACGGCCTTCCCCACGGACTCCCCCGTGGACAGGACGCGTGCGGTGAGCCTCTCCCGGTAGTCCGGTATCTCCGTGTACAGGTGGAGCTCGTTGGATCCGGTGGAGACCATGATGTTGCCCTCGGTCCCCTTCAGGAACTCCACGGCCTCCTTCACAGATGGGACCTCGACGACACCGTCCGGTGTGCATCCCCCGTCCCTGACGAGCCTGATGCATTCGACCCCGGCCTCGGCGCACCCTTCGCGGATGTGCTCCGATATCCTCCTGGCATAGGGGTGGGTGGCGTCGACGACCAGGCCGTAGCCGCATTCGCGGATCACCCTGGCGATGCCCTCGGCCCCGCCGCAGCTCCCGACCTGCACGTCCACGCCGTCGTCCTCCATGACCACGGCCCCGTACTCGGTGGCGACGCGGACATGGACGGGCACGCCCTTTGAACGGAGGTATCTGGCTATGGTCCTGCCTTCGGTGGTCCCGGAGAATACGAGCACATCGGTCATAGGAATCTCGCCTCCATCCTCTTCGAGCATACGGCGATGGTCATGCCGTCCCGGGGGGTCTTGCGGAGAAGGAACTCCTCCCCTCCGGCGATGACGGCCGAGCGCTCGCATACGCAGTCGACGTCGGTGACGCTGCTCACGAAATCGGATCTGGAGAACTCGCCCCGCAGTGAGTTCAGCTCTTCCGCGGAATGGAACGAGACGGGCACCCTCAGGCTCCTGGCCAGCTCCAGGATGGCCCCCTCGTCACTCTTGATATCTATGCTGGAGACGGCCGCGACCCTCTGGCGGGCGATGCCCAGATCATCGAGCGTCGATGTGGCGAAGTCCCAGAGCTTCGCGGGATCGGTCCCGCGTCTGCAGCCGACGCCCAGGACGATGTCCTGAGGAATCAGGTTGAGGGTGACGTCGAACGGCTTCTCGTCCGGGTTGGAAGATATGCAGACGCCCAACTCCCCGGAGTCCGCCGGTGTGATGCCGTCCGGGAGGTCGCCTTCCACGGGGATGGCCGAGCGGAACCCCACGAACCTTCCGTCCAGAACCCTGGCCGAGACGTCCTTGGCGATGGCCATGCTGGAGATCCTCATGCCATTCCTGGCGGCGAATGTGTCCACGGAGAACTTCCCGTTCAGGTCCGTGGCGGTGGTGATTATTGGTTCGGAGCCCATCCTGTCCGCTATCCTGGCGGTCAGCTCGTTGCATCCGCCGATGTGTCCGGACAGGA
>CASFYI010000084.1 GCA_949298875.1 uncultured Methanomassiliicoccales archaeon | reverse complement strand
GGATGCGGGGGTTTTATGATAGACAACCTTGACAAGAGGATCATCGAGATAATGAAGAAGGACTCCAGATGCCCCTTCGTCGAGATAGCCAACCAGCTTGGGGTCTCCGAAGGCACCGTGCGCAGCAGGGTGCACAGGATGACCGAGGAGGGCATCATCCGCGGATTCACGATCAAGACCAGCTCCCGCAACGTGAAGGCGCTGGTGGAGATCCGCATCGACGTCAACACCGACACCCAGGAGATCGCGAAGGAGCTGGCCAGCTACGACGGAGTCACAGAGGTCTTCGAGGTAACGGGAGACCAGGACATCATCGCGATCGTCGACGTCGAATCATCCCAGCATCTCAACGACATCATAGAGAGGGTAAGGCGCTACGACAACATCCTCAGCACAAGGACCCGCCTGATCCTCAAGGAGCATTTCGGGGAGGCATGACATGTTCGCAGGCACAGGAACGGCACTGATCACCCCGTTCACCAAGGACGGGAAGATAGACGAGGAATCCCTCAGGAGGCTGGTCAACTTCCAGGAGGACAACGGTGTGAACACCCTTGTCCCCTGCGGCTCCACAGGGGAGTCGGCGATGCTGAGCCACGAGGAGCACCTCAAGGTCATCAGCATAGTGAGAGACGAGGCGAAGAAGGCCAAGGTCCTGGCCGGGGCGGGCAGCAACTGCACCGAGGAGGCCGTGGGCCTGAGCAGATGCGCAGAGGACCTCGGGGCCGACGGCATCCTGTCCATCTCCCCCTACTACGTGAAGCCCACCCAGGAGGGAATCTACCAGCACTACAAGGCCATCGAGGCCGCGATAGACATCCCCATCATCGTCTACAACATCCCCGGGAGGACCGGATCCAACATCACCGTGGACACCATGCTGAGACTGGCGGAGCTCGACGGCATCGTCGGGGTCAAGGAGGCCAGCGGCAACATGTCCCAGATCCAGAACATCATCGCCAGGAGGCCGGAGGGATTCGAAGTCCTCTCCGGGGACGACAGCATCACCCTGGCTCTGATGAGCATGGGCGCCGACGGGGTCATCTCAGTCACATCCAACTGCTGCCCGGGACTGGTCTCCGAGATGGTCCGCAACGCGCAGTCCGACGAGTTCGAGATCGCCAAGTCCATCCACAACAAGCTGCTCCCCTTGTTCGGAGCGCTCTTCTGCGAGTCCAACCCCATCCCCATCAAGTACGTCATGGGCATCATGGGATACGGCAACGGCTGTCCGAGGCTCCCCCTCACCCCGCTCTCCGACGGCGGCAGGGCCATCCTGGACCCCATCCTCAAAGACCTCGGGATAGCATGAGCGCCGGGCACCGCATATACAATTCGTTCGAGCACGAGGAGATTGCATCATGATCACGGTAATGAAGTTCGGCGGGACCAGCGTGGGCTCCGCCGAGGCACTCAAGAGGGTAGCGAACATAGTCGCCAACAAGGAGGGCGAGAAGGTCGTCGTCGTGTCCGCGATGTCGGGGATAACGAACTTCCTGGTCAGCGTGGTGGACAATCCGATGACAGACCTCGACGGGATCCTGGACCAGTTCGCCGAGAAGCACCTGTCCACCGCCGCCCAGCTCTTCGAGGGCGAGACCCTGGAGGAGTTCAGGACAGAGTTCGAGGCGAGGATGACCGGCCTGAGGGCCGCCATCGACGCCGACAGGGACGACCCGTTCTACGGGGACGCCGTCGTCTCCCAGGGCGAGAGGTTCTCCTCACTCCTGCTGGCGTACGTGCTCAGGTCCATGGGCCACAGGTCCGTGGCGCTGACCTCCGAGGACGCCGGCATCGTGGCCGTCGGCCAGCCTCTGTCCGGGTCCGCCGACCTCCTCAACACCGCGACGGGCATGACGATGAAGGTCAAGCCCCTCCTCTCCATGGGCGTCATCCCCATCATCACCGGGTTCTACGGCGTCAACGCCCAGAAGAAGCCCCTGACGTTCGGAAGAGGGGGATCGGACTACTCCGCGGCTGTCGTTGCCAACGCCATCGACGCCGACATGCTGGAGATCTGGACCGACGTGGACGGGTTCATGTCCGCGGACCCCAGGATCATCCCCGACGCCGTCAAGATCGACGAGATGAACTTCGGCGAGGCGGCGGAGCTGGCTTACTTCGGCGCCAAGGTCCTCCACCCCAGGACCATCGAGCCCGTGAGGCTCAAGCACATCCCGCTCAAGGTGAAGAACTCGTTCAGGCCGGACGAGCCCGGGACCCTTATCCACCACCTCAGGAAATCCAAGAACGAGCTCCTGAGGAGCGTGGCCGCCAAGACCGACCTGTCCATCATCACCATCAGCTCCGCGGAGATCGCCTACAGGCCCGCGATGGTCGCCAGGATCATCGAGAAGATCGCGGAGATCAACGTCATAATCTACTCCATATCCACGTCCCTGTCCACCGTCGCCTTCCTCGTCCACAACAACGACGTGAAGATGACCCTCAGGCAGCTGAACGGCCTGAGCGGGGGCGACATCGAGAGGATTGACGTCAAGAACAACGTGGCGCTCATCTGCGCGGTCGGGGACAACCTCCTGGACAAGTGCGGGGTGTCCGGCGACATCTTCTCCGCCGTCAAGGAGGCGGAGGCAAACGTCGAGATGATCTCGGAGGGGGCGTCCGACGTATCTCTGAACTTCGTCGTGCCCATGAACAAGGTCGTCGAGGTTGTGAAGATCCTCCATGACAAGTACATCGGTGTGATTGAATGATGAGGGAATTCGAGGGAAAGGACGGGGTCATGATGATCGGCGGCAAATCCGCCGTCGAGATCGCCGAGGAGTTCGGCACCCCCGTGTACGTCACAGACGAGCAGAGGCTGAGGGACAACTACAGGCGCATCTACGGGGCGTTCTCCAGGTACATGGACACCAAGATCCACTACGCCTGCAAGGCCAACACCAACCTGGCGATACTGAAGGTCCTCGAACAGGAGGGCTCCGGGATCGACGCCGTGTCCATCGGCGAGGTCAAGAGCTGCCTCAAGGTCGGGTACACGCCCGACAGGATCATGTACACCGGGGTCAACGTCAGCGACGCGGAGCTCAAGGCAGTGTC
The DNA here is from genome assembly GCA_949298875.1 of uncultured Methanomassiliicoccales archaeon. Taxonomy (GTDB): domain Archaea; phylum Thermoplasmatota; class Thermoplasmata; order Methanomassiliicoccales; family Methanomethylophilaceae; genus Methanoprimaticola. Next base: position 4,218 of record CASFYI010000084.1, on the reverse strand, counting down.
GGACCTGGGCGTGATGATCAACCTGGACTCCGTCTCCGAGATGGAGAGGCTGGCCGACATCGCCCCCGGGAGCGACGTGTCCTTCAGGGTGACCCCCGGAGTGGGCTCCGGCCACAGCGCCAAGGTCATCACCGGGTCCAAGGGAGCCAAGTTCGGCATCCCGCTGGACGAGGTCATCAACACCTACGCCAGGGCGAAGGACCTGGGGTTCAACATCAAGGGAATACACGCCCACATCGGCTCGGGAGGACAGGTCGTCGAACCCTTCATGGACATGATGGAGGTCCTAATCGAGCTGGTCAACGAGATCAAGGCCATCGGCATCGACCTGGAGTTCATCGACATGGGAGGGGGCATCGGCGTCCCCTACAAGCCCCAGGAGGAGGAGATGGAGGTCGGCGAGCTCGCCATGAACATCACCGACATGATCCAGGAGGAGACCGACATCAAGACCCTCATCCTGGAGCCGGGCAGGTACATCGTCTGCGACACCACCGTCCTGCTCACCAGGGTGAACGACGTCAAGGACGCCGGCACCAAGAAGTACGTCGGATGCGACGCAGGGTTCAACACCCTGATCAGGCCCGCCATGTACGACTCCTACCACTACGTCGCGCTCGCCAACAAGTTCGGCAGGGCGTGCACCGACAAGTACGACGTGGTCGGACCCATCTGCGAGTCCGGGGACTACCTGGCGCACGACAGGGTCCTCCCCGACCCCCGCGAGGGCGACATCGTCGCGGTGTACAACGCCGGAGCCTACGGGTTCTCCATGTCCAGCAACTACAACTCGCGTCCCCTGTGCGCCGAGGTCCTCGTGAACGACGGCAAGGCGGAGCTCATCCGCGAGGCCGAGACCGAGGAGGAGCAGTGGAGGCACCAGATCATCCCCGAGAGGCTCCTGAGATGAGGTTCTGGAAGTACCACGGCCTGGGCAACGACTTCATCCTGATAGACGGGACGAAGGGAGGGGTCGTCATCGACCCCGGATGGTGCGAGGCCATGTGCGACCGCCACTTCGGCATCGGGGCGGACGGCGTCCTGTACGTCATGCCCGGCGAGGGCACCGACATAACCATGCGCATCATCAACGCCGACGGATCCGAGGCGGAGATGTGCGGCAACGGGATCAGGTGCGTCGCCAAGTACGCCTACGACAAGGGCCTCGTGGACTCGGAGGTCTTCTCCATCCACACCCTGGCCGGCGACCTGGAGGCCACGGTGTCGGTGGAGGACGGCGAGGTCAGGACCGTCAGGATCAACATGGGCGCGCCCATCCTGGACGGCAGGACCGTCCCGGTGGACCACGACGGCAGGTTCATAGACCAGCCCTTCGAGGCCGACGGCGTCAGCTTCAGGGCGAACGCCGTGTCGATGGGCAACCCCCACTTCATCACGTTCACCGAGATGGACGACGAGACCGTGGACAGGCTGGGGCCCGTGCTGGAATGCCATCCGTTCTTCCCCCGCAAGACCAACGTGGAGTTCTGCAGGGTCGAGGACGGAAAGATATACATACGCGTTTACGAGAGGGGAGCCGCATGGACCCTCGCCTGCGGGACGGGGGCGTGCGCCAGCACCACGGCGGCGGCCCTCAACGGGCTGGTCCCGTTCGGCGTGCCGGTGGACGTCCACCTTCCGGGCGGATGGCTGAAGATCACAGTGGACAAGGATCTCGGATACGTCCTCATGGAGGGACCGGCAGAGCTGGTCTTCGAGGGCGAGACAGAGGCGATATGATGACAACTTTCGAACAGGCAGACAGACTGAAACAGATCCCCCCGTACCTCTTCGTCAGGCTGGAGAAGCTCTCCGCCGAGAAGAGGGCCGCCGGCTGGGACATGATCGACTTCGGAATCGGGGACCCCGACCTCCCCACGCCCGACTGCATCGTCGAGGAGCTGTGCAAGCAGGCCGGAGTCAACGAGAACCAGAAGTACTCCTCCTCGCAGGGGGAGAAGGACCTCAGGAGGGCCGTCGCGGCCTGGTACAAGAAGAGGTTCGGTCTGGACATCGACCCCGACACCCAGGTGTGCATCACCATCGGTTCCAAGGAGGGCATCTTCAACATCGCCCAGGCGTTCGTCAACGCCGGCGAGACCATCGTCGCCCCCTCCCCGGGATACCCCGTGTACTCCGGCGCCGCCACCATCTTCAACGAGGCCAAGTGCGTCAAGGTCCCCCTCAGGGCCGAGAAGAACTGGCTCCTCGACGTGGACGAGTGCCCCAAGGGCGCCAGGATGCTGTACATCAACTACCCGAACAACCCCACCGGCGCGACATGCGACCTGGACTACCTGAAGAAGGTCTACGACTGGTGCCAGGAGAACAACACGATCCTGTGCTACGACGCCGCCTACTCCGAGATGTGCTACGACGGCTACCAGGCCCCGTCCATCCTCCAGGTCGGCCCCGACGCCATCGAGTTCGGCTCGTTCTCCAAGACGTTCAACATGACCGGGTTCAGGCTCGGATACGCCGTGGGACACCCCGACCTCATCGCCGGCCTGACCAAGTGCAAGGGCCAGACCGACTCCGGCGCACCCATCTTCATCCAGAAGGCGGGGATCAGGGCCCTGGAGCTCTACGGGGACGACGGCAAGATCCCCGAGGTCATCGCCGACAACATGGCGATCTACGCCGAGAGGAGGAAGGTCCTCGTCGAGGGACTCAGGAAGCTCGGATACGACGTGGTCATGCCCAAGGGCACGTTCTACGTCTGGTTCGACTGCGGCATGTCCTCCGCGGAGTTCACCCAGAAGATGATCGACATCGGAGTCATCGTCACACCCGGGTCCGGATTCGGCGAGAGCGCCGACGGATACATCAGGATGACCGTCACCGAGCCCGTCGAGCGCATAAAGATCGCGCTCGAGAGGATGGAGCGCGGCTCCTACGAATGATCAAACAGCCGTCCCCCCGGGGACGGCAACTTCCCATCATATTTAACGTACGTTTAGACTGCACACACGTCCTCCGTCCCTTCTATATACCGATTGATTTTGAGAGCACTCAGGAAGTGTTTCTCATGGAGAACATGTCTGTCAAGAAATACCTGGCAGAGCTGATCGGCACCATGGTGCTCACTCTCGTCGGATGCGGTGTCGCGGTCGTCGTCGGCTGCAGCACCCCCGCCGAAGTCGTCGGCACCGCACTCGCCTTCGGCCTGTCCGTGGTCGCGATGGCCTACTGCATCGGACGCGTGTCCGGATGCCACATCAACCCCGCGATCACCATCGGAATGCTCATCGACAAGAGGATCGGAACCAAGGACGCCGTCGGATACATCGTGTTCCAGTTCATCGGCGCCATCATCGGAGCCGCACTGCTCTGGGCCATCCTGACCCAGGTCGGGGACTGGGGAGCCATCACCAGCCTCGGACAGAACGGATACGGGGAGGCTTCAGCACATGACATATCTGTCGCTGGAGCGCTGCTCGTCGAGGTCCTGATGACCTTCATCTTCGTCCTCGCCGCGCTCGGAGTCACATCCACCAAGGCCACGTCCGCACAGGCCGGGATCGTCATCGGTCTGACCCTCGTGCTGGTCCACCTCATGGCCATCGGGCTCACGGGAACATCCGTCAACCCCGCCAGGTCCTTCGGACCCGCCCTGATGATGCTCGCGGAGGGAAGCTCCCTCGCCATCGAGCAGGTCTGGGTCTTCATCCTCGCACCCGTCATCGGTGCCATCATCGCCGGAATCGTCTGGAAGGTGCTGAAGCCCGAGGACGACCCCGAGGACGCCTGAACCATCAAAGGCCGTCACACGTGACGGCCCCCTTCCCCTTCTATTTGAAACCCGCACCGTGCATGCACGTTCACACATGATTCGGAACCGTTCGATTTAACCTGTGTTAATAGATATTCGGCGTTTTCGGTGACCCCCCGATTTCGGTTAAATACCCCCTCGGCAATGGTTGAGATGGAGGAAATCCCAATGGTCACCAAAACCCTTGAAGACATACCAGGAGTAGGACCAGCCATAGCAGAGAAACTCCGTGAAGCAGGATACAACGAGCTGATGGCCATTGCAGTGGCTTCTCCCAAGGAGCTCGCAGAGACGTGCGAGATCGGGGAGAAGAAAGCATCGGACATCATCGAGGGTGCCAAGCTTTGCGCTGACATTGGCGGTTTCGAGACAGGAGAGGACATCCTAGAGAGACGCAAGGCCGTGACTAAGCTCACGACCGGATCCAAGGCGTTCGACGAGCTCCT
>CASFYI010000083.1 GCA_949298875.1 uncultured Methanomassiliicoccales archaeon | reverse complement strand
TGCAGGGTGACGAGCGCCTCCCTGTCGTAGGCCATGTGGTTCTCCATCATGCTCTCCATGATCCCCACCGCCGCGGTGAGGTCGGCGACGCTGTCCTCGTGCCTTCCCAGGTCGGTCTCACTGCTGGCCTTCATGACAAGGTCCATGATGAGCGCGTCCGGCTCCTCCAGGACACCCCTGGACATAAGGTCCGAGCCTATCGCGATGGCTATGGAGTACTGCTCCACCGAGGCCTCCACGTTCCCGAGGCCGTCCAGGGCCTCCGCGGCGAGGGAGCGCAGCTCCATGCGCCTGTTGTCCGACCAGGGGTCGAAACCTCCGAGGATGTCCAGTCCCTTGCGGATGAACGGCTCCGAATCCTCCGGATGCTCTGAATCGATGAGGTTCTCGGAGACGGAGATGCACATCCTGACGATGCTGCGCAGGTCGTAGTGCCTGGAATCGGGTCCGAGGTCGCACAGACGCTCGGCCGCGATATCGTACTCCTCCACCGGGTCGCCGTCCTGGTCGAATATCAGGGAGCCCATCGTGACGTGGATCTTCACGAAGGTGCCCGCGTCGACCTGCACGCCTTCGGACTCGAGCTCCGCTGCCAGATCGGCAGCGCACTCCAGGTCATCCAGAGCGGATGTGCGGTACTCGAGCATGGCCAGGACGTTCCCGCGGTTGACGTAGGCCTCCAGGAGGTCCACGCGGTCTCCGCCTTCCTCCAGGGAGTTGACCCTGTCGTTGAGGTCCTGCAGCGTGTCTTCCAGGTGGGAATCCGTCCTCTCCATCGAACCTCGATTGTCCGGGATGGATAAAACAGTTCGTCACCGACGTCCGAGGTGGTGCGCCAAAGTTAGATAGTGTCCGCCCATTGCGCGGTCATGAAGCACGAAAGGATCCTCGCCGTCCATGACATATCATGCGTCGGCAGATGCTCGCTGACCGTGGCCCTCCCCATCATCTCCTCTGTAGGGATAGAGTGTTCCGGGCTCCCCACGGCCGTGCTGTCGACCCATACCGGCGGATTCACCGGATACACCTACAGGGACCTCACCGAGGACATGGTCCCCATCGATGAGCACTGGAGGACCCTGGACATAACGTTCGACGCATTCTACACCGGGTTCCTCGGATCCTTCGAGCAGATAGACATCGTCTCCAGGCTGTTCGACGACCTCAGCCACGAGGGCACCACGATCTATGTGGATCCCGTCATGGCCGACGGCGGGAAGCTCTACCCCGTCTTCGGACCGGACTTCCCCAAGGGCATGAGGAGGCTGTGCGAGAAGGCGGACGTCATCATGCCCAACCTCACCGAGCTTTGCCTGATGCTCGGCGAGGAGTGGATCCCCGGCCCGTACACCCACGAGTATGTGGACTCCATGATCGAGAAGGCCCACGGGTTCGGCGTCAGCAAGGTCGTCCTCACCGGGATCAGCTTCGAGGAGGGCCAGGTCGGCGCAGTCTACAAGGACTTCGTCACCGGCGAGACCGGATCCATCATGCGCGCAGAGATCCCCGGATACTACCACGGGACCGGCGACGTCTTCGGGTCGGCACTGGTGGGTGCCTGCGAGTGCGGGCTCCCGCTCTCCAAGGCCGTGGAGGCCGCGGTGAACCTGACCGTGAGCAGCATCATCCGCACCTACGAGTCCGGGGAGGACGTGAGGTACGGGGTCAACTTCGAGATCGGACTCCGCGACTACATCACCGAGGTCGATGCGGGCCGCCCGGTGAAGATCCGCCCCGCCGTGTCCGACGAGGACCTGTCCATCGTGGAGGACATCGCCAGGGAGGTCTGGACCGAGGCCTACGAGGGCGTGGTTCCCCGCGCGCAGACCGACTACATGGTGGAGAAGTTCCAGACCGTCCCCGCCCTCAGGGAGCAGATCTCCCATGGTTACACCTACCTGCTCGTCACCGTGGACGGGACCCCCGCGGGATACTGCGGTTACGTCCCCGACGACAGGGGCCTGTTCCTCTCCAAGATCTACGTCAGGAAGGAGTTCAGGGGCACCGGTCTGTCGTCCCGCCTGTTCGACATCCTGCGCGTCACCGCTAGGACCATGGGCAAGGACCGTGTGCATCTGACCGTGAACAGGGGCAACGCCCGCGCCATCGCGGTCTATGAGCATGAGGGCTTCTCCGTCGCCGGAACCGCGGACACGGACATCGGCGAGGGCTTCGTGATGAACGACTACCTGATGGAGATGAGGGTCTAAGTCCCATGTTCATACCCACCACCAGGGAGGAGATGGACCGCCTGGGCTGGGACCGGGCGGACATCCTACTGGTCTCGGGTGACACATACACCGACAATTCCTACAACGGCACCGCCCTGGTGGGCCATTGGCTGATAGACCACGGGTACAGGGTGGGCATCATAGCGCAGCCCCGGGTCGACAGGGGGGAGGACATCTCCCGCCTCGGCCGTCCCAGGCTGTTCTGGTCCGTCTCGGCCGGATGCGTCGACTCCATGGTGGCGAACTACACGCCCACCAGGAAGTTCCGCAAGGAGGACGACTTCACGCCCGGCGGGGTCAACGACCGCCGTCCGGACAGAGCCTGCATAGCCTACACGAACCTGATCAAGAGGCACTGCAAGGGGGAGCCCGTGTTCCTGGCGGGCGTCGAGGCCAGCCTCAGACGCGTCGCCCACTACGACTTCTGGTCCGACTCCGTCCGCCGGTCGGTGCTCTTCGACGCCAAGGCGGACGGGATCGTCTACGGGATGGGGGAGCTGACCAACCTGCGGATCGCCGAGAGGCTCGATTCCGGCGAGGACTGGAGGAACCTCCGCGGCGTCTGCCACGCCTCATCCTCCAAACCCGAGGGATGCGTGGAGATGCCCTCCTACGAGGAGGTATCCAGGAGGGACGACCGCAGGGCGTTCATGAAGGCGTTCTCCATCCTGAGGCACAACTCCGATCCCATCACGGCCAGGCCGCTATGCCAGGCGCACGGAGACCGCTGGCTGGTGCAGAACCGCCCGCAGAGGTGCATGACCACCGAGGAGCTCGACGCCGCCTACGAGTCATCCTTCGAGAACAGGGTCCATCCCTACTACGCCGGAGGCGGACGCGTCCCGGCCCTGGACACCGTCAGGAACTCCGTCACCACCCACAGGGGATGCTACGGGGACTGCTCGTTCTGCGCGATCGCCGCGCATCAGGGGACAACGGTCGTATCCAGATCCCATGAATCGATCGTGAGGGAGGTCCGCCGCATGGCCGCCTCCGAGGGTTTCGACGGCGTCATCCGCGACGTGGGCGGACCCACCGCCAACATGTACGGGATCGAATGCGCCAAGAAGCTCTCCAACGGGAGGTGCGAGGACAGGAGATGCCTCGGAGGGAGGCCATGTCCGAGGCTGCCCATCGACCATTCGGAGCAGATCCGCCTGCTGGAGGATATCTCATCGGTTGAGGGTGTCCGCAGAGTGTTCATCGCCTCCGGCATAAGGCACGACATGGTGCTCGCGGACGGGCGCAGGGGCGGCGACTACCTGGACAGGGTCGTATCGAAACATGTGTCAGGCCAGATGAAGGTCGCTCCGGAGCACGTGTGCGACGACGTCCTCAGGCTGATGGGCAAGCCCGGCAGGGACGCACTGCTGGGATTCAAGGGCATGTTCGACAGGTGCTGCAGGGAGCGCGGGAAGGAGGAGTTCCTCACCTACTATCTGATGGCCGCCCATCCGGGATGCACCCGCGACCACATGCGCGAGCTCGCATCCTTCTGTTCGAGGGAGCTCGGCACCCATCCCGAGCAGGTGCAGGTATTCACCCCGACCCCTTCCACGTACTCGACGGCCATGTGGTGGTGCGGCACCGACGAGGGGGGCCGTCCGGTCACCGTCGAACGCTCCATCCAGGGCAGGCAGAGGCAGAAGGAGATGGTCTGCGGGAGGCGCCGATGGACGCCGACCTCTCCTGCATGGTCTCCGAACGCTGCGGATGCGAGGTGGACGCGTCGTTCATCAGAAGGAAGGAGTTCCGCTTCGCATGGGGAACGCACGACGGCCTTCCCGTCATCCAGATATCCGACTATCTCCGGGACGCTCCGGACCAGGTCCTGACCGACTTCGGGGAGATGCTGGTCCGCCGCTCCAGGAAACAGAGGACCGCGATGCCCGCATCCTTCTGCGAATACGTGGCCACCGACGGCTTCGTCATATCCCGGAGGCCCACCTACATCGATCGCAGCAGGAACCTGCTCCGCACCGACATCGGCGATCACGCCTTCATCCCGGACTCGATCCAGAGGCTCCTGGACGCTGATCTGCTGACCCCCGAGGACATCCGCAACTCCTGGTTCTCCTGGACCCGCAGGGACAACCTGCGCAGGCTGGGATTCTGCTCCACGCTGTTCCGTGTCGTGGGGATATCCTCTGCACTGGACTCGCCGGACGTCCCCGACGCCGTCAGGGACTACGTCGTCTACCACGAGTGCCTGCATCTCAGGCAGGGATACCGCCCCGACGGGCGCACCCATGATTCGGAGTTCCGCCGCTGGGAGCGCTCCTACCCCGGATGGAAGGAATGCGAGATCGCCCTCCGCACCCTCCACCGCCGGACAGGTTCTTGAATGACGAGCCGATTCGGCACCCATGGAGCAGAGAGGCTTCGTGTTCCACGGAACCGACGGAGAGGCGGAGTACAGCATAGACCAGGTCAGGGAGCTCGCCTCCCGGGACGATCCGGACGGGGTGTACGCCCTCGCGATGGCGTACCTGTTCGGATGGGACGTCGAGGCCGACGAGGACAGGGGGTACGATCTCCTGGAGAAGGCCGTGGGGCTCGGTCAGACCGACGCCATGGCCCTGATGGTCCGCCTGTACATGCAGAACGAGTACGACGGCATCGACAACGAGCGCGCCGCCGAACTGTCCATCACAGCGGCGAAGGACGGCATCCCCGAGGCGCAGCTCTACGCCGGCCTGGCGTACATGGATGGTGTGTCGGTGCCCCAGGACTACGCGGAGGCCGCACGCTACCTTTCCCTCGCCGCCAACCAAGGCGACCAGGAGGCGAGGACCGCGCTGGCATACCTCTACGAGAACGGCCTGGGCGTGGCCAAGGACGAAGCGAAGGCATACTCCATGTACCGCACCGCCGCCCGCGGAGGATGCGTCAACGCCATGTTCCATGCGGGAGTCTGCCTCGAGTTCGGCATAGGGACCAAGATAGATCTCGGGAGAGCCAGGGAATGGTATCTCGAGGGTTCCAAGGGCGGTGACGCCTTCGCAATGGAGAGGCTCGGCCACCTGATCCTCGAGGAGGATCCGGAAGAGGCCTTCGAATGGTTCCTGAAGGCGGCACTGGAAGGTGTGGCAACCGCCATGGGGACCGTCGGGTTCTGCTATCTGAACGGGGTGGGGACGGAGGCCGACAGGACGGAGGCCGTTAAATGGCTCCGCATGGCCGCCGACAACGGGATCGAGGAGGCCTCCGAGGCGATCTCCGAGCTCGGCATCGGCACCGAGGGTGAGCGACCTTCTGCCAAGTGAATTAAAGCAGTGAGTGCATCGCCGTGCTGATTCCAATGACCGCAGGCGATTCTCTCGAGACCATGGCGGCTGGGGGAGACCCAGACTCGCAGTTCCAGCTCGGCGTCCAGTACCTCTACGGCACCGGCGACACACCCAAGGACGCCTCCAAGGCCGCCGAATGGTTCAGGAAAGCCTCCGAGAGCGGGCATGTCCCCGCCATCAGGGAGTACGGCATCCTCGTCGCATCCGGCGAGGGCGTCGAAGCCGACCCGGAGGAGGGCGCACGCATCCTCGGCAGAGCGGCCGACGAGCTCGATCCCAGCGCGATGTACCATCTCGGCCTGATGTACGAGAAGGGCATCGGCGTACCCGTGGACATGCAGAAGGCCGTCAGGCTCCTCGCCTACGCGGCCATGATGGGATATCCCGGCGCGGACATCGACGCACAGCGCATCGACGACATCCTCACCGAGGAGCGCAACAGGCGCCTGAAATCCAGACCCGTCATCAAGCTCATGCTATCCGACGTGGACGTGGAGGCTGCCTGCTGCCCGAAGATGCTGGAGGACCTCCTGGCCCAGAGGACCGTCTTCACCGAGAGTGAGGAGGGTCCCGCCCTTCTCGGCGACGACGCCCAGGGATTCGAGACCGTCTTCCACGCGTGCCCCTACTGCGGAGCCCCCATCCAGATCGTTCCGAGAGACAAGCAGTACTTCGGATGATCGCATCCTGGCGGCCAGGAACTCGGCCGCCTCGGGGCATCCGATCTCGGATGACAGCCTGATCAGCCCCATGCCCTTGCGCTCGTCGGCTTCGACACCCTCCCCGTTGAGGTACATCAGCCCGAGCATGAATATGGCCAGGGGATCCCACGACTCCGCCGCGCCCCTGAAGAGTCCTCTGGCGGAGCCGAGATCCTTCTCCACCCCGATGCCCGAATAATACATCATACCCAGCGTCAGCATGGACTCGCGATCGCCGCGCTCCGCGGAGCATGACAGCATCCTTGCGGCCAGGACCTCGTCCTTGGCGACGCCGTCGCCGTAAAGGTAGCGGAGTCCGATCTCCCTCAGCGAGTTCGGCTCCCCGTGCGATGCGGCGATGCCGTACCATTCCACAGCCTTGGCCGGGTCCCTCTCCGTCCCCTCGCCGGTCTCGAACATGCGCGCGACGTTGAACATCGCATCGACGTTGCCCTGGTCGGCTGACTTCGAGAAGAGCGTGAACGCCTCGGATCTGTCCAGACGTATGCCCCAGCCGTTGTAGTAGAGGATCCCCAGGTTGCACTGCGCACCCGGATGACCCCGGTCGGCGGCGAGTAGATACCACTTGGCGGCCTCCATCTTGTTGACCGGTATGCCGAGGCCCTTGTCGCAGATGTAGCCGAGTCCGTACTGTGCCTCGGAGTATCCCTGGTCGGCGGCCCTGCGGTACCAGCGGATGGCCTCCGTCGCATCGGCCTGCATCCCTATCCCGTTGAGCAGGAAGTAGCCGTAGGTGTACTCCGCCTCGGCGTATCCGGAACGGGCGGCATCGGAGATGAGGGAGACCGCCTTCTTAGGATCCCTCTCGACGCCGTCGCCTTCGTAACAGCGTCTGCCCAGCAGGTACTGCGCCTCGGGATCGCCGCGTTCGGAACGGGCGGTCAGCTCCAGGATGGAATGGCCGTCGGACATATGACCATAAACCGACTGTCTACAATTAATGATGTCTGTCGACCGAGGACGCATCCATCTTTGTCGGTGGGCCTTGGTCCGTCGTCGGATGATTGAACGGATTCCACGCTACATTCAAAAGAGAACCTATAAGTCCGTACTCCATTCCGAATCTTATGGCAGACCCACAGACCGAGGAGTACACCCTGGAGGAGGCCGCCGCGATCATAGAGGCGGCCATCGACAGGAAGAAATCTGAGATTGAGTGCCTGCGGAAGCGCGCGAACCGCCTCAAGAAGGAGGACAAGGTCAACGCCAACCGCCAGCTCGTCGCC
>CASFYI010000082.1 GCA_949298875.1 uncultured Methanomassiliicoccales archaeon | reverse complement strand
GAGCCTGCGCCGGCGCCCCTGTGCGAGGGATCCACGGCCAGGTAAAGCACGAATAGGACGGTCTCGTCGAATATCACGTAGGACATCCCGACGAGGCCGCCGTCGTACAGGCCAAGCAGCTCGGCGTCGCCCCATCCGGAATGGGAGACGAGGGCATCCCAATCGGCGCGCTCGTATTCCGGGAACGCCTCCAGATACAGCGACCGCGCGGCCTCGGCGTCCTGCGGATGCAGGGGCTCGACGATCATGCCTTCCTTCCGAAGGAGATGACGGACAGCACCCTGGTGCCGTCTTCGAGGCCCATGATCTCCCTGACGACGTCCTCCGCGGGACGGTCCCCAAGGGACCTGAGGCGGATCTGGATCCAGCAGGAGCCGATCCCGAGGTCCTCCGCCTCCAGCTGCATCATGATGGACGCGATGGACGCGTCCTCGAGCCAGGTGTCTGCCTTCCCCTCGTCCGCTGCGACGATGACGGCGAATGTCGCCCCGCGCAGGGGTTCGGCGCCGTGGTCCTTGCATCCGGCCAGCCTCCTGATCTTCGGGATGTCGGACACGGGGATGAGCCTCACGGGATGGAGGTCCCTGGAGGAGGGAGCGAGCTCCCCGGCCTCCATGATCAGGCGGACCTGCTCGTCGGACAGGGGCTCCTCGGTGTAGGACCTGCAGCTGTGCCTGGAGCGGGCGATGTCTATGAACATCCCATCACTCCAGCAGGATCGCAGGCCTTCCGGGGGCCGCCGCCCTTGCCTTCTTCTGCGGGTCGTAGACGTCCTCCGCATCTGCGGAGAGCACGTCGACCTCGAGTCCGATCTCGTCGGACAGGAACTCCTTCGCCCCGGAGAGGAGCGCGAACTCGTCGGTGGAGTACACGGGCTCCCAGGCGCCGGGCTCGGACCTGGAGAAGTCGATGGCGACCTTCTTCGCCAGCTCGGAGGCGGCCTTGCCGTTCCTCTTGATGGCCTCGTCGGTCATGCACGCCTTGGTGAGGGCGGGGACGCTGAGCTCACCGGACTCGCGCATGGCGGCCGCGCGCCTCATGACCTCCCTCTTCCACTCGGGCGATGTGTACAGCACGACGCGCTTGGCCTCGATGCCGGCGATCTTCCTGATCTCGGTGATGTCGGACATCACGTCGCGGATCATGTCCTCGCCGTGCTCGGAAGCCGCGGATATCACGGACTGGTCGGGCTCCGGCAGCTGGCCGGCGGACACGAGTCCGTCGAACCCGGCGCTCTCCCACAGCTCCTCGGCGGTATGGGGGGTGACGGGCATCATGGCCTGTATCCAGATCCTCAGGGCGGCGTCGATGGTCGCTCTGCAGGAGCCTCCGCGCCTGGTGTACCAGCGGATGTCGTTGAGCATGTCGAAGTAGACGGTGGTGCACATCTGCCTCAGATCGTACCTCTCCATGGCGGTGCGGATCTCGGCCAGATGGCGGTTGAACCTGGAGAGCAGCCAGGCATCGATCTCGCCGGCCGGGGCGTCGGACTCCCTGGAGATCAGCTCCGTGACGGCGCCGAAGACCCTGTCGACCCTCTGCCTGTAGGTGAGGACGGTCTCCTCGCTCCACTCCACATCCACGAACATGGATGCGACGTGCGCGTAGTAGAGGCGCATGGCGTCGACGCCGAACTTGGCCGCCGCGCCGGGGATGGGCTGGGCCCCTCCTTTGGACTTGGAGATCTTGTCGCTGTTCTTGCCGGTGACGTACCAGTTGACGGTGATGCCGCGGGGCTGCATCTCGTCGGGCAGGATGGCCATGTGGTTGAACAGGAAGGCCGGGAAGTGGACGGTCATGTGCTCCTTGCCGCCCAGGTTGATATCCAGGGGGTACCAGTAGAGTACATCCTTCCTGATCCTGTCCAGGAGCTCCTCTGACACGCCGGTGGATCTCGACACGTCGACGATGTCGCCCTTTCCGAGCACCACGTAGTCGAAGAACCCCACGGTCATCTGCTCGGGCTCGATCCTGTGGTCGTTGGCGTAGAGCGAGATCGTGTAGTAGATAGGATAGAGCGTGGAGTCCGAGATGGCCTCGATGATCCACTTCTCGTCGAAGGGGAACCTGGTCCCGAGCCAGTTGCCGAGCCTGACGCATGCCCTCTCCCTGAACCAGTCGAGGATTCCCTGCACGTTCTCGGAGAACTCCGGCGGGTTGAGGTCCATCTCCTTGGCGTGGGCCTTGGTCCTCTCGGTCAGGTCCGCATCGCCGTAGTTGATGAACCACTGGTCGTCGATCCTCCTGATGTGGACGCGGGCGCCGCACCTGCAGACCACCTCCTCCGAGAGGTCGTGGAAGGGCTCGGCCTCGCCTGCGTCGATCATGGCCTGGCGCATCTTGTCCTTGGCCTCATCGACGCGCATGCCGGCGAACTCCCCGCAGACGTCCTTCATGCGGCCCATGTGGTAGCCGTCCTTGTAGACCTGCTTCTTGGCCTCCACGAGCTTGGGATCGCCGGGCGCGGTGATGCCCAGGCGCTCGATCATGTCCTTGGCAGGGAAGTCGCCGTAGCCCTTGATGTCGATGATCGAAATCGGGACGACGGAGTCTATCAGCTCCTGGGTGAGACCATATTTCTCCTTCAGGGAGGGGTCCTTCTTGACCGCCTCCAGGGAGATCCAGTCGTCGGGTGCATCGGACGGGACTGAGGTGACCAGACCGGTGCCGACGTCGGGGTTGCAGAACGACGCGGGGAACACGGGGATCTCACGGTGGATCATGGGGGCCTCGCACATCCAGCCGATCATCCCGGAGCCGGGTATGGTGCCGACCTCCTCGATGCCGTCCTTCTGGAGGGCCAGCTTCTCGGCCGCCTGCGGGGAGACGATCCACGTCTCGCCGTCCTTCCTTATCCTCCTGTACTCGACCTCGGGGTTGACCCAGAAGCAGACCTGGCCGTACACGGTCTCGGGCCTGAGGGTGGCGGCCACGAGGAACTCGTCGCCGTGCCTGAACTTGAGCAGGGTGTACTCCTGCGTCTCCGCCCTTCCGCCCTTGGAGATGTCGGTCTCCGAGGGATCGACGGCGACCGGGCCGCAGTTGGGGCAGAACGGCGCGTAGTAGGGTTTCTGGATCAGCAGACCGGCGTCCTTGAGCTTGTGGAACTGCCACTGTATGAACTTGCCGTAGTCCGGGTACAGGGTGCAGGTGAACCTCCTCCAGTCGGCGAGGAAGCCGAATCTCTTCCAGTACTCGTTGACGTAGACATCGTTGAAGAACTCGATGACGGACATCGGCTTCTCGAGCTCGGGGATCTTGTCCTCCGGGCATCCGTTCCTGAGGAGGTAGTCGATGGTCTTCTCGTCCCTGCGGGCGATCTTGGTGGCGAGGCTGATGCCTCCGTTGCCGGTGGCATGGGTGCCCACGGGGAAGAGGACGTTGTAGCCCGTCATGCGCTTGTATCTGCCGATGGCGTCGACGTACGTGTAGCCGCGCAGATGTCCGACGTGGAGATACCCCGTGACGCCGGGGTAGGCGAATATGATCATGAACTTGGGCTTGCCGTCAATCCTCTCGGCCTTGTCGAGGCCCGCCTCCTGCCAGCGTGCCTGCCATTTGGCCTCCATGCTACCGTAGTCGGTCATCTGGTGAACCCTCTATGCGCACGCGATTAGGATATAGCATTAATAGGTGTCGTGGGGAGCCGGCAGACGGTCGCATTGACCGGGTCCGACGGAATGATCGCATGCCGTCCGACGGGGACGGACGTGTCCGACGGCACGGAAGGATCATGCAGACGTATGACGGCCTGTCCGACATGTATGACGGACCGATTTCGCCATGTTTATCTATGTCCTCCACATCTCTCTATTAAAAGGAGGGGAGGTTTCGACCGTTTTTCCTCCTTGCAGGGTCGGAATAAGACATGTCCGACGGACGGGGATCCTTTTCCCTGTCTTCCGGGCCTGTCGGACAATGTCCGACTTTGTAAGACAGTTTTAAATATCACGTAAGACTTCATCTGTATTGCAAGCGAGAAGGGATGGGAAACAACTCTCTCTTGCGAGGAAAGGGATGGAGAATGACGGACGAAGGAACCAAGGTCACGCTCAGGATGGGACCAGAGGTCATCCAGATGATGGAGGACTTCATGGATGAGCATGACATCGGCAACAGGTCCGACTTCATCCGCGACGCGATCAAGGGATACATCGACTCCCAGAGGAACGGTGGATCCGTCGCGTCTGGAAGCGGGATCTTCGTCCGCTTCAGCGACCTCCAGATGGACGCTCTCCAGGGCCTCGTCCAGCGCGGGATATGCCTGAGCGAGGAGGAGTTCGTCCGCAAGTGCGTCCTGGACAGGATCGTGCCTGCGACGGTCGAGGAGGAGGCGGTAGCCGACTCCTTCAGGACCGCACAGAGGAACGCTGCACTCAAGTGAAGAAACCAAGGGATGGGAAACAACATAGCACCGGCCGGCCGGATGGGACTGCCTCCGGCAGAGGCCGGTACGGTGCTGGCCAAACGATTTCACCGACAGAAAGAGCCATTGGGTGAGCAACATGAACGGACAGGGAATGGACATCGCGGCCGAGCCGCGCGTGGCAGTAGTCGGCGTGGGCGGAGCTGGATGCAACGTCGTCAGCTCGTTCTACGAGGCATGCTGCCCGGTGGACACCATTGCTATCAACACCGACAAGGACGCGCTCCACAGCACCAGCGCCGACACCAAGATCTACATCTGCAGGCAGGTCCTGCACGGCGAGGGCGCGAAGGGAGACGCTGTCATCGGGAAGAGATGCGCCGACATCCACAGGGAGGAGATCCGCTCCGCCCTCGCGGGATACGACGCGGTCTTCGTCATCGCCGGACTCGGAGGAGGCACCGGAACCGGGGCCATGCCCGTCGTCATCGACGCGGCTCAGTCCCAGGGCGCCATGACCTTCGCGATAGGCATCAGCCCCTTCATGATCGAGGGAGACAGGAAGAACGTCGCCAGGAAGGGCTGGGAGCACATCAGGTCCATCTGCGAGAACACGCTCCTCGTGGACAACGACAAGGTGCTCCTCAGGATGCCCGATCTCACGATGCCCCAGGCGTTCGGAGAGGTCAACATCAGCATCAGGGCCCACGTCCTGGCCAACGTCGACACCATCGCGGCCATCTTCAGGCGCGCCAAGTCCGTGCCCGTGCAGGCCGACGAGACTCCCAGGCCGAAGGCGTCCTACCCGATAGAGACCCTCATCAGCGCCTGATTCAGGATTTTCTCCCCCACGCAGAGGGGCGCCGCCCCTCTGCACCTCCTATCATACTCTCCGACATCTAGACGTAGATGTCCGACATTCTTCCGACCATGGACATGCAGTCGCTCATTGCAAGGGCATCGGATGCTCGCATCCCCATCAGTTTCCGCGACGGCGGATCCGGATTGGTCGGATGCGCCCTCGAGACGTCCGACGGCGAGATATTCACCGGCGTGAACATCGACGTCCCGTGCTCCATGGGCTTCTGCGCGGAGCATGCGGCGGTTGCGGCCATGCTCGGGACCGGTCGCACGAGGATCGTCCGCATCGCCACCGTGTACAAGGACGGCAGGGTCATCCCGCCGTGCGGAAGATGCAGGGAGCTCCTCAGCCAGATCGACCACGGGAACCTGGAGGCGGAGGTGGCCGTGACGAACGATGACACCATGACGCTCCGCGAGCTGCTCCCGATGAGATGGGATGCGATGAAAACGGGGGACTGAATGGGCCGGGGTATCCCCCGACCCGGTTTCATCAGTTCTGGATGGCCATGAACCCGAGGTCGAAGGCCCTGAGGTTCAGGTCCCTGAACTTCTCAGGGACGGATGCGATGAGCGCGTCCCTGAGCTGATCCCTGGTGAGCGGGATGTCCTTCATGGCGGCGACGGCTCCGATCATGACTGCGTTGGCCGCGACCGCCTTTCCGGCCTCTATGGCCAGCTTCGTGGCGTCGAGCGTCACGACGTTGGGGTTGACGGACCTCACGGCCTCCACGAGGGATCCCACATCGGGATACTCGTCGAATCCCGCGGCCACCATCGAGGGCAGCACGGGATCCAGGTTCATCACGATGGAAGAGGACCCGTTCCCGAGGTGCAGGCTCCTGACGGTCTCGGCGGGCTCGAATCCCAGGATGAGATCCGCTCCGCCCTCGGCCTCGAGGGGGCTGTAGACCTCGTCCCCGAACCTGACGGTTGACAGGACGCTGCCTCCCCTCTGGGCCATCCCGTGGACCTCGCTCATCATGACCCTGTGGCCGGCGTTCATGGCCGCCGTGCCCAGGACGTTCGAGGCCAGGAGGACACCCTGTCCCCCGACCCCCACGATCTGGATTGTGTACTTCACTTCCTCACCCCTATGGCGTGCTTGGGACAGACGTTCGCACACATACCGCACCCGATGCACTGGGTGGGATCGGTCTCCACGAGGCCGTTCCTCTTGATCAGCGCCGGACAGGCTATGGTGCGCAGGCAGTTGAAGCACTGGATGCACAGCTCCTGGTCGACCTCGCAGGTCTTCGCGGCGAGCATCCTGCGCTTCTTGAGCTCCAGGGGGCAGGCCTGCTTGGAGATCACGACGGCGACGCCGTCGTACTCGATGGCCTCCCTCATGACCTCGGTGGCGGCCTTCACATCGTAGGGATCCACGGTCCTGACGAACTTGGCCCCCACCCCGCGGGCGATGGACTCGATGTCCAGGGGCTCGGTGGTGATCCCTCCGAACTCCCTGCCGGTGCCGGGGTTGGGCTGGTGCCCGGTCATGGCGGTGGTGCGGTTGTCAAGCACAACCATGACGATCTTGTGATCGTTGAACAGGGCGTTGATCAGCGGGTTGACACCGGAATGGAAGAACGTGGAGTCCCCCATGAACGCGATGGGCAGCTGGTCGGTGGTCTGGGCGAATCCGCCGGCGGCTCCGGCGCCCCCTCCCATGCAGATGATGAAGTCGGCCTCGTTGAACGGCGGGGAACCGCCGAGGGTGTAGCACCCGATGTCCGAGCAGTACACGACGTCCCTGTTGCCCACGGCCCTCTTGGTGGCAGCGAATATCCCCCTGTGGGGGCATCCGGCGCAGAGCGTCGGGGGCCTGGCGGGGAGCTTGACGTCCGGCTGGGGCATGGGCTCCCTGAACTCCGCCACATCGGCGATCTCGGCAACGCCCTTCAGGGTGTCCGGGGAGTACTCCCACGCGTAGGGGAGGTGTCCGGACCTCTTTCCATAGACCGGCACCGACAGCCCGTTCTGGGCGCAGATCCTGAGGACCTCGTCCTCAAGATACGGATCGAGCTCCTCCGCGACTATGATGGACTTCTTGCCGCGGACGAAGTCGGCGACCATCCTCTCCGGAACGGGATGGGTGAATCCGAGCTTCAGGATGGAGACGCCCCTCAGGGCCTCCTTCACGTATGTGTAGGACACGCCGGAGGTGATCACGCCGACGTCCCCCTCGCCCTCGACGAAGTTGAGGCTGGAGGACTCGGACATCTCCAGAGCCTTATCATTGAGCTGGAGGAGCCTCTTCCTGTTGACCCTCGCGTTGGCGGGGATGTTGACGAAGCGGACGAAGTCCCTGTCGAAGTGGCCCTTGGTCCTGGGCTCGGCCCTCTGGCCGAACTCGACGGGAGCGCGGGCGTGGTTGACCCTGGTGGTGGTCCTGAAGATGACCGGCAGGCCGAGCTCCTCGGAGATGCGGTAGGCCTCCGGGACCATGGCCTTGGCCTCCATCGGTGTGGAGGGCTCGACCATCGGCAGGAGGGACAGCTTCGCGTAGAACCTGTTGTCCTGCTCGTTCTGGGAGCTGTGGGCCGACGGGTCGTCGGCGGTGAGGATGAGCATGCCCGCCCTGACACCTGAGTAGGCCAGGGTCATCATCGGGTCGGCCGCGACGTTGAGACCGACGTGCTTCATGAAAACGAACGAACGTACCCCCGCGGATGCGGCGGCCGCGGAGACCTCCATCGCCACCTTCTCGTTATCGGAGAACTCGAAGTACATGCCCGCGTCCGCGGACAGGGCCTCCAGGAGGTTCCCGATCTCGGAGGAGGGGGTCCCGGGATACGTGGAGGCGAAACCTGTGCCCGCCTCGAACAGACCGCGGACGATCGCCTCGTTCCCCAGGAGGAGCCTCCTCCCCCCGTCTGACAGTAGATCCGACATTTGAAAACCCTCGATGGGTCTGGCATCCAGTCTCCATTAGTTATAGATGCGCGTGCGGAAGGGACCTCGGAAGGCATCGGAATCGGACGGATGGCGCGGGGATCCCGCCGAGAATATCCCCCTGCGGATCCCCAGGTACAGCATCGCCGCCGCGAACACGGCGGATACGACATATCCGAGGACCATCGACCACCACACGCCTTCCACCCCCCATTCAGACATCGGGAGCAGGAGCAGGACCGGTATGACGAGCTGGGACATCACGCCGACCGACAGGGCGTATGTCGGGAGGTCCGTCGCGGCCAGGACCTGGTTGACCTCCGTGGACGCCCACATCGTGAGGTACGAGAGCGCATATATCGAGAGGCCGGCGGCGGCCATGGCCGCCACGGATGCGTCGCCGTCGTTCAGGAAGACCGACACGATGCCGTCGTCCAACAGGATGCATACGGCGCACATGCCGACGCCCATCACCATGGACACGGCGAACATGACCGCGGAGAGCGACCTCACCCTGCGACCGTCGCCCGCACCGTGATTGTAGCTGAGCGCCGGCTGCACGGCCGACGCCGTACCGAAGAACAGCGACCCGATCACCGAGTTCACGTACATGATGATCCCGAAGGAGGAG
>CASFYI010000081.1 GCA_949298875.1 uncultured Methanomassiliicoccales archaeon | reverse complement strand
CCCCCGAGAACGCAACGGCTATGTCCTGGTCCTCTACCTCGCTCCTGATGGCGGACACAATGGCCCTCTCCAGATTCTCGAACTCTTCAGACATCGGAGGTTGGTATCGACCCCCCGCTTTTAAGCTGTATGGCCCGGCGTTCCGATGGTGAGTGGACGGGCCTACCGAGAGGAGCGCGTGCGCGTTGAACGCACACGAATCCGATGTAAAATGTTAATACTCCGACCCCGATTGGCACGGCATGGAAGGAGTGACGCGCATCGGCGTCTCGCTGGAACCGGAGCTGCTCAAGCAGTTCGACGAATCGATCTCCAAGAAGGGCTATGTCAGCAGGTCGGAGGCGATCAGGGACCTGGTACGCGACTCCCTCGCCGAGTCCGAATGGAAGAACGACGACGAGTGGATGGTCGGCACCATCGTCATGGTCTATGACCACACCGTCACCTCCGTGGGCGACAAGCTCACCGACATCCAGCACGACCACCAGGGCATGGTCAACACCTCCGTCCACGTGCACCTCGACCACGACAAGTGCATGGAGATCCTGATCTGCGAGGGGAAGCTCAGGGACTTGAAGAGGTTCTCCGACGAGATAACCTCGATAAAGGGCGTCCTGCGCGGCAGGCTCACCATGGCCGCGCCCAGCACCGGCAACCTCCACCACGTCGGCCACAGGAACCGATCCGCCCCCGAGGCCGTCCACACCCACGACGGCGGCGCTTATCCTGCCGTCGTCCACGCCGAAGAGCGAGCCGAGGTATCCGGCCGACTCCGGCGACGGATAAAAGATCCACGGGTCCACGCCTTCCGGGACATCTATGTCCAGCCTGGTGGCTCTCATGACCATGCTCGCGTCATGCGTTCCCACCCGATCCGGGAACACCACGAAGTTGTCCGAGAGCCAGAACAGGCCCTCGATCGCCCTGTAGCGCGATTGCAGCGCCGGCGGCACGTCGTGACCAATCACGACGCCGCGGTCGTCCACCATCTCCATGCTTATCTCAGATGGTCTGGCGAACGTCCCGTCGCAGAACAGGACGAACGCATCCCCCTTGGATGCGCACGTCGCGATCCCCGGGTTCTCGATGCGGATCCCGCAGGAGCCGCGGACGACCGACGCCTCTATGTCCATCACCCTCTCCAGCACATCGCGGTGGATCGGCTCGGCACGTATGGTCCCGCCCAGCCGCTTCAGCCTGTCGGCGAACTCGCTCGGAATCATTGGATGGATGATATATCCGTAGTATAAAACACATCAGATTCCCCCGGACCGCATGGATCGGGACGATCTCCGGGGCGGCCGCGCAGACGGCAATGCTTAAATCGGCCTCATCAGTCATACAGCATCGATGAAGAAGCTGATAATCACCGAGAAGGCGAATGCGGCCCGCAGGATCTCGACGATCCTCTCGGACGGCAAGTCCAGGTCCTCCACGTCAGGGGGCGTCACGGTGATTTCCTTCGAGGCCGGAGGGGACGAGTACGACGTCGTCTCCCTGCGCGGCCACATCATAGAATTGGATTATCCCGAGGAGTACAACGACTGGAGCGCCACCAACCCGGCGGACCTCGTCCACGCGCCCCAGGTCAAGACCGTGAAGGTCAAGTCCATCCTCAACACGATCAAGGACCTCGCGTCCAAGGCCGACGAGATCGTCATCGCGACCGACTACGACCGCGAGGGAGAGCTCATCGGCATGGAGACCGTCAAGGAGATCGGCACCGACCTCTCCAGGGTCAAGAGGGCCAAGTTCAGCGCACTCACCAAGGGCGAGGTCGAAGCGGCCTTCGCGGACCTCACCGAACCCAACGAGAAGCTGGCGGACGCCGCCGAGGCCAGGCAGATCATCGACCTGTCCTGGGGCGCCGTCCTCACCAGGCTGATATCGCTCTCATCCGAACAGGTCGGCAGGAACTTCATGTCCGTCGGCAGGGTCCAGAGCCCCACGCTCAAGCTGCTCGTCGACAGGCACGAGGAGATCGAGAGCTTCGTACCGAAGCCCTACTGGGACATCGTCGGGAAGTTCGGCATGCTCGCCTTCAAGGGGGAGCACTCCGGGAACCCGTTCTGGGACAGGGACGAGGCCGACGCCATACTCTCCGTCGTCGAGGACGCCAAGTTCGGAACGGTCGCCACCTACGAGGTGGAGACCAAGGAGGAGTACAGGCCCGCCCCCTTCGACACCACGCAGATGCAGGTAGAGGCGAACAAGATCGGGATCCCCCCGACCACCGCCATGAAGCTCGCGGAGGACCTCTACACCGGAGGATACATCTCGTACCCCCGTACGGAGAACACCGAGTACCCCAAGAGCCTCTCGCTGCGCTCGGTCCTGGAGAAGCTGAAGGAGGGGTCGTTCAAATCCGAGGCCGAGGAGATCCTCGCCCAGGAGAAGATCGTCCCGTCCCGCGGAAAGAGGAGGACCACCGACCACCCGCCCATATACCCGACGGCGGGGGCGTCTCCCGAGAAGATGAAGGGCGACAAGTGGAAGCTCTACGAGCTCATCGTCAGGAGGTTCCTGGCGACCGTCGCCCCCAACGCGGAGGCCGAGGTCACCAAATGCACCCTCGACGTCATGGGCGAATCGTTCTCTGCCGAGGGGTACGTGCTCAAGAAGAAGGGCTGGAAGAAGTACTACGGCAAGTACCTCAAGGCCAACGACGCCCGCCTGCCCCCGATGAAGGTGGGGGACGAGATCGAGATCAGGTCCATGACCCTCGTCGAGTCGGCCACCAAGCCCCCCTACAGATACAACCAGGGATCGCTCATCCAGGAGATGGACAGGCTCCAGCTCGGGACCAAGTCCACCAGGCACGACATCATCGGCAAGCTGTACTCCAGGAACTACGTCCAGGGCAACTACATGATCCCGACCCCCAGCGGCATAGCGCTCACCAAGGCGCTGGAGAACCACGGAGGGGGCATCACCGAGCCCGACATGACCGCGAAGCTCGAGGCGGACATGATCAGCATCAGCGAGGGCGACAGGACCCTCGACTCCGTCGTGAAGGAGTCCCAGGACATGCTCTACAGCGTGGCCCTGAGGATCTCCGAGGACTCTGAGGAGATCGGCAGCGAGATCAAGGCCGCCCTCCACTCCCAGCAGCACATCGGCATCTGCCCCACCTGCGGGAACAACCTCTCGATCAAGCGCTCCAAGAACGGGACCTTCATCGGATGCGACGGGTACCCGGACTGCAAGCGCGCATACCCCATGCCGAGGGGAGCCCTCGTGCAGACCACGGACACCGTGTGCCCGGTCTGCGGGCTCCCGCAGCTGAGGATCATAAGGAAGGGCATGCCGCCGTCCGTGCAGTGTATCGACCCGAAGTGCACCAGCAACACGGAGAAGAACGACCTCGGACCCTGCCCCACCTGCGGGAACGGCAGGATAAGGGTCATGTACTCCAAGGCCGGCAAGCGCTTCGCGGGATGCTCCGAGTGGCCGGCATGCACCCAGACCTACCCGCTCAGGCCCAGGGGCAGCATCGCGTACTCCGGCAGGCAGTGCTCCATCTGCAAGGCGCCGATCGTGGTCCTCGGCAACTCCGAGGAGTGCATCAACCCCGACTGCCCCGGACGCAAGAAGTCCAAGGCGACCTCCGAGGAGGGGGAGCAGACCGAGGCTCCCGCGAAGAAGAAGACGACCACCGTCCGCAAGCCAGCCAAATCCAAGGCGGCCAAGAAGAAGACGGAGCCGTCCGAGACGGAGCGATCCAGCCTTCCGGGAAGGGATCCCTCGAGGGGGAGAAGGGTGTTACGAATCCGATGATTCGTAATATTTCTGTGATCTCAATTATAACGGTTCAGAGAAGGAGCCCGTCGGGTTCCTCGATGCCGTTGAAGTGATCGTTCATGGCATCGATCTCGCGGGAGATCCTTGCGTTCCGGCAAGTGGAACATTCGAGCTCTTTTCCGAGGCCGAGCCTGAGGCGCATCTCCGCGCGGTCGAGGACGACGATCCTCCCGCACTCACAGTAGACGCTCATCATCGATGACTCGGCGATCGTATCCAGCGGTCTCAGATAACCGCGGCGCGGGAGATAGCTCCCGCTGTTCGAATCTTCTGTTGCCTTCAATCCTCTCCCCCGAGATTAAGCTGTTCTACGGACGCATACCATCCATCCGTCGGCATCCGTAGTCGCATTCATCCTCTAACCGGAGTCCGCATATAAGCCTTCCGAGACGGTCCGACACGTCAAGGATTAACGCCGTGAAAAACGTCGATTCCGCAGTGGAAACAGAGGTTTCCCGAAGAACAATCTTTATATAGGTAAGATACACGCCGTCAGCTGCCTCAGGAACGGGGAACTGGACGTTTTTTGATGTTGGATACGCCTCCCGGCGCAACGGCCGGGAGGCCGCCCCGTCAGAGGCGGAACTTGGAGATTCCGGGGAAGACGGCGCGGGAGCCGAGGTCCTCCTCGATCCTCAGGAGCCTGTTGTACTTCGCCGTGCGCTCGCCGCGGGCAGGGGCCCCGGTCTTGATCTCGCCGCTGCCCCATCCGACGGAGAGGTCGGCGATGGTCGTGTCCTCGGACTCCCCGGACCTGTGGGAGACGACCACGTTGTAGCCGTTGGCGAAGCTCATCGCCGCGGCCTCCCCGGCCTCGGTGACGGTCCCGATCTGGTTGACCTTGAGCAGGAGGGCGTTGGCCGCTCCGGCCTCGATCCCGCGGCTGAGGCGCTTGCTGTTGGTGACGAACAGGTCGTCCCCGACGATCTGCACCTTGCTGCCGATCTTCCTGGTGAGCTCGGCGGTGGTCTCGAAATCGTCCTCGAAGAACGGGTCCTCGATGCTGATCAGGGGGTGGTCGTTCACGAGGGAGACGTAGTGGTCGGCGAGCTCCCTTGCAGAGAGGTCCATGCCGTCCACGTTGTACACGCCGTCCTTGAAGAACTCGGAGGAGGCGGCGTCGATCGCCAGGAACACGTCCTTCCCGGGGACGTAGCCGGCATCGGACACGGCGTCGGTGATGGTGGTGAGTGCCTCGTCGACAGTGTCCACCGGGGGCGCGAACCCGCCCTCGTCGCCGATGTTGATGGCGCCGACCCCGTACCTGTCCTTGAGGATGTTCTTGAGGCTGGCGTAGACCTCGGCGGACATGCGGAGGCAGTCGGAGAAGGTCTTCGCCCCGGCGGGGATGATCATGCACTCCTGGATCCTCAGGTTGCCGCCGGCGTGCTTCCCGCCGTTGATGATGTTGAGCATCGGCACGGGGAGCGTGACGTGGTCCTTCCCGATGTGCTCGTAGATGGGCACTCCCTCGGCCATGGCCCCGGCCCTGACGGCCGCCAGGGAGACGGCCACCATGGCGTTGCCGCCGAGGTTGGATTTGTTCTCGGTGCCGTCGAGCTCGATCATGGCGCGGTCGATGGCCTCCTGGTCGGAGGGGTCCATGCCCTCGAGGGCCTTGGCGATGGGTCCGCGGACGTTCTCCACGGCCTTCATGACGCCTTTGCCCTTGTACCTGGCCTTGTCCCCGTCCCTGAGCTCCAGGGCCTCCCAGGTGCCCGTGGACGCGCCGGACGGCGCGATGGCGGTGATCCTGTGTCCCTTGACGGTCAGCTCGGCCTCCACCGTGGGGTTGCCCCTGGAGTCGAGTACCTCCCTTGCCCAGACCTTCTCTATCTTCATCGTTGTGCCTCCTTGTATTCGATCATGCTGTGAAGGAAAATGTTGCGGTCCTTGCCGGTCAGCCCCCCGGCATCCACCGAGACCCCGAAGGTGCACATCTTGGACCTGCCCGACATGAGCTGGTGGAGCATCAGCAGGGACTGGTTCAGCCCGTCCGCCTCCATCAGGTCCCCGAAGGTGTCGAAGACGATGACGGGCCTCGCGTGCGAGTCTATGAAGCCGCGTATGCTGGACATGAGCGTCCCGATCTCCTGGATCCCCAGGGATCCGCCCTTGCCGTTCCCGGAGAGGGAGAGCACCTCCATGTTGCTGTAGGTGAACCTCTCCTTGATGGCCTTCGCCCTGCCGGTCGTTACTATCATCACATCGTACCAGTCCGGGTCGAAGAGCCCCATGAACCTGTAGATGGCGTCCGGATACTCCTCGAAGATGACGTAGGAGCTGCCGAAGGAGACCCCGCGGCTGTCGGGCGAGTCGGAGGGCGGCTGGATCCTCTCGCGCTTGTCACGGCGGAAGAGGCGGCGCTTGCCGTCCTTCTTCTCCTTGCGCTTCTTGGTCCCGCGCTCCTCCGCGACCTCAAGGCTCTCGCCCTGGATGCGCTTCACCGCGTCGACGACGTCCGACGACTTGAACGGCTTGTCTATGCTGACGCGGATGAACGGGTTGTCCGTGGGGACGATGTCCCCGGATCCCTTGAGAAGGACGACGCGCATGGCCTGCGGGGTGACCGAGGGGTCCATCTGCGCCAGGACGTGCAATCCGTCCTCGCCGCCGACCCTTGAGTCCAGGAAGAGGACCTCCGGGAGGAAGGCCGACATCTTCTCGACCGCCTCGGAGACCGTGCTGGCGGTGCGGACCGTATGGCCCTCCCCAGCCAGGATGTCCCTTATGATCTCCCTGATGGCTGCGTTGTCGTCGACTATGAGGATCTTCATATCGGGCCCCGATGCCCCATCGGCTTGGACGATATTAGAGTGTCGTCAGCCTCCCGGGGCGCACGGCCATAGCTTACGCTGGACTTCCATTGACCGGCCCGTGAGGGCCGTAAGAAAAAACAGTCCGGCGCGAGCGCGGAATCACTGCTTCCTGCTCTCTTTCGCCTTGGGCCTGAGATCGGCGCTTCCGCACTTCCTGCACCTGGCCGCCTTCTTGGAGTTGGTGGCGTAGCAGTTCATGCAGACGGTCTTGTCGAGGAGCCTGTGCTCTGCCTCTTTGAAGCGTGCCATTCGAAATTCCTCTGGGCCGAGTAAAAGGACTTCCTATAAAAAGGATGGCTCTGCCCAAGGGGTCTGGCCGTCACGGGAAGTGGGCGCGCTGCTTCGCGGCGTCCGCCCACATGCCTGCCTCGGTGCCCGGGAGCTCATGGATCACGTAGGTCGGGTCCAGAGCCTCCACGATCTCGGCGCAGCGCGGGTCGGAGAAGGGGCTGTGGGTGTCGATGGCGCAGACGTGGCGGTTGGCGTCCGCCAGGAACTCCGGAAAGGGACAGTCGAGCTCCCTCTCCTCGAAGGTGGAACGGTAGCCGTAGGAGGCGCTCCAATGCAGATGGACGGCGGAGACCCTGTCCGTCATGTCGCGGCTGTACCCGTGTACTATGTCGAGCACCGCGTCGACCGCCTCGGCCTCGGTGGTCACCGGGAGACAGCTCATCAGATGGCCCGTGTCGAGGCATATCCCCCAGTCATCGAACTCCAGCTTGGATTCGACCCTCCTGTATCCGGACTCGTCGTTGAGCCTCATGCCAGGCCACCAGAGGTTCTCCAGGACCAGACGGAAGGGCGGCTCCCCTCCGGGCATCTGCCCCACCACGGTGTTCAGGAGCTCGCACAGCGCATCTATGACGTGGGAGTCGCTGCGGGAGTACCTGCGGTGGAATATCTCCGTCGTATCGGCGTTGCACGCATGGAACACGCCGTGAGCCGGCGACAGCGATGCGGCGACCTCTATGGAGCGTGCGACGTTGGAGAGCAGCTCGGAGCGGCCGTTCCCGTATGTGTGGTAGAGGGCGTAGCCCTCCGGCATCTCCGGTATGCGGTCCTCCCATGCGGAGAGCCAGTCCGGCGCGTACGGGAGGTGTACGGTCTCGGCGAGCCCCCTGTAGAACAGATCCGGCTCGTCGTACGACGTCAGGAGCTCCAGCCCGTCCATCCCGACGGATGCGAGCTTCGAGGACGGGTCCGGCCCCAGACCGGCCGCGTCCTGGTAGACCGAGTACGACAGGAGGTGCCTCATGTTCAGAACAGCGCCAGCGCCGCGGACACGGCCGCCTCGATGGCCGAGACCTGGGTCTCGCCGCCGCCGATGATCAGGGCGTCTTCCTGGGTCATCCCGGACTCCTTCCTGATCTTGTAGGCCATGTCCGGCATCTTCTCATCCATGTTCCAGTCCGGAGGGACCATGAGGACCCCGTCGCGGATCACGATGGTGGTGCAGCCCTGTCCGCCGACCTTGATGCCCTCGTCGCGCTGCTCCATGCCGTTGACGACCTTGTCCGCCACGCCCGTGACGAGCACGGCCTGCTGGAACTTCCCGACGACGGATCCCTCCACGGTGATGTCGAGGGGGACCATGGGCATCTGGGACAGGAACGACAGCCCGGCCTTGGTGATGGTGATGCCGGTCTGCCTGATCTCGATGAAGCCCCACTCCTTCAGGGTCTCGATGATCCTGCGCATGCTCCCCTCGCCCACGCCGACCTCGTCGGCGAGCCTCTTGCGCCCTATGCGCCTGCCGCTGGAGAGAACATGCAGGGTCCAATAGACGTTGGCGTCGTTGAACCTGAACATAGGACCGTACTGGGGTGCATCCATGATCTTCATCGTATCGATTGGATGAACCATCCTGTGGACATTTAAGGTTGATGGATGGGTCTTCGGGCGTATCGTACTACCCTGTATGGAACGTGCTGGGAAGAATGAGAGAAGGGGGTTCGCCCCCGGATCCCTCCAGGGGCATGGTTTGCGATCAGAAGGTGCGGACCTTGCCCTCGATGATCATGTCGCTGACCTTGTCGACGTTGTCGAGCCAGTCGGCGGTGATGGCCTCGGCCTCGGACTTCCACTTGGCGAGGTTGGGGTTGGTCTCGGCGTCCGGCAGGACGATCTGCACGGAGGCGTTGAGGGGCTCGGAGACGGGCTTGCCGATCTGGGACAGGAGCCTGACCCTGATCTCGGCCTCGTTGGTGACCTTGGCGGCGACGTCCTCGGCGATGAGCTTGGACATCACGTTGTAGATCTTCCCGATGTGGGTGATCGGGTTCTTTCCGGAGGTGGCCTCCATGGACATGGGCCTGTAGGGGGTGATCAGTCCGTTGCACCTGTTGCCCCTTCCGACGGATCCGTCGTCTCCCATCTCCTGGGACATTCCGGTGCAGGTCAGGTAGTAGACGTTCCTGTCGTAGTCGTCTCCGGTGTTGATCTCGAGCTTGTAGTCGATCTTCTCGTCGCCGATGATCTTCAGGGCGTTGTCGTAGACCAGGTCGTAGAGCTGCTCGCAGGCGGACCTGTAGTGGGTCGCGTCCTCGATGCGCTTGTCGATCATGGCGCAGGCGATGGTGGTGGTGACGGTGTTGCCGACCCTGGAGGTCATGACCTTGACGTCCTGACCGGTCTCGGGCAGCTTCTCCTTCATCTTGCCGTTGATGTACTCCTCGGTCTCGAGGGTGAGCCTGTCGGCGATGGAGTACGGGGCGTATCCGACACCGAAGGAGGTGTCGTTGGCCAGGTGGCCGGATGCCTTGTAGACGCCGGTGAGGTCGTCGGATCCCATTCCCAGCTTGGCGTCGAGGATGACCTCGGAGTCGACGTCCAGGTTGGGGAAGGTCCTCTTCAGGTACTCCCTGGCGGCCTTGAGGGCGACGGGTTTGCAGGGCAGGGACTTCATGTCCTCTCCCTCTCCGACATGGGTGGTGGCGCGTCCGACCAGGAGGATGTAGGACGGGTCGATGATGTTTCCACCGCCGAACTTCGGGGCGGCCTGACCGGCGGCGATCTGGGTCTCGTCGGTGTTGTGGTGGAGGACGTGCCCGAACTCCTTCTTGTACATCCTGCACAGGGCGCGGGAGACCTCCTCGGCCAGGGCGTCGGCCACGCTGTCCGGGTGTCCGATTCCTTTGCGCTCGACGATCTCGACGTCCTTCATGGGGACGGGGACCTCGTTCAGTCCCTCTACGTAGATGTTCTTTCCCATCTCGTTAACCTCTGGGGCTCGGATTATTTCGCTATTAATAAATGAGATTGTCAATAATATTCATAAGCGAATATCCGTTACCCCTCTGGCATGAAGTTCCCCCCGGCATCGGACATCAAGCGCATCAGGAAGTCCATCGACGTCACCCAGATGGAGCTGGCGTCCGCCTCCGGGATCAGCCAGAGCACCATCGCGAAGATCGAGAGGGGGACGATATCGGCGAGCTACGACACCGTCGTGAGGCTGTTCGAGACCCTGGAGAGCATGAAGGCGGACTCCCGCAGGGAGATGACCGCCGGGGACGTGGCGTCGGAGAACGTGGTGTCCATCCAGAGCTCCGAGAGGGTCCACCAGGCCTCGGACCTCATGAGGTCCACCGGATACTCGCAGCTGCCGGTGCTGAACGGGGAGGTCTCCGTGGGCAGCATCTCCGAGAGGGGGATCCTGGAGCTGCTCAGGAAGGGGTCCACCATGGAGCAACTGGGCATGATGGTCATCTCCGATGTGATGGGCGAGTCGTATCCCGTGGTGACCGACTCCACGCCGATCTCGTCGGTCACATCGCTGATGGGAAGCAGCGGGGCGGTGCTCGTCTCCAGGAAGGGGAAGATCGTCGGGATGATCACCAACGCGGACATCCTGAAGCTGATATGATAGGTAGAGCTCGAGCCATCCTCTTCCGGCGAGCCGGAGGAGCATCTCCATGACGCCCCTGTCCATCCCGCCGAATCCCAGACTGGCGCAGATTTCGATCGGATAGCGGCTCCATACTCTGCAGATGTTCGCGATGATCCTGGATTCCAAGGTATCGTCCATCCCCTTCCCACTCCATACCAGACTCCTCGCCTTATCGGTGGGATAGAAACCGAACATCGAATCCATGATGTCAATCATCTCCCCGTTCGTCACGGAGATGTCGAACCTTCCGTCATCCAGACGTTCGGCGCGGAGGTACCCGGTCATGACCAGCAGCGTGAACAGGTCCCTCGGGTCCTGCGGATCCATGTTCTCGCAGGCCATGGCCTCGTTGAGTTCTGATACGATGTGGGAACCGACCAGGAGGTCCGCGAAGGCACGCGGCCCTATCGCCCCCTCCCTTGTAATGGCATATCTCAGCGGGATGTTCCTGCTGAAGTCCCTCCTGAGGCTGTCGTAGGAGAAATCCGCGTAGATGTATCTGGCTATTCCTCCGGGATCGCACATCTCCATCCCGCCGAAACGATATCCACCGTAGACGGACAGGACCTCATCGGACAGCTCGGGATGGCCGAAATGCTCCATCATTGCTCTCGTCTCCGGTACGGTGAATCCGAAGCAGTCTGCGAACATGGGATCGAGGACGTCGTCCGACCACATCCTCCTAGGACCCTCGTAGGGACCGGCGATCCCCGACGGCATATTCCCAGCCAATACGGCCAGCTGGCAATGCGGATTGTCCCATATCGCCGCTTTGATGAACATCCTCAGTAGACGGACGGCCCTTTGATCGACCCCGTCCTCCAGATACTTCGAGATTGCCGTATCGTAGTTGTCCAAGAGAATCACGGTGTCGCTCCCGTAGCGCCTGTACGCCGCCTCGCAGAACATCGGGACCAGCCGGAGGATGTCGTAGACCGATTCCCGATTCTTTAGGAGCCTGTCTGAAATCTCCCTCTCGTTCGGCATCAGACCGTCCTCCATTATCTCACGGTGGTCCCACATGGCGGATTCTACGGAATAGCTCAGCGATCCGAGGAGATCTTCGAAATCGTATCCGCGGACGTAGTACAGGTCCAGAAGGAGGACCGGGTGGGCGCGCCGATATCCGTCGTATTCGGGATGATCGGAGATCTCCAGACCGTCGAACGACCCGTCATCCTCATGCTCGCAGTCGAAGAAGGCCTCCAGCATCGTCAGGTTCGTGGTCTTCCCGAATCTCCGCGGACGGGTTATCAGGAACACCCCTCTGGGGTCCGTGTCCAGGATCCGCTTGATCAGCTTCGTCTTGTCCACATAGTACTGGCCACTGCTGTGGATCTGCCTGAACCATGGGGTGGCTATATCCAACTCCTTAATGAATTCGCGTACCATGATTGTTTGACAAATCTGTTTGACCATATTATATTGTTTTCGAGTGATGAATCGGAACCTTGTCCGGATTGCCGGCGGATCGAATCGACGGACAAACCGTGGCAGAAAGACGGGGATCCCTGGAGAATCCCGTCTGTCGGGATTGTGTGATTGTATTGTTTCGATTATTCTCTTTCAGGCCGATTATACTCAAATCGGGTCTGATTGTATCGATATAATATGAATCTCCGATATGATTGCGTCTGAAATCCATACAGGATGACTACATTTCAATCAGTTGGTCCAACCGATTATACTCATTAGATTATGTTCGAATTGAGGGATTGTATTTCAGACCCGATCAGGAAGGATGAGACTCGCAGACAGGTCCGCTATACCAATGGACCCAGTGCAACAACCAAAGACTGTGCCTCCCAGATAATCAAAAACGTCATGCGACAACCACTGGCGGTTCTGGGAGATGGTGCCCGACAGCGTCACCGACTCCCCTGATCCTTCGGCAGACAGACCCTCTGCTTCGGGCTCCTGGGCTTGTCCGGATACAGGTACTCCAGCCTGCCTTCGGACATCATCCTCGACACGGTGCCGGAGACGGAGCCGTTGACGCCCCTGTATCCCAGCGCCTCCGACAGGTCGCGCATCGACATGCACCCGTTCCTCCTCAGGGCCAGGACGATCCGGTCCTCCAGCGTGGAGCCGTCGTCCCCGTCCGGTATCGGGAGGAACCACGGGTGGATCTCGATCACGGCGCGGAAGTACTGCCTCCCGGGATCGGTCTCGATGCGCAGCGGAGGGGATCCGTTGGACGCCAGCGACTCCACGACCTGAGGGATTCCGGTGAACCTGGCCTCCGCCAGGTCCAGCTCCTTGAGGTACTCCCCCGTGCGCCTGTTGCGGTAGACACCGACGGTCAGCCTGTTGTTCCTGAGATCCTCGTCGCTGATGGCGGTACTCGGACCCGGATAGTTCAGGAACTCCATGCGGTCCGGAAGGACCGTGACCACGACCGGCTCGTTAATCTCGTAGCTCTTGTGGTAGACGGCGTTGACCAGGAGCTCCCTGATCGCCCTTGGAGGATAGTTGTAATGCTTCTCCGACTGGGGGCCGTCTGTCTTGCGGATCATCTCCGAGACCACGACGTTGACGAGGAACTCCTCCGCCCGCATGATCTGCCCGTCCAGAGGCCCGTCGAAGCGATTCACGATCATGCCCTCCCCCGTCGGGTCGGGCTTGCGAACCACCTCCACGTACGCGCCCGGTATGAACCTCTCCGGGCTCTCGTTGAAGAACATCAGACCCACGTTCAGCGGACGGCGGTCCTCCCTCGGGCCTCCGGCTATCCTCATCTCGTACGCCAGGTCGTAGATGTTCTCGTTCAGGGCCCTCTTGTACAGGGAGCTCCCGATCCGGTAGAGGTAATCGCGGACCAGCGATGCCCGGAGGTCGTCCACCGTGGCATCGTAGTTGATGCACTCGTCGAAGGGGTGGCTCCTCGACACCTCCATGAGCCTCATCTCGTCGTCGTGGTTCGCGCGAATGGTGCTGGACAGCTTGCGGATGTAGTACGCCCTCTCGATCACCTGGTCCTTCTTCGGCTTGCCGCGGGTGTATATGATCGGGCTGTTGTACGGCCTGCGGTCTCCTGCCGGCACCCATATGATGTACACCGCCGTCCCGTCTATCTCGAAGACATCCCCGGACGGGATGTACCTGGGCTGCATCAGATCGCCCATACCCAGCAGCTCCTTGGAGATGTCGTCCGCGGAACCGCGGTCGATCCCGATGATGTGCGGCGATCCGTTCGAGAAGTCCACGCCGATGATGATGTATCCGCCGCCCCATCCGTCTATGTCGTTGGCGAACGCGCACATCGTGTGGAGGATGTCCGAGGGGTTCCAGCTCCTGATGTACTCTATCCTGGGTCCCTCCACCCTCCTGCCACGGACGAGATCGTACAAGTTGACCGGTATCGCCATCCTATCTCCGGTACGGAGATACGGTCCTGGGATTATAACTTGTGTTCTAACAATGGTTCCGACACAAGTCACCGCAGCAACCGTGAGAACCTGGAAAAGGATAAGACGGCCCCGGGACGAACGCCCGGGACCTGTTTGGATCAGTTGTTCTGCTCCTCGACGTCCTTGGAGAGCTCCTTCTGCTTCTGGACGAAGCGCTGGGCCGCCCACTCGTGATAGGCGGACATGGACTCCTTGTCGAATGCGAGGGGCTCGTTGACGACAACCTGCGGGAACGGGGAGATGATCCCGTACTCGTCGAAGAGGAACCTGACCTCCCTGTTCATTGCCCTGGAGACGGGGAAGTAGTCCTCCTCCTTGCAGTTGGACATGAAGACGAGGTCCACGCTGGACGGGCTGAGGGCGTTGACACCCTTGTAGTAGGGACCCTCCACGATCTCCGGGATGGCCGCCTTGATCCTGTCCAGGTTGTCGCGGATGATCAGCTCGACCCTGGTGAGGGACTCGCGGTAGTCAATTGAGACGACCGTGGACACGCAGGACAGGTGCTGGGTCTGGTTGACGACCGAGGTGATCTCGCTGTTGTTGATGATCTTCGTGTTGCCTCCGGCGTCGACGACCTTGGTGGCGCGGATGCCTATCTCCTCGATCGTACCCCTCCATCCGTCGATGACGACGATGTCGCCGACGTGGTACTCGTCCTCGAAGACGGTGAACAGCCCGGCGATAATGTCGGCGATGAGGCTCTGGGCGCCCAGACCGACGACCAGGCTCAGGATGCCCGCACTGGCCACGAGGGTGGCGGTGTCCACCCCCCACGCGGAGAGCAGGGCCAGGATGGCGACGATCGCGACTGCGTACTTGATGAAGCTGCAGATCAGCTTGGAGGCGGTGATGCCCTTGTTGCTGCCGGACAGCGCCTTGGTCAGGATGAACTGGAGGATCTTCCCGACGATGTAGACGATGAAGATCACCTTGATGCTGTCGATGATGTCCGGGATCATCTGGTAGAACCCGTCGACCGCGGAGTTGCCGGTGGGGGCGGAGTTGAATACGGAATCCTCCCCGTATATGCTGTCGGAGAAGGCCCATGACAGAACCGTGACGATGGCCATCACCACTACAAGGACGTACCATCCGGTCATGAGACCGTCTCTCTTCTCAGTCTCGCTCATTTGATTCTCCTCTCAGATTTCTACGTCGCCGACATACAGCGGTGAATCGGACCCGTCGCAGACGATGCGGAGGGTGGCGGTATCCCCGGTCAGGCCGGCTGAGGTGACTTGTATGGCGTAGCTGCCGGAGCCGTCGATGGCAACGGTGGAGGTGTTGCCGAAGAGGTCCGTGAGCTCGGCGCGGATGTTTGTCCAGGTCCCGTCACCGTCGCCGACCTCCACCTCTATGTGGAACAGGCCGTCGTCGGTGCAGGTGCACTCGGCGTATGCGAGGCGGAAGAACGTGTCGTCCTCCCTGGCGGTGGTGAACGTGGCGGAGGCGATGGCGTCGCCGTCCTCCCTTACCGTGATGGTGTAGTCCATGCCCGGCTTCAGACCGTCCTCGGCGAACGAGGACGTGTCCGACGTTATGTCCTGGGACCGGTTCGTGAACCTGTTGGTCAAGTTGACGGTGTAGTCCGCCTCCTCGGAGGCGTCGGTGAGCGTCACGGTGAAGCTTACGCCCACATCGGACACGTCGTCGATGTAGATCTCGGCGGCGACTGAAAGGTCGTCGCCTGCTCCCCCCCGAGCCGCCGGAGCCTCCTCCTATGGCGCCTCCGAAGGCGCCGTCGAAGGCCTCCTCGAACGGCTCGAAGATCGGCGAGAATATGGAGGACGGCACGATCGCCAGCACGGCCACAGCCGCCACAACGACTGCGGCGGACATCAGATGCGCCTGCGACCTGGAGCTCTTCCGCTTCTTCCTCTCCTTCTCGGTCGGCGTGTGGACGGTGTCGCGGCCGAACTCATCGTAGGACTGGGTCTCCTGGTAGCTCCCCGTCTCCCTGTAACTCGGATTCTCCTGGTTGCGGAAGACCTCGTCCGGGACCCTGTCGTTGGTGGTATTCGATCCTGTTGATCTCATCCATGTCGATCAATCCGGTTCATGCCGGGAGAACGCGTACTCCCGGCGATTCTGACGATGCCCAAACTGAGGGGTATTATCATCCTTGCGGTGGGAACGGGGATCGTGAAGCCCGGATGACGCGGTTTCGAATCATGATCATGATCCGGGATCCGGAGGTTGTGAATGTGGAACCGTACATCCTTAGCGAGGAATTCAAGGAGGGACTGGCGAAGGTCGGTCCGAACTCGAGGTTCTGGTACAGATCCAAGCTGGACCCTCTGACGGATGAGGAGTACAGGCTGCTGTGCGAGAGAGACGAGGAGGAATGGAACCGCGTGACATCCGGAGGGACCCGATCCCCACTCGTTCCCGGAGACCTAAAACTCTTGAGAACGAAGGCTGAATATTGGCTAAATCTCTTGAAAACGACCGTTGAATATAGGCTAAAACTCTTGATTTTTATATCTTGAAAAGGTATAAAACTCTTGAAAAACTTACCTTGGAACTGCCTAAAACATTTGACAAGGAGGTTGCTGGATTGCGCAGGAAGATCACCAGGAGATTCGAGGAGTGGAAGGCCTCTGGAGACAGGAAGAAATGCCTGGTGGTCCGCGGCGCGAGACAGATTGGCAAGACGTACTCCATCGAGGAGTTCGCGAAGGAAAACTACGGCCATTACCTCCGCATAGACCTGCATAAGGATGTGGGGGCCCGCACCATGTTCGACGGCGACCTCGATGCCGGCACGATCATGATGGCCATATCCGCCCGCTATCCCCGCTTCGAGTTCGTCCCCGGCAATACGCTGCTCTTCCTGGACGAGATCCAGGATTGCCCGAACGCCCGGACCGCGCTAAAGTTCCTCTCCCGCAACGAGAACTTCGACATCGTGGCATCCGGTTCCCTGATGGGTCTCAAGACGAAGGGCGTGGCCTCCATGCCCGTGGGCTCCGAGGAGAACGTCCAGATGTATCCGATGGACTTCGAGGAATTCCTCTGGGCGATGGGCATCTCGGAAGGCGTCGTGGAGCATGTCAGGGGATGCATCCGCAGGATGGAACCCCTGGAGGACTCCCTCCTGGACTCCATGTACCGCTACATGAGGTGGTTCATGATGGTCGGCGGCATGCCGGAGGCCGTCCAGGAGTTCTCGAGCACCAGGCTGTTCAACGGCGTCAGACGCATCCAGAAGGACCTTATGGAGGGATACGGTGACGACATCGGCAGCTATGCCGAGGGTCGCTACAAGGACCGCGTGAGGAGATGCCTGGATTCCATATCCGCCCAGCTCACCAGGGACAACAAGACCTTCCGGTATTCGGACGTGGAGGACAACCCGGACTATGCCGTCGGGAGCAAATACTTCGAGTACGCCCTCAACTGGCTGAGCGGTGCGGAGCTCTCGCTAATCTGCGATTGCGTCACCCAGCCGCGCCTGCCCCTGGAGGAGAACGCGATCAACCCCGCGTTCAAGCTCTATCTCCTGGATACGGGACTCCTGCTGTCGATGTACGACGACTCGATCCTATACGATGTGCTCAGCGGCGGCGTGGATGTCAACAAGGGCGCCCTGAGCGAGAACCTCGTCGCCTGCATGCTGCATTCGCAGGGGAGGAGGCTGTACTACTATCAAATCTCTGAAAAGGGGAAGGAGAGGATGGAGCTGGATTTCGTGACGATCATCGGCGGGAAGGCGACCGCCATCGAGGTGAAATCCGGGAAGAAGCGCGACACCAAGTCCCTGAACAAGGCGATGGAGAAGTTCGGCATCGACGGCATCATGTTCGAGACCCGCAACATCTTCGTCGACGACAAGGGAGTGAGACACTACCCGCTCTTCGCGGCCTCGTTCATGGATTGCATCGATGTCAAGCCGGAATTGACCGTGGACCTCCCGGATGCGGATTCGATCAACGAGCGGTTCGGAGACCGGGATTCGGACCGATATCGACGGCCTCGCAGGGATATCCTCTCGACCCTTCCGCGGACGACCTTGCCCCAGAAGGCCAGGCCGATGAGGATCACGTCGCCCCTCATCCCGAGGTAGTACTTCCTGTCGTGGATCTGCGCTACCGCGCCCTCCGCATCCCTCTCGAGGTCACTCTCGGAATCGGAGACCTTCAGCTCGATGATGATCGGGACCGTGCCCTCGTCCCTCGGTTCCAGGACGAGGTCCAGACGGCCGTTGCCGGACTCCTGCTGGGATGAGATCCTGTATCCGCGCAGTATCCCGTGCATCATCGTGAGCACGATGTTCTCGTAAGAGGACTCGTCCCTTAGCGAGAAGTAGCTCCCGTCGGCTAGGACGGATTGGAGTGTCGTCTCCATGGCCTTCGCATCCCCTTCCAGGACGGCTCTGTTGAAACTGTCGAACAGGTCGCTTCCGATGCGTCTGCCTCCGCTCAGGAGGGAGTCCACGATACCCATGACCTCCCGGTTAGGGATGGACAGTTCGTACACCCCGTCCCCTACGGGAACGGCGTTGAGATATCCTGTCATGACCATGAGCGAAAGCAGATCATCGGGATCGCTCAGCCTCAGCTCGTCGTAGCTCATCGTCTGATGAAGTTCGGATCTGATGGTGCCGCCGTTGATCAGGTCGGCCATCGCCTGCCACCCTATGGATCCCGTCCTGTCAAGCATCCATCTCACGGGGGTGTTCCTGCTGGAATCCCTCCAGTAGCTGTCCGGCTTGAACCCCCTCTGGATGCACATCATGACACTGAACGGGTTATACACCTCGACATCGCCGAAACGATACCCGTCGTACCAGTCGCGGAGCTCCTCGAACTTCTCGGGATGGCCGTAATAGGAGAGGATGTCCCTGATCTCGCCTTCGGTGAATCCGAACCTCTCATCCGATTCCGTCGAGAATGTCGTGTTGACCGTCGGATTGTTCAGTCCGGAGAAGAAGTCCGCTTTGGCGATCTGCATCACACCGGTCACGTACGCCATCTGCATGTTGTTGTTGCTCTTCAGCGTGGACGAGAAGAAGCCGCTCATGAAGGATATGATCTTCTGCTGAAGGTCCGAATCGAACGTGTCCGTGATGGCGCGATCGTATTCGTCGATGAGGACCACGGGCATCACCCCGTGATGGTCTTTCAGAAAAATGCAAAGCTCCGAAATCGCGGTTATGAGCGTGGATTCATCGGCTTTGCCGGAAAGGACGCTCCTGATCACAGCCTTGTCCTCTTCTATCAGATTCTCCGAATCCAGGAGATATCTGAATCTTCTGTAGGTTTTACGAAGTGCCTTTCCCATCATAGAGATGAACAACCCGTAGTCGGCAGCGCCGAGGCCGGGTGTGAGGTCCTTCAAGTCTACACGGATCACAGGGAACTTGTTTTTGAATCTCTCATACTGCTGATACTCCGATATCGCCAAGCCGTCGAACCAGGTATTGCCCTCATATTCGATGTTGAAGAAAGCGTCCAGCATGGTCAGGTTGGTAGTCTTGCCGAACCTGCGCGGACGGGTGTACAGATAGACGCCGCCGGGATTGGTGTCGAGGATGTCCTTGATGAGGAGGGACTTGTCGACGAAGTACATGTTCTCGTCTCTGATACGAGAGAACTCGAACCCACCGGTATCCACCTTCTTCATGGATTCGCGTATGGATTGCGGGATGATAAATGTAATCCGGGGCCGCCCAGAAAGAGATTATACCTCCCGGACAAGCGCCGGGAGGCTGTTTCATGATCGAGTAGGGGACGGGCTCACGCCCGTCGCCCTCTCACACCACCGTGCGTACTTACCGTACACGGCGGTTCACCGACGAGCGCGTAGCGCTTCGTACATCCCGAGCATATCGGGAAAACCAAGAGATTCGAGGTACTTGTTGGTCACCAGCGATTGGAGGGGAGGGTAGCCCGACATATGCCAGGTCCCATGACTTCTGGCATGTACCAGGCAACCGCGCGCCACCCTGTTTGGATCCTTCACCCTGGTTGGAGTGCGGACGAGCATCCTGAACCTGTTTTTGGATGTCTTCCATTGTTTCCACAGGATGGCACGCAGCTTCCTGCGCGCCCATTTCGCCAGCTTCTCGACCTGCCAGGCAGATAGTCCCATGTGATAGTATCCCATCCAGCCGCGCAGGTAGGATGTGAAGATGCGCATGAGGACATCCATGGTATGGTTGGACCTCTCGCGGAGGATGTGCCTTATGCTGTCCTTGAACCTCTTCAGGGACCTGGGGTGGATGCGTATGACGGGTTTTCGGGACCCGTCGTCGCCTCTGATAAGCCCTATCGTGAATCCCAGGAACTTGAGCCCCGTGGCCTCGGCCACGGCGCTCTTGTCGGGGTTCACCTTCAGCTTCAGCCTCCCTTCGAGGAACTCCACGGAGGACGACATCACGCGCTCGGCCGCTCTCTTGGAGCGGACGAGGATCATGATGTCGTCCGCATAGCGGACGAACCTGTGACCTCTGGATTCCAGGAGCCTGTCGAACTCGTCGAGGTAGATGTTCGCCAGGAGAGGGGAGAGGTTCCCGCCTTGCGGGGACCCCTCCTCTGTCTCATGGACGACACCATCGACCATGACTCCGCTCTTCAGGAACGCCTTGATTGTGACGAGCAACGTCTCATCGTGTATGTCCCTGCGGAGCATGTTCATCAGAAGCTCATGGTTCAACGTGTCGAAGTACTTCGACAGGTCGATGTCCACGGCCCAGGTGTAACCCTCTTCGTAGTGATGCAACAGCCTGCGCACGGCCTGATGCGCGCTCCTGCTCGGTCTGAATCCGAAGCTGGAGTCGGAGAACCTGGGCTCGTAGATGGGGGTGAGCACCTGGGCTATCGCCTGCTGGACCGCGCGGTCCAGCACGGTCGGTACGCCCAGATTCCTCTCCCCTCCATCGGGCTTCGGTATCGTCACACGGCGCACCGGTGACGGCTTGTACCGTCCCGTCCGCAGACTGGCGTATATCTCGTTCCAATGCTCTTCGACGAACTCTGGGAGTTCGGATGCCGACATCCCGTCCACACCGGGTGCTCCCCTGTTCGTCACGACCCTCTAGACCGCCTCATCGAAATTCGATCTGTCGAGTACCTGGTCCATCAGGTCGGGTACGTTCAGCTCTCCCCAGAGATTCCGCACGGTCATGGCCCCCGCTCCCTTGGTACCGATGGCTTCCAGCCTTCTTCCCTTCAGGTAGCTTTGCAGTCTTTTCCGTTGGCTTGTCATGACTCGCGCCTTCAATCGTCGGATTGCTGTATCGGTGTTCGGCCCTTCCCCAGGACTCCTCGTGGCATCCTTCGGGTACTATGGCCTCTGCTGACTTCTCACAGTTCAGCGCACCATCGCTGGTGCGGTTGCCTTTCTTGGGGCATACCGTGAGACCTCCCCAGGTAAACATGGTCTCCTTCACCCCATCGCCGTCGCATCTATCACCCAGACTTTCGGGCAGAGTTTGGACTTCACTGTTAAACGCCAGCTTATCCGCCTGAGCGACCTCAAATGCGCTTCTTGTACATCGACTCGGGGATTCGCCTTGCGCTTCCTTCAGATTCCGCCTCACGACGGACACCCTTGCGCTTTGGCTCACGGTTCCTTCTGCCAGGCCCGCAGGGGACTTGCACCCCCAGGAGAATCTTCCCGTTTGAACAGGTTTGATGGGCCCCCGTCCCAGAGGGACGGGGACCGCCCATGTATGCTGGGCACACGTTTACCGCCGGGGTCTCCCCCGGCATGATGGTTCTCAGCTCTGCTCCTCGGAGGTCTCCTCCTCGGGCAGATCCCTGCGGTAGTGGTACCACGCCGCCGCGATGACCGCCACGGTGAGCACCGTGCACAGGACGTACCAGACGCAGTGGTCCAGGAACACGCCCACCAGGATGTCGACGGCCAGCGCGACCGCGGTGACGATCCAGGTCATGAGGTCGAACTCGCCCTCGCGGTGCACCAGGTACAGGAACGCCACGAAGAGGATCAGCACTATCAGCACGACCCACGCGTAGCAGGCGTGCCCGTCCTCCTCGTCCGGGGAGCCCTGTCCGGCGCCCTTGATCAGCACCGGGCCGACCGTCACGGTGAGGCCGTCGGGTCCGACGGTCTCGATCGTGAGGTAGTAGTCCTTGCTCGGATCGAGGCCCTCCCATGTGACGTCGTCACCGGTGCCGGTGACCCAGAGCTGCCCTCCGGGCCCGGGTATGACGTTGCCCTCGGAGTCGGTGATCTGGTACCTCACATCCTCCTCGGTGGGGAGGGTCAGGGTGTCGCCGGTGACCGACGGCTCCGGGACCTCCGTCGCCTCGGGCACCGTCACGGTGCCGTCCTCTCCGCCGACCTGCTCGCCCTCACCGGTGTCGCCGACGGGCCTGGACACGACCTTGAAGTCGGTTCCGGGCTCGAGCGGTCCGAGCATGAGCTCGCCTCCGGTGCCCTCGGTCCATCCGATGATGGTCTCCCCGTCGGGACCGACCACGGCGTACTCGTAGCCCTCCTGGGTCTGGACCTTCACGAAAATAGCGTTAGAAGAATCCGTGAATCGAATCTGAACGTATCGGAACCATGCCTCTACTCACAATTACATCCTAACGTGAATGAGATCAGATGTATGGATGTTTAACAGACAGGCGTATAGATTATCAATTGTTATAACATCATACATCGTGGCGATTCGGAACAAACACAATCATCTAGACGAAAAGTCAGTGTTTAGCCGGATTGGAACAGAACGAACAGAACATCCGAACGATCATCTCGATCGGAAACAGATTCCCGTTCCGATCGCCTCTTCTCACAGCAGCACCGCCTCCCCGCCAGCATGTTTTTAATGTACGCCAGGATGGCCCGTCACCCATCGGGGAAAGAGAACCCCCGTATGTGAGGGAATGCGATGATAAAGCAGATCCGCGCGAATTATGACGCCAAGGGCATCGAGAAGGATGTCCAGGCCTACTGGGACGAGACCGACGCCTACCACAAGACGAAGGAACACCGCGCCGACGGCGAGAGGTTCTACTTCGTCGACGGACCCCCGTACACCACCGGGAAGATCCACCTCGGGACGGCGATGAACAAGACCGTCAAGGACATCTTCATCCGCTACTGGAGGATGCGCGGCTACAACGTCCGCGACCAGCCCGGATTCGACATGCACGGCCTCCCCATCGAGGTCAAGGTCGAGAAGAACATCGGCGTGCACTCGAAGAAGGACATAGAGGAGCTCGGGATAGACAAGTTCGTCTCCACCTGCAAGGAGTTCGCCCTGGGCCTCCACGCGGACATGACCAAGGAGTTCCAGCGCCTGGGCGTGTGGATGGACTGGGAGCACCCCTACCAGACCATCAGGCTCGATTACATCGAATCCGCCTGGTGGACCCTCCAGCGCGCCTACGACAAGGGTCTGCTGTACCCCGCCAGCAGGGTCGTCACCTGGTGCCCCAGGTGCGAGACCGCCCTGGCCGAAGCGGAGATAGAGTACTGGGACGAGACCGACCCGTCCGTCATGGTCAGGTTCCCCCTCAGGGACGGGACCGGCTCGCTGCTGATCTGGACCACCACCCCCTGGACCCTCGCCGCCAACATGGCCGTCGCCGTCCACCCGGACTTCGACTACGCCCGCGTGAGGATGAACGGCCAGAAGGGATCTGAGGAGCTCATCATCCTCGAGTCCCAGGCCGAATATGTCATGCAGAAGGGCGGATACGATTCATACGAGGTCATCGAGAGGATGAAGGGGAAGGACCTGGAGGGGACGGACTACATCCCGCCCTTCCAGCTCGACGCCGCCCCCTCCAGCGAGTGGTCCTGGCGCGTCCTCCTCGCCGACTACGTCGAGAAGGACAACACCGGACTGGTCCACACCGCCCCCGGGCACGGACCCGATGATTACGAGACGGGAAAGAGATACGGCATCGAGCCCTTCTGCCCCGTCGCCGAGAACGGACGCTACACCGATGAGTTCCCCCTGATGGCCGGCAAGAAGGTCAAGACCGTCGCCGACGACGTCATCAAATATCTGGACGAGAAGGGCCTGCTCTACAACTCCAGCAAGATCAAGCACCGCTACGGCCACTGCTGGAGGTGCAAGTCCCCCATCATCTACAGGAACACCCGCCAGTGGTTCGTGGCCGTCCCCAAGGTCAAGGACCAGATGCTGGCGGAGATCGACAGGGTCCGCTGGGACCCGGACTGGGCCGGCGAGGCCAGGGAGAAGAACTGGGTCGACGGCGCCCGCGAGTGGTGCATCTCCAGGCAGAGGTACTGGGGAATCCCCATGCCCGTCTGGGAGTGCAGCTGCGGGCACCGCAAGGTCGTGGGCCAGTACGAGGAGCTCAAGGAGGGCGAGGGGTACACCGACGGCATGGACACCCACCGCCCCTGGATCGACGGCGTCACGTTCAAGTGCCCCGAGTGCGGCGGCACCATGCACCGCGTCCCCGATGTGCTCGACGTCTGGTTCGACTCCGGGGTGGCCGCATGGGCGTCCCTCGGATACCCACACAGGAAGGAGGAGTTCGACCAGTGGTGGCCCTGCAGGTTCATCGTGGAGGCCCACGACCAGACCCGCGGCTGGTTCTACTCCCAGCTCGGCGCCGGCGTGATCTC
This sequence comes from uncultured Methanomassiliicoccales archaeon, assembly GCA_949298875.1. Classification (GTDB taxonomy): domain Archaea; phylum Thermoplasmatota; class Thermoplasmata; order Methanomassiliicoccales; family Methanomethylophilaceae; genus Methanoprimaticola. Next base: position 5,372 of record CASFYI010000081.1, on the reverse strand, counting down.
CTTCGACCGCGCGCCTTACGACGAGGTCATGATGCACGGATGGGTGCTGGACCCCAAGGGCCAGAAGATGTCCAAGTCCCTGGGCAACGTGATCGAACCGCTGGAGCTGATCGACCAGGTCGGCGCCGACTCCCTCAGGTACTACCTGATCAAGAGCAACGCCCCCTGGGAGGACACCGCCTTCCAGAAGGACGGCCCCAAGAACGCCAGGAAGGTCCTCAACACCTACTGGAACGTGGTGAACTTCGCGTCCACCTACATGCTCATCGATCAGTACGATCCGGATGCGCACTCCGTCAAGGACATGTACGCCAGCCTCAGGGACGAGGACCGCTGGATGATCTCCCGCACCGAGAGGATGAAGGCCGACGCCACGACGTACCTCGAGTCCAGGGAGCTCCACAAGCTCGCCAGGATGCTTGAGGACTACATCATGGAGGACCTCTCCCGCTGGTACGTCTGCCTCGTCAGGGACCGCTCCTGGTCCGAGGACGCGGACATGGAGGCGGACAAGAACGCCTCGTACTTCACCCTGCACTACGCGATCATGAGCACCGCGCTCGTGCTCGCCCCCATAGCCCCGTACATCGCAGAGGAGGTCTACCAGCACATGGAAGGCAGGCTCCAGAGCGTGCACATGGAGGACTGGCCGGTGTGCGACGAGTCCCTCCTCGACGACGGCGTCGAGCACAGCATGTCCCTCGTCAGGGGCATCGTGGACATCGTCGCCGCCGAGAGGGCCAAGATGGGCTCCAAGCTCAGGTGGCCCCTGCTGCAGGTCTTCGTCCGCGGCAACGACGCCGACGTGAACAGGATGGTCAAGCGCTTCGAGTCCGTGCTCTGCGACCAGGCCAACACCAAGCGCGTCGTGTTCCTCGGCAAGGACGAGATACCCTCCACCGAGACCGAGCTCCAGCCCGTGGGGTTCGACGAGGGCACCCTGTTCATCGACTTCAGCGTCACGCCGGAGATCGAGGCCGAGGGGTACGCGAGGGAGCTCATCCGCAGGATCCAGCAGATGCGCAAGGACCTGAAGCTCAACGTCGAGCAGTTCATCGACTGCCAGGTGGCGGCCGAGGACAGGCTCATGGGGCTCTTCGGGACCTGGAGGGACCACATCGCCAACGAGGTCCGCGCCAGGAACCTGGAGTTCACCTCCGAGCCGAAGGGCGCCGAGGTCAAGGCCTGGGACGTCACCGGCAAGGAGATCACCATCGCCGTCACCCCCCTGGAGTGAGAGCACAAAGGGGCCCCGGGAGGGGCCCCACCTTCGATTGTATTGATTGTATTGTACCGATTGTATTCTGATACAATCTCTTGGTTTTTCGATACAATCCCAATACAATCAGCCCATATACATATCTTAGAACGTATATGCAAATCGGACTGATGGATCACACCTTTCGTTTGACAATGTGATCTTGTGACAAGGATCGCGAGACCCTCTTCAGCGAGCCTCGCGACCCTTGCGGTGACTCCCGAATTGAGTCCCCTTGGAGGAGGTGATAACGTAGCCGAAACAAGGACCAGGGAGCCGCGCTCCAAAAGCTCTCCCTAGTCCTCCAAACACTTTGATCCTCCAAACAGTTGGTTTTGGTCGAACTACCCTTGTGACCACGCTAAGCAGTCAGAAACCACTTAAATCGTGTGAGACGGCGGTCAAGGAGTTCAGATGTTAAATCGCATTCAGTAATATAAATGTTTTTGATTCGATGAAGAGCATGGCCATCAACCATTTCATGATGATTCCCGATCACCCTTCGGCGATACGTTCACCAGACTGTCTGCCAGCAGCCTGCTCCACGCATCCTTCATCTTCGATTCGGCGGCCTCGTCTGTGACCTTCTCGGCCAGCACCCCGGTCATGTATACCGGCAGATAGACGGTCCTTCCGTCCACGCGGAGGTCCTTGGTGTGGATCACATAGCTCTCTCCCAGTCTCCTGTTCTTTCCGTAGACCTCGACGAAACGATCCAGGGACGCATGAGCCCCGGAGTTGGAGGACTTCACCTCCACCGGACTGACAACGGACGCATCCTCCAGAAGGAAGTCTATCTCGTAGGAGTTCGTGCTCCCCTCTGGCCTGAACCTGAAGAAGATGAGTTCGCGTCCCGCCGCGGTGATCTGCTGTGCGACCACGTTCTCGAAGAACATACCCCTGTTGACGTTCATCTTCCCGTTCAGCAGCGATGAGTAGATCCCCTCCTTCGTGCCCACATTGAATCTGAACGCCGACGTCATCAGCAGCCCCGTGTCCGCCATGTACATCTTGAACGACATCTCGTCCAGGAACTGCCCCATTGCCGGACTGGGGTCGGACACGCGGTAGCAGATGTCCACCATCTTGGATTCAGACAGCCAGATTGCGCTGCCAAGATAGTCACGGGTCCGGGAACCCTTCCTGATCTGCGAGGGCTTGAACGATTTCCCATGATTGGATAGCGAAATCGGGATGTTCCTGAACATCCTTTGCGCTCTTTCTGCACATCTGTCCTCTTCCTTCCCGGCATCGCCTAGGTACAGGTCGAGTATGGATTCCTTTGCCGTCTCCGCAGCGTCGATGCTGTTACCGACAAGGAACGCCTGCACCGCCTGCGGCATCCCTCCGATCACCATGTAGAGGGAGAACGTGTTCATCAGACGCCTGTGGGTGGCCCTCCCCATCGGTTCGCGTTTGCGGAACGCCATCCTCACCAGGTCCATGGTCCCCGTGTCCCCGAGGGCCCAGAGGAACTCCTCGAAATCCATGGGGTGCATCTGGATGTGGCGCTCCTCCGACGGTATGACTATGTTCTTCACATTCTTCCTGAGCGATATCAGCGACCCAGTCTCGATGTAGTCGTAGCGCCTGTCCTCGACAAGCTGCTTTATCATCTGCCTGGCCAGAGGGAACGACTGAACCTCGTCGAACACTATCAGACTATCGCGTTCATAGAGCTCCACTCCGTACTTCTTCTTCAGTCTGACGAACAGCTGGTCGAGGTCGGAATCGAACGTCTTCATCCATTCCTTGACGTCGTCGGAATATGTCTTGGAGAAATCCACGATTATGTGGCTGCGATAGTTCTCCTTCGCGAATCTGGTGACCACCGTGGTCTTCCCCACACGCCTGGCGCCCTCTATCAGGATGGCCTGGCGTCCGTCGGACCCGGACTTCCACCCGAGCAGGGTGTCGTAGATCTTCCTCCTGTAGTACGGGCCGCCCATACATCATAATCAATTAGAGTATAGATATTGTTTTCTATTTGACTACACCAAAATTCAATTTTGACGAATTGACTGGTACAATGGCATGATGACAATCCTAAAAGTCTAGCGCACGAAAATTAAATTTCAAAACCCAAAAAGTTGCACGTAGATTAGATTTCAAAACCCCGGAATTTGCACGTAGATTAGATTTCAGAGGGGTGGGCATCCGCCCCCGTCCGATGCGGATCGGGGACCTCGCATCTCCACCCTCGTCCTCAGCCCCATTATCCCCACGGAGATGGACATCCTCGTCCCCTCCCCGAACTCGGCCTCAAGACCGTCCGTGTAGATGTTGTGCCTAACGTCCACCCTGTGCCCCCCGGGCGCCACCCTGATGCGGTGGGTCCCGCCGGTCACCCTGAGAACCTCCTCCCCGTCGAAGGAGATGGCGAACGGCTGGCCCTTGCCCGACACGGTCACCAGCACCGAGACCATCCCGTCGTCGCACGCACCGTCCGCCTGCACCGCACCCTCCACCGCCGGCTCGGATACCCCGGGATCGGATGGATCGAGATCGTCCCTCCTCAGGACGAACCCGCAGTTGATGCAGTAGCACTGCATCCGGTCGGTGTTGAAGACCGTCCTCAGGGAGCAGTTCGGACAGGTGAGCTCGACGTAGGCCATGTCGGGCGCATGGGGAAGCGAGCGTATAACCCTGACACCGAAAGGCATGCCGTCCCGCACATACATCCCCTCCCCATGCGCAAGGTTAGGATCACGGTGCTGAGGACGATGCTGCTGGAGGATCTGGCGGAGGAGTACGGAAGGGAAGGGCTCGGCAGATGCCCCTTCCTGAGGGAGGGACAGGTATTCTATGCGGACTACGCCAAGCCGGAGGGCATGTGCGACGAGGCGTGGAAGGCCATCTACCAGTACGTGTTCGCCCTGGCCCACTTCGAGGGCGACGAGGTGTTCTACGGCGGGAGCTGGATCGACAAGCCCGGAGTGGCCATATGCAGCTGCAACGACGGGCTGAGGCCTGTCATCTTCAAACTGGAGAGGACCGACGAGGAGGTCCCGTCGCGCTCCTGAACAGGATGTCAGATGACCGAAGATGCCATCAATATCGATAGCATTGTGACATCCAAGTTGGAAAGGATGCCGACTAGAACGATGTACCGCGGATGCGTGATGCGATGTCAGAACATGCTGTGATCGAAGCGGGAGATCTTCCATTCGAACCGATGGAACCGAATTACAACAGAGAGACCATCGAGGCGATGCGGGAGGCCCTCGACATAGCGTCTGGGAGGATACAGTCCAAGACCTACACCGATGCGGACGATCTGTTCCGGGAGCTGGATGAGGACTGCCGACCATCCGGATTCGACTCATATCCCTGATGAGACACGGAACCGATGTCGAAAGGCCTGGGATGAGTTCCTGACTCCCGGGTGTAGAAGACAGATATGTTCCTGTCATGAACCGTCCAGGGTTGGTAAATCGCCTCCGACCCCTTTTCTTCCAACTTTGCATAACTTTACATTTTCATGTAAAGTGTAAACATGAATCCCGGCATATGGAAGTGAATCTTGTCGGAAATTATGATAAAATGATTGTAGCCCTGGTTCGGAAGACGCACTGCTGACACAGTACGCAACACCTATCTATGTCGACGATGTCGTTTCGTTCTGAGGTTAGCGAAATGGCAACGGAGTCATTCTACGAGGACATGGTCATCGACACACCCGAAGCGGAGGCTAACCTCACGGAGCTCGTCGAGAGCGGAGTGTACTGGAAGCGGGGGAACGCCAAATTCCGCGATGGTGACGTGAACGGTGAACTGGCACAAAGGCTGATCGAGAAATACAGAAGACATCGATAGCTTGGAATCCTGACCAGAATTCGAGATCTTCCCGTTAGCAGATAATCTCGATAGATGCGGCAAAGAGAATCTCGAAATCGAAAATCGGCTCAAACTGAAAACTCGACCGTCCAACTTGAGTTAAAATGATTCTAAAACATCTAAAACCGAGTTTAAAATTTTTTAAAATCATTTTAAACGAATAGAACCGCATTTGAAACCGTTCAAAATGATTTTAAAATCGTTTGGAAAGGGTTTCAAGGCTAAGCTTCACTTCGAAAGCAGTCTCTGGACGACCCCGACGGTCCCGTCGACGGTG
>CASFYI010000080.1 GCA_949298875.1 uncultured Methanomassiliicoccales archaeon | reverse complement strand
TCCTTCCTTGACTGCTCTCCTGATGAGAGACTTTCCGAGTGTGTAGGCGTAGAAGTACCCGAGCGGGTCCTTGATGGTGCTCATGATCTTGATGATCTCATCCTCGCCGCAGGTCGGGTCCTCGTCCAGGACGGGGAACAGAGAGGCGACGGCTGTGAACATACTGGCACCCTGCTCCTGCACATCGGGGGACGGGCCGTAGCATCCGCGGCAGGGCTGTCCTGCCCTGGTGCACCTGGCACCGCATCCGCCCATGGTGGCGGGTCCGAGGCAGAGGATTCCCTGGTCCATCAGGCAGACGCCGTCTTTGATGTCGACCTCGTGGGGCTCCTTGATCTCGGTGATCCTGGCGTTCTCCTTCTTCCTGGGGCACTCCTCGCACAGGGTCTTGGTGGTGATTCCGACCTCGGTTCCCTTGGGCGGGAGGGGCACTCCGTTGTAGACGAAGTCCGCGACGGCCTTCAGCAGCTGGCTGATGGACTCGGGGAGGGGCGGGCATCCGGGGATGTAGTAGTCTACATCGACGACCTGGTCGAGCGTCTTGACGGTGTCGTACAGGGTCGGGATGGTGAGCTCTCCCTCGGGGGCCTGGTAGGATGTCTGGGGGATCACGGGTGCGTCCTTGTGGTACTCCGCCTGGAAGTTGGCTGAGGAGGGGGTCTTGGTGTAGACGTAGTCCAGGATCTCCTCGGCTCCTCCGGGGACCAGGTTGGCCAGGGCGGGGCTTCCGCCGAACATGGCGCAGGTTCCGTAGGCGACGACGATCTTGGACTTCTGCCTCAGCAGCTTGGCCATGTGCTCGTTCTCGGTGTTCCTGATGGCTCCGTTGATGAGGGAGACGGTGATCTCTCCGTCCTCCATGGCCTCGATGTCCTTCTCCTTTCCGTCGGCGGCGACGGGCCACATGACGATGTCGGCCATGTCGCCGATGGTCAGCAGCCTCTCGTGGGTGTCCAGGAGGGACACGTCGCATCCACCGCAGGCGGCGGTCCAGTAGACGGCCAGCTTGATCTTTCCGCCGGCGGGTGCGCCGGGCAGGAGGGGTCCGAGGTCGGCCGCGGGCAGGATGGCGTCCTTGGGGACGTCTGCGTCGCCGGATGTGGCCACGGGCGGGACGATGAAGTCGTAGGGGCCGGGGTTGGCTCCGTCGGACTTGGGCGCGGCCGCCTTGGGGGCCTCGGTCTTGGCGGGTGCGGGCTCTGCCTTGAAGGAAGCGGAGGTCGAGGTGGGCTCGGCCTTCGGCTTCGCGGCGGGCTCTTCCTTCTTCTCTTCCTTCTTTTTGAACAGCTTGTCAAAGAATCCCATCAGTTCGCCTCCTTCTGAAGAGGTGTGGGTCCGAGGGCCTTGATGGTGTCCACGAACTCGACGATTGTTTTCTGGAACTTCTCTCCCTCAGACGCGGAGACCCACTCGAGCTTGAGCCTCTTGGGGTCGAATCCGTACTGCTCCAGGACCATCCTCAGGAGGGCGATCCTCCTCCTGGCCCTGTAGTTTCCACCGATGTAGTGG
>CASFYI010000079.1 GCA_949298875.1 uncultured Methanomassiliicoccales archaeon | reverse complement strand
TATCCGCTGCTCTCCGACTGGCTCGTGGTGCCGTGGATGGACATCGCATTCTTCCCCGAGCACGCGGACCTGGCCCTGATGGAGACCAACAACCTGTACCTCCTGCTGATAATGCTGGTCGCGCTGGTGCTGATCTTCGTCCCGTTCTTCGGCAGATCCAAGACCAAGGAGGTGCCCAACTACATGTCCGGAGTCAACATCGACGACCTCAGCTACACCGGGTCCATGGGAGCGCCGGTGAACGTGACCCTCAGGAACTGGTACATGGAGGACTGGTTCGGCGAGGACAGAATAAGGAGGGTCGGGGAGGCCGTGACCGCAGTGGTCATCGTCGCCTGCATCGTCCTTGCCTGCGGGGGGTGGCTGCGATGAGCAACTGGATACTCCTGCTGTTCGCCGTGATCTTCGTTGCGCTGGCGCCGGCCGCCGGATGCATCCTCGCCGGTATCGACAGGAAGATCTCCGCCAGGATGCAGGGCAGACAGGGGCCGCCCATCATGCAGCCCCTCTACGACGTCCGCAAGCTGCTCGCCAAGGAGCGCAGGACGTCCAACCGCGTCCAGGACTTCTACGTGGCGTGCTACCTGTTCTGGATAGTCGTCACCGGAGCCATGTTCTTCGCGGGCATGGACCTGTTGCTGATCGTCTTCACCCTGACGCTGGGCGAGACGTTCCTGGTCCTGGCGGCATACTGCTCCGGATCCCCGTTCGCGCAGGTCGGGGCCCAGAGGGAGATCTACGTCGCCATGGCCTACGAGCCGATGATCCTGATTATGGCCGTGGCCTACTACCTGTTCACCGGAGGGGAGGATGGCGGCTCGTTCGCCGTCAGGGACATCGCCGGGTTCGGCGACATGGCGATCCTCCCCATGCTGGGGATCTTCCTCGGATTCCTGTTCATCCTCACGATGAAGCTCAGGAAGTCGCCGTTCGACCTCAGCATGTCCCACCACGCCCACCAGGACATAGTCCGCGGGGTCGCCACCGAGTTCTCCGGCCGCACCTATGCGATGATGGAGGTCTCCCACTGGTACGAGAACATCATGCTGCTTGGAATGGTGGCTCTGTTCTTCCAGAACGGTGGATGGACGGGTGTCGTGATCGGTGCCGTCGTGGCTGTCCTCGCCTACATCCTGGAGATCTGGATCGACAACGGGTTCGCCCGCATGAAGTGGCAGACCGCCCTGAAGAGCGGATGGGTCGTCTCCCTGATCCTCGGCATGGGCAACATCATCGCACTGCTGGTGATAGCATGAGCTGCACATCGAAGTCACCGTGGATACTGCATTACGACGCATCCAGCTGCAACGGGTGCGACATAGAGGTGCTGGCCTGCCTCACCCCCGTGTACGACGCCGAGAGGTTCGGGGTCATCAACACGGGGGACCCGAAGCAGGCGGACATCTTCCTGATCACCGGAGCCGTCAACGACCAGAACAAGGAGGTCGTGAGACAGCTCTACGACCAGATGCCCGAGCCGAAGGTCGTCGTCGCCGTGGGCATATGCGCCTGCAGCGGCGGCATCTTCCGCGACTGCTACAACATACTGGGCGGGGCGGACAAGGTCATCCCGGTGGACGTCTACGTCCCCGGATGCGCCGCCCGGCCCGAATCGATCATAGACGGCATAGTGAAGGGCGTCGCCGTCCTCGAGGAGAAGCGCGCCAAGATGGAGGGAGTAAAGCGATGTTCCAGGAGCAGAGGTTCGAGGAGCTGAGCCCCGAGGACGTCCCCGGCAAGGCCGAGGAGCTGAAGGCCGAGGGCTACCGCATGGTTCAGATCTGCGGGATAACGGGCGAGGGGGCCACCGAGCTCGTGTACAGCTTCGACAGGGACCATTCCATGGTGAACTACAACGTGACCGTCCCGTTCGGCACGGTGATCAAGAGCATCACGCCGACGTACTGGTCGGCGTTCGTCTACGAGAACGAGATCCACGACCTGTTCGACGTGGAGTTCGAGGACAGCCAACTCGACTACAAGGGCAACTTCTTCAGGACCGGCACCAAGACCCCCTGGAAGGGGCCTGAAGCGAAGGGGGCGGAGCGATGGGAAAGAGAACGATAGTCCCGTTCGGCCCGCAGCACCCCGCCCTCCCGGAGCCGGTGCATCTGGACCTTGAGCTCGACGGCGAGACCGTCGTCAGGGCGGTGCCGTCCATCGGATACGTCCACCGCGGACTGGAGAAGCTAGTGGAGACCCGCGACTACCAGCAGATGACCTACATCATGGAGAGGGTCTGCGGGATCTGCAGCATGGGGCACGGCTACGGCTATGTCAACGCCGTCGAGGGGCTGATGGGTGTGGAGGTGCCGGACAGGGCCAAAGTCCTGAGGGTCGTGTTCCACGAGCTCTCCAGGGTCCACAGCCATCTGCTGTGGCTCGGCCTCCTCGCCGACGGCATGGGCTTCGACAGCCTGTTCATGCAGTGCTGGAGGATCCGCGAGAAGGTCCTCGACGTCTTCGAGGCCGTCACCGGCGGCAGGGTCATAGTCTCCTACTGCAGGATCGGCGGAGTCGCCTGTGACCTCACGTCCGAGCAGATCTCCATGATCCTGAAGGTCTGCGACGAGGTGGAGAGGGAGATGGACTGGGTCCGCAGGGTGTTCTTCCGGGACTCGTCGGTCAGGAACAGGCTCATCGGGGTCGGCCAGATCTCCAAGGACGAGATGATCGAGCTCTGCGGGGTTGGACCGACCGCCCGCGGATCCGGCGTGGATAACGACGCCCGCGACGCGGACGAGGCCTACCGGGCCCTCGGATTCGAACCGATCCTCTACGACGAGGGCGACTGCTACGCCAGGTGCAAGGTCCGCGTGGACGAGGTCGTCCAATCCATTGAGCTCATCAGGAAGGCCCTCGGGGACCTGCCGGATGGCGAATGGCGCGTTCAGGTCAAGGGCAATCCACCCGCGGGACAGTTCGCCTTCAGGGTGGAGCAGCCACGCGGCGAGGCGTACTACTACGTGAGGGGCAACGGGACCAAGTTCCTGGACCGCGCCAGGGTCAGGACCCCGACGAACATCAACATCCCGGCGATGACCAGGATGCTGCAGGGATGCGGCATGCAGGACGTCTCGATGATCATCATCACCATCGACCCCTGCATCAGCTGCACGGAGCGGTGACATCATGGGCGTCCTCAAAGCGAGCGGGAAGCTCTGGTCCAACCTGTTCCACAAGCCTGCGACGGAGGCATACCCCGCCGTTCCGAGGGAGTATCCTCCGGCGAGCCGCGGGCATCTGGAGTTCGATCCGTCGGACTGCATCCTGTGCAACATCTGCGGCAAGAAGTGTCCGACGGGTGCCATCCGCGCCGACAAGGCCTCAAGGACTGTGACGATAGACAGGATGGACTGCATCCAGTGTTCCTACTGCGCCGACTCCTGTCCCAAGAGCTGCCTGTCCATGACGCCCGGATACACCGCTCCGGACTCATCGAAGACCGTCGATGTCTTCACTGTCCCCGAGAGGGAGAAAACGGCCGAGAAGAAGGCCGAATGACAAACGCAGGGGGTCACCCCCTCACCTTACCCCAATTAAATTTAGCCTTTCCTAATTTTTATATACTCTTTAGGTTATCCTAAATCAATCCCTTGCGAAGCGGGGGACAGAATATCCGGAAGTGGAAGAATGGACATCAGGAAGCTCGTGGGAAAGCTCGGGAGCGTGTACGACGACCCGACCGTGCTGAATCTGGGCGAAGCGGACGAGGGGGTCGATCTCAGGAAGCTCGTCTGAAAGCCACACAGCTCAAGTCACTCAGCCCGGCCGGTAACTGCCGTATCCATAGTATCCGCGGCCGGGCGCCTACCTCATCCTTCTGTTATGCGTCCGTACAGCCCCGGACGCCTCTTGTCGAGGAAGTACACGTCCCTCATCGATTCGTAGTGCCCCGCGCGTATGCGGTCCATCTGCTCCGGATCGAGATCGACCGTCAGCGTTTGGGAGCCGTATGAGTAGCCGATCCTCTCCCCGCGGACGTTGTAGGCCGCCGCCCCTCCTCCCATCATCGTTCCCGCACCGGTGTCGCCGAACGCGTTCACAGCGGCGACGAAGACCGTGTTGTCATAGGCGCGGGCAGGGAGGAACCGGTCCCATGAGGACTGCCTCCTCTCCCCGCCGAGACCGGATGCGAACGGCATGAGTATGACGTCCGCCCCTTCCAGCGCGTACGTTCCCGCGATCTCCGGGAAATGGGCCTCCCAGCAGATCGAGATCCCGACCTTCGCCTTCCCGAGGTCCATGATCGGGAACGAGACTCCGGGCGTCATGACGCCCTGCTCCCTCTCGCCGAGATGGGTCTTGCAGTATCTGCCTGCGATACGGCCGTTCGACGCCACGGCCTGGACTATGTGACCCTCCTCATCCACGTAGCCGAAGCAGATCGAGAGGTCCGAACCCTCGGTCCTCTCCGATACCGATGCGAGGGCGGGATGATCATCGGGCATCGCCAGGCCCCTGCTGTGAGGCATGGCGTACCCCGTGAGAGACAGCTCCGGGAAGCAGACCAGATCCGCCCCGTCCCCCTCAGCCTCGTCGCAGCGGTTCAGCATCTTTGCGAGATTCCCCTCGATGTCCCCGACACGGGAATGCAGCGGGACCATCATGACCCTGAGGGGTTCCATCGGGCCATCCTCCTGGCTGGGACCCCCGCCCATCTCTCCCCGGCCGGGACATCGTGCGTGACCACTGCGCCAGCACCGATCACGGCTCCGTCGCCGACTGTAACCCCGGGCATTATGGTCGCCGACGCACCGATCCAGACGTCATTGCCGATGCGGACCGGCCTGGCGACCGTCCTCACCTTCCTGCGCTCCTCCACTGGGAAATCGTGACTTGGAGTGGCTATGCAGACCTTGGGGCCGATGAGGGTGTGATCCCCGACCCGGATCTCGGCGGAGTCCAGGAAGACGCAGTCGTAGTTGACCATCACGCCCCTCCCGAGATGGATGTTGCAGCCGATGTCGCATCTGAAGGACGGCCTGACGTCTGTCTCGGGATCGAGGTCGCTGCAGAAGAGCTCCTCCAGAAGGGCCCTGCGGACCACCGGGTCGTCCTCCCTGTTGATGCGGCAGCAGAGGGAATCCGCACGCGACATCGCCTCGATGAATTCGCCTATGTCCCCATCCTCGGTGCTGGTCGGTACGCCCGCGCGGCTCCTGTCCAAGAATCCCATGCCATGCCGTATGCCCGTACCTTGTTTATCCTTATTATTAGGTATTCCTAAATATTAATTACAATTTTAGGAATCCCTAATATCATGGCGAGAATCGCTGTTGTGTATTGGAGCGACACCGGGAACACGAAGGAGATGGCTGGCTACGTGGCGGAGGGAGCGAAGGATGCGGGAGCCGAGGTGAGCATCGTGGAAGCGGCGGACTTCGGACCGGGGGACATCTCCGGATACGACGCCTTCGCGTTCGGATGCCCCGCAATGGGCGACGAGATCCTCGAGGAGGATGTCTTCGAGCCCATGTTCGAATCCGTGGAGAAGAGCCTGTCCGGGAGGAAGGTCGGAATCTTCGGCTCCTACGACTGGGGCGACGGACAGTGGATGAGGGAGTGGGCCGACCGCTGCAGGGCGGACGGCATGGACCTGGTGAACGAAGGTGTCATCGCCAACCTGTCGCCGGGCGACGAGGACGCGGAGAACTGCAGGAGCCTCGGAAGGCTCGTCGCTTCCTGAACGTGGAGAACCGGCCCGCGGCAATGGGACCGCGGGCCGTAAACAGTTTCATTCGGAGGGACTCACTCGCCGTGCTCGATCCTCTCGATGACGGCCTTGAGCTCCTCGTCCTCCTCGGGCCTCTGAGCCTTGAAGAAGATCCCGACGATGACGAGGATGAGGATGATGCATCCTCCGGCGAGGAAGGAGAAGTCCACGCTGTTGCTGAATGCCGTCATGATCTGAGGCGCGTAGATCATCATGCTGGGGTCCGCCAGTGCCCCGATGACTCCGGTGTCGTGGGGGATGGAATCGAAGACCCCCTGGGGCAGGGACTCGGGGACGAAGCTCTGCAGCTCGCCGGTGATGCGCCCGTTGATGATCATGGTGAAGATCGCGGTACCCATGGTGGTTCCGATGGACCTAATCAGATTGACCGAGGAGGTGGTCATTCCCATCTCGGTGGGCTTGGAGCTGTTCTGGACGGCGGACATGACGACGGACATCATGCATCCGAGACCGAGACCGAGAACGAACGTTCCGGACAGGTACCTCATCATGAACGTCTCCTGCAGGTAATCCGGATTGATGCCCATCTGGGCGACCATGTCGGGGGTGACGGTCATTCCGGACAGGTAGAACAGTCCGAGGAAGCACAGGATCGGACCAGCGATCAGCCATGCCTTGTATCCGGTCCTCTCGACGAGGGCTCCGGAGGAGATGGACGTGATCATCATTCCGGCGACCATGGCCAGGGACCAGAGTCCCGCCTCGAGGGTTGTCAGTCCGAAGACTCCGACGGCCAGCATGTTGGTGAACATCATGGCCCCGATCATTCCGATTCCGAAGATGGCCATGAAGATCGCCGCCATGACGACGGTCTTGTTGTGGATC
>CASFYI010000078.1 GCA_949298875.1 uncultured Methanomassiliicoccales archaeon | reverse complement strand
GAGGTCCGGATACGCTCCGCTGTCCGCGATCTCGAGCGGGTGGAGGTGCGCGTCGGCGAATCCCATGGCACCCGCATGCACCGTCCCGGACATTTCCTTTGCGATGTTTTAGGCTCGATTTGATTTTATTAGTTGAGCCTAAATCTTATATACGCAGTTTAGGATGTCCTAATCACCATGAGGTCGGACATACACGGCGACTCGGTCTGCGGGAAGGGATTTTCCGACATAGCAGAGATCCATGAGCCAGCCCGTCCAATATTAGAGACATGCCCCGGACGGGTGGGAACCTCCGTTCCCGACCTGCGCGAGCGCGTCGTCCGCCACTGTTCGCCGACCTTGGCGGGCCTGAAGTGCGGAAGCATGTTCAGGGTGGAGTCCGACCCCCATGGTATTCTCCATCAGACCAGGGAGATCGAGGGCATGCTCCGCGACCGCGGCGTCCGGGTGCGCATCATAAGCTTCGACGGCGAGGGCTCGCTCGTGTATGTCTATCGCCCTTCGATGCTCCGCGCGAGGATCGCCGACCGCGAGGTCATGTCGTTCCTCGAGGACTACGGATACGACAGCGGGAACGCGGAGCACATGGTGGACCAGCTCTGCCGCCGGTTCGTGCTCTGCCCCAGGATGCCCCCGGAGGTCGGTGTGTTCCTGGACTATCCCATGGAGGACATCCGCGGTTACATCGAGAACGAGGGCAGGTGCTGCCGCTGCATCGGATGCTGGAAGGTGTACGGTGATGTCGAGGCCGCCGAGAGGACCTTCAGGTCCTACAAGAGGTGCAGGGACGTCTACTGCAGGCTGTTCTCCCAGGGGCACAGCCTGGTCAAGCTGGCCGTGAGGGCGCGATCGGAACCAGCTGTCCAGCGACCTCTGCTTCCTTCTGTCCGACTCTGCCTTGCGGGCGGCGGTCATCTTGCCGAGCACGGTCCTGACGCGGTCCTCCGAGAACCCGTGGGAGGACATCATGGCCAGCACGCCGTCGGCGTCCACCTGGCCTGGCTTCACCGAGTAATCATCGGACTTGGGTCCGTCCAGGAAGATCTCGCGGACCTCCTCGTAGCCGGGGATGTCGTATCCCTTGGCGGCGATCACGTGCTCCAGGTCGCCGTACTGCTGGATCAGCTTCAGCCCCTTCTTCGGTCCGATGCCGGAAACCCCGGGGTTGAAGTCGGTGCCGATCATGATGCACACGTCCACCAGCTGCTCCCTCGTGACGCCGAGGTCATTCAGCATCCTCCCGGTGTCGATGATCTCGGGCTGGACCGTCTTGTAGAGGTTCTTCCCCGGGACCTTGCGCCTGCCGGAGATGGTGATGTTGCGCACCAGCGTGGGCGCGCCGAAGAGAATGGAGTCGAAGTCCTGGGACGCCACTGCGTGGACGTCGCCCTTGAGGCACATGTACGCTCCCTGGGCCTCCCCGTCGCTGGGCGCCTGGATCACGGGTATGCCCATCAGCGTCAGCAGCTCCTTCGATGTGGACAGGATGTCCGGCGTGATTCTGGAGGTCTGCTGCGCCTTGGAGAAGGCTTTCTGCATGTCGCCCTCCCTCAGCGCCTGCTCGTACTCCTCCTTCGCCTTCTCGCGCCTGGCGATGCGCTCCTCGATGGTCCCGGCCTTGAGCTCGCTGGGCTTGCCGTCGAAGACGAACGCCGGCTCGATGCCGTTCTCGATCAGGTTCGCGGTCCTGTACAGCAGTCCCGAGAGGTGGGACGTGACCATCCCGTCGTCGTCCATGAGCGGCTTCCCGTCGGGCTGCCTGATGATCGAGAGGAACTGGAAGATGGTGTTGTACGCGTCGATGGCCACGGTCTTCCCGCGGAGGTCGGACAGCTCTATCGGCGAGGACTCCACGATGGGCGACAGGTTTACTCCCATCTCGCCTCACCCTCATGCCGTGCCACGCCTCGATGGTGGGCGCCATGTCCTCCTTCTTGAAGAGGAAGGAGCCCGCTACGAGAACATCGGCGCCCGCCTCCACGCAGGTGCGGGCGGTGACGTCGTTGATGCCGCCGTCCACCGATACGTGGAGCCCGGGGTTGTGGTCCTCGGCCCACTGTCTGGCCATGGAGATCTTGGGCACGCAGTCCTCTATGAACGACTGGCCCCCGAACCCGGGGTGGACGGTCATGACGAGCACGATGTCCGCATCGGGGAGGAAAGGTTCGATCCTCTCGAAGGGGGTCTCGGGGTTGATGGAGATCCCCACCCCCAGCCCGTGGTCGGAGATGCGCCTGACCGCGTCTCTGATGTCCCCGTCGGCCTCCACGTGCACGGTGATCGAATCGCATCCCGCGTCGGCGAAGGCGTCGATGTACCTCGCCGGGTCCTGAATCATGAGGTGGGCGTCGAAGGGTCTGTCGGAGCAGGGCCTGACGGCTTTGATGACGGGAGGTCCGAAGGTGATGTTCGGGACGAACATCCCGTCCATGACGTCCAGATGGACCCAGTCCGCGCCCGAGCGGTCCACGCGGGCGACCTCGTCGCCGAGTCTGGAGAAGTCTGCGGAGAGGATGGACGGGGATACGAGAGTCATGGCGGGGGCCATCGGTGTGTCCGATTAAATGGATTCGCCGGCCCCCTGGGGGAAGGAGGTCCGGGGACCTCCGTTTCAAGCCGTTCGCCTGCGGGCGGCGGCGCAAGCAAGTGCGATGACGGCCACGGCCAGCGCTATGACGGCGAGGGCCAGAATCTCAAGTGCTCTTATGTGTCGTTCTCCTCCTTCAAGGGGCCCGGAGGGCCCTCCAAGGGGATGGAACGCGGTATGTCGGCCTAAACGGAACGCACCGTACGCCCGTCGTTCCGTCTGGCACCCTTATCTATTGATTAGGTCTATCCGGGTGGCATGGCACTGGCAAAGCATGGAACCGCCGAGGAAGTCTGCGACGTCGCTGGCTGCGACAAGCCCGCGGAGCGCTCGATCAACATCAAGCAGGCCTCCAGGTGCGGCCTCTCCTACAAGTCCCAGGGGCTCCGCAGCGTCCACCTCTGCAAGGAGCACTACAAGGAGTACAAGAAGCAGACCAAGCAGGACAGGGAGATCGACCAGGTCTACCGATGGAGATCCTGTTCCTGGGGACGTCCGCGGCCGTCCCCTCCAAGGACCGTTCAACTTCCTGCATCGCAGTGAAGGAGGGCCGCGGGATAGTCCTCCTCGACTGCGGCGAGGGGACCCAGCGCAGGCTGATGGAGTCCCCCTACTCGTTCATGAAGATAGGCGCGATCCTCGTCACGCACCTGCACGGGGACCACGTCTTCGGACTGCCGGGACTTCTCCAGACCATGAGCCTGTCGGACCGCAGGGACCCGCTTCTGATATGCGGACCGCCCGGCATACGCGCGCTCATCTACACGGCCATGGAGGCCACCGGGGGCGAGCTGAGCTATCCGATCGACGTGAGGGAGCTGTCCGGAGGCGAGGCGTTCGAGGCCTGCGGCTTCGGAGCCTCGTGCTTCAGGACGGACCACGGCATGTTCTCGATAGGCTACGTCCTCCGCGGACCGGACAGGCCCGGGAAGCTCGATCACGAGAAGGCGCTCGCACTGGGTGCCAGGGACGGCCCGGACATGGCGAGGCTGAAGCGCGGAGAATCCGTGGGCGACATCACGCCGGACATGGTAATCGGTCCCCCGGTGCCGGGCATAAGCGTCGCGTACACCGGGGATACGAAACCGGCGGAGAGCACCGTCGAGGCCGCCCGCGGCGTCGATGTCCTGATCCACGAGGCCACCTACATGGACGCCGAGGCGGAGAACGCCGGCAAGCACAACCACACCACCGCCGCCCAGGCCGCCCGCCTCGCGGGGGAGGCCGGGGTCGGGCATCTCATCATGACGCACGTGAGCCACCGCTACGACGACAGGAGCGTCCTGGAGGCGGAGGCGAGAGGCATCTTCCCCGAATCGTACGTCGCCGACGATCTGGTCCTCTACGAGGTCGGGAAGGCGTCGTTCCGCTCCAGGTACGTCGGGCCCGACGCGGAGCGGTGAGTCCGACCAATCATCGAATCCTTATCCCAGCAGGCCATCCCTCCCGCCATGGCCGAAGAGAACCTCAGATCCCAGTGCAGGAAGCCCATCGGCGAGGACGGCAGGAAGGTCCTCGTCAGGATGAACGAGCACCATGTCCCCCTCTGGGAGTTCTGCCTCGAGAGGCTTCCCGCATCGGTCGACGGCCCTATTCTCGATATAGGATGCGGCGGAGGCGGATTCCTCAGCAGGCTCTCCGCGAGGTATCCCGACGCGGGGTTCGCGGGGGTGGACATCTCCGAGGACTCGCTCGCGGTAACCCGCGAGATGAACGAAGGACTCGTGGGATCCGGAAGGCTCGACCTTCAGCTGGCCTCGGTGGATGACCTCCCCTTCGGCGACGGGTCCTTCGCGATGGTCACGGCCATCGAGACGTACTTCTTCTGGCCCGACCTGAGGGCGGGCCTGGCCGAGATCGCCAGGGTCCTCACACCCGGAGGCATCCTCGCCATTGGCGCCGAGGAGAGGTTCGGCGCCGGCAGGGACGATATCGTAGAGAGGATCAACAGGGAGTACGGGGCGAGGATGATCCCTGACGGGGAGATCCTATCGCTCCTGGATTCCGTCGGCATGGATGCGAGGGCGATTCCGGGGGAGCCCGGGGTCCTGTATCTCGCGGTCAAGAGACCGTGATCATCTCAGCCCGACGAACCCGGCGGGCGCCTGCGGAGGCTCCGCGGACAGTACCGACCCGCCGCGGGAGACTATGGTCTCCGTGACGCGCACATCCCTGCCGCACTGCTCCGCCGCGGCCCAGACGATGTTCGCGAGAGCGCGGCAGCAGGGTACCTCCATGCGTATGACGCGGACCTCGTCGACGGGGTTGTCCCTCAGGATGGCCAGGACCTTGTCGAACCTGGCGCGGTCGTCCAGCTTGGGGCATCCGATGATCACGGGGTCGCCCTTGGCCATCACGGATCTGAAGCGGTCCATGACGAACGCGGTGCAATCCGCCGCGATGACGATCGTCCCGCGGTAGAAGTCCCATCTCGGCGGGATGAGGGCGAGCTGGATGGGCCACTGGTATCCCGAGTCGAACCCGGATCCGCACTCGGCGCTCGACGATTGGCGGTCGGCGAAGGATATCGCGCCCTGGGGGCAGGCCGGCAGGCAGTCCCCCAGTCCGTCGCAGAAGTCCTTCCTGACGAGAGCGGCCTTGCCGTCGACGATGGCCAGGGCGCCCTCGTGGCACGCCTGGACGCACAATCCGCATCCGTCGCACTTCTCGCGGTCGATGACGATGTCCTTTCCCAGCATGGTGATGGCGAGAGTCGGGGGAGATTATGATTGGTTCCGTTGTTTTTGCAACATGGTAGGTCCGTTTAGTTGTTCGACCCGGAGAGGTTCCGTCCGTTCCGACTGATTGGTATCAGGATATAACGGATATAAACGGATTAAATAAAAATATTATTATAATAAAACAAGGATTTAGTTTGCATGGCCGAGACTGCCGATCATGGAGGGATGATTGATGCCGCAGAGGATGAGCGCTTCGAGGCGAAGTCCTGCCGGCAGGGCATCCCCGAATCCCTGTGGGAGACGTACTCGGCCTTCGCCAACACCCGCGGAGGGGTGATCGTCCTCGGGGTCGGGGAGGAGGACGGCGCCCTCGTCCCCCTTGGCCTCAAGCGTCCGGACGTAGTGCGCGACCAGCTGTGGAACACGCTGAACAATCCCCAGAAGGTCAGCTACAACACCCTGATGGCGGACGACATATCGATCCAGGAGGCGGAGGGTGTGCCGGTGGTCGTCATGGACGTCCCCGCCGCATCCAGGGACAGGAGACCCGTGTACATTGCCAACATGGACGGCGGGACGTACGTCCGCAGGGGATCGACGGATCACAAGTGCGACTCGGAGGGGATCGCCGCCATGATCAGGGACGCGTCCATGCTTTCGAAGGATATGGATCCGGCGAGATACTCGACCGTGGGGGACTTCGATCCCGGATCCGTGAAGGCGTACAGGAACATGTTCGAGAGCAGGCATCCGACGAGCTTCTGGAACGCCGTGGATCTGAACGAGTTCCTGAGGCTCATAGGGGCGGCCCGCGTCGTCGACGGAGAACTGGTGCCTACGATCGCGGGCGTGATGATGTTCGGCAGGACGGACACCATGGCATATGAGGTGCCGAGGATGTCCCTGGACTACAGGGAGTACGAGGCGGGAGGGGACGAGTGGACCCTGAGGAGGCTCAGCGGGGAGCCGGAATGGTCGGGCAACCTGTTCGACTTCTATACCTACGTGACGAACCGCATATCGCTCCAGACCCCTAAGGGCTTCAGCGTCCCGGACGGGATGAACCGTGTGGATGACACCGAGATCATACGCGCGCTGAGGGAGGTCGTGACCAACTGCGTCGCGCACGCCGACCACTGGACAGGCGGAGGGGTCGTGATGGAATGGCGCCCCGACAGCTTCACGGCCAGGAATCCGGGCACGTTCAGGATACCCATAGAGGATGCCGTCCAAGGCGGTAGGAGCGATCCCCGCAACGAGGCCGTGTTCCGCATGCTCAAACTGATCGGGATGTCTGGCGGGGAGGGGACGGGCATACGCCGCGTCAGGGAGGTGTGTCTGAGGAACGGTCTGCCCGAACCGGAGATAAAGGAGTCCAGAGCACCCGACTCGGTAACGGTGACGTTGTATTTCGGAAGCCGGCGGCGGCCGGAGACGATCACCGGCGTCCTGGAGCTGATAGACAGCGGATCTCGGATGACCATAGTGGAGATGTCCAAGGAGCTGGGCATACCCAAGAGCCGTGTCGAGTCCGAGATCTCAGCGCTGAAGGCCGAGGG
>CASFYI010000077.1 GCA_949298875.1 uncultured Methanomassiliicoccales archaeon | reverse complement strand
GTTCGCCGACCTCATGGAGAGCGCCGGGATCGACATGGACGAGGCCATGCTGCTCGTGCAGGCCGAGGCCAGCATTTCCGAGAGGATAGCCATGCTGAAGGCCGTCGGGCGCGTGAGGTTCGAGCGCGTCGGCCAGATGATCGTCGCCACGTCCAGCGCGGGAAGCTTCGAGGCATCCTCCTGCAGGGCGCTGCTGTCCTGCGGTGCGGACATAGCCTTCGTCGGGTCCCAGAGGGAGAACGCCTTCCGCATCAGCGGGAGGGCGACCCAGGACGCCGTCCGCAAGGGCGTCCATCTAGACGAGATCGTCGCGAAGGTCGGCGGAGAGACCGACTCCGACGGCGGCGGCCACGGAGGCGCCGCCGGCATAAACGGGATAGGCGACGTCGAGGCCATGCTGATGATCTGCATGGAGAACACGATGGACGTCATGAGGGCCATCAAGACCAGGGAGGACGCTGAGCGCCTCCCGCAGTGAAACATAACGGGATTTTATGCCGGGGGCGGTGGATCCGCCCCTCGGCGCTCATCTGAGCTTGGAGAGGCCGGCGACGATCTCCTGGAGCCTCTCGTAGTTCTCGGGGTGCTCCTCGAAGTAGTCCCTGACGGGCTGGAGGGTCTTCCAGATGCCGTCGGACACGCCGGTCTTGAGGTCCACGGGGGACAGCTGGCCGCCGAAGTAGGCCTCGGTCAGCTCCTCGTAGGACGAGTAGTCCACGGGGCCGCCGTACTTCTCGGGACGCTCGATGTGCATCGTGCCCTCCCTCGGGAAAATGACGTACCTGCACAGCATCAGGACGGGGTTGACATCCTCGTTCTCCTTCTCCGGCGGGCAGTACGCCTTCTTCATCTTGGCGGCGATGTCCTCCTTGGAGTCATGGATCCTGATGCCGCTCTTGGGGTCGCTCTTGGACATCTTGGACTCGGCGGGATCCATCCTGTTCCCGCCCTTGAGGCCGGGGAGCAGGGGCGTGTGGAGCGCGACGGGCTTCTTCCATCCGAGCTTGTCGGCGGCGTCCCTGGCGAGCATGTGGGCCCTGCGCTGGTCCAGTCCGGCGTAGGCGAGGTCCACGTCCATGCAGAAGATGTCGGTGGCCTGGAGGATCGGGTAGAACAGCTTGGAGGCGTCGACCTCGGCCTCGTCCTCCGAGCGGCCCATGATCGTCATGGCCCTCTTGACCCTGGACAGGGACGTGACCTTGGCGACCTTGATGACGGTCTCCCAGTACTGGATGTCCGAAAGCACCTCGCTGGCGTACTTGAACTCCACGCTCTCCCTGGGGACCCCCAGGGCGACGAAGCAGTCCTCCATGTACCTGGCGCAGGCGCGGATGTTCTCCAGGTCCCCGCCCATCTTGTCGTTGATGTAGGCGTGCCAGTCGGCCCAGAACACGGTCACCTTGAATCCGGCGTCGGCAAGATCCCTGATCTTCTGCGCGACGAGGACCCATCCGAGATGCACGATTCCGGAGGGCTCGAATCCGATGTATGCTGTGGGGTGCTCCTTCTCCCTGATGAGGGCCGCGAGCTCCTCGTCAGTGACGACCTCCACGGCGTTCCTCGTGACGAGTGCCAGTCTCTCCTCGGCGTTCATTTCAATCGGCGCCCAATCTCAGATTAGATAAAAATGGATGTCGATACGGGAGGACATGGAGCTTCGCAGACTCAGGGAGAGCTTCCTGGAGGGGCCGTCCGTCGACCGCGGCGGCTACGAATACTTCGTCAACCCGCTCTCCGACGGCCTCCCGCGCGTGGACAGGGAGCTGCTGGACGAGGCGGTGTCCGGGATCCTGGAGGTCGCGGAGCTGGACTGCGACGTGATCCTCGCCCCGGAGGCCATGGCCCTGCCGATAGCCGCCGGGATCACGCTGAGGACCGGCATCCCGTATCTGGCGATACGCAAACGGCCGTATGGGCTCCCCGGCGAGATCTCGTTCGGGAAGCGCACCGGGTACTCCGAGTCGATGATGCACGTCTCGACACTGAGGCCGGGCGAGAGGGTGGCGATCGTGGACGACGTCCTGGACACCGGAGGGACGGCGAGAGCCACGGTGGATGCGCTCCGCGGGGCGGGGATTGTCGTCACCGAGATCGTGGCCGTCTTCGACCGCAATCCCGACAGGGACGCCCTGTCGGCCGAGCTCGGAGTACCCATCAGGGCGCTTCTGAGAGTGGGAGTCGAGGACGGGAGGCCCGTCGTGAGGGAGCGACGATACACATCGAAGACCTTGCATGAAGTGCTGACGCAGTCGGTCCGCTTTTTCTACATGGAGCCCGAGAGGGCGCCATGGACCCCTCCCTGCTGGCGCTATGCCTCGCGATGTCCGCGGTCGGATGCGCTCTCGGACTGTTCAGCGGCCTCGTCCCCGGGATTCACGTCAACACGCTGGCGGCGATGCTGCTGGCGGCGTATCCCGCTCTGGAGACCGCGCTGCCGCTGGGGGAGACGGAGGCGGCCGTCGCCGTGGGATGCTGCGTGATGGCGGCCTCCGTGGTCCATTCCTTCGTGGACTTCGTGCCCTCGGTCTTCATAGGGGCGCCGGATGCGGAGGACGCCGTCTCGGTGCTCCCCGGACACCGCCTGCTCCTCGCCGGGAGGGGCATGGAGGCCGTCCGCGCGGCGGCCGTCGGAAGCCTGGTCGGATGCTCCGCCTCGCTGCTGCTGGCACTGCCCCTCCAATGGGCCCTCCTGCATGGCGCGGAGGACTTCCTGGACCGCCTGACGCCCGCCGTGCTGATCCTGGCATGCGCGGTCCTTCTCTCGTCCGAATGGCACAGGGGGAGCGGCCTGTGGGGCCCCGCCCTGATGCTCCTCTCCGGAGTCCTCGGGCTGGGCTGCATGGTGCTGCCGATACCCATGGACGGCGTGCTTGGGGAGGGGAGCGTCATGATGCCTCTCCTAACCGGGCTGTTCGGGGTGCCCGTGCTGCTGGAGACCGGCAGGGCATCCGGGATACCTCCGCAGAAGGACCTCGTCTCGGATCCCGTGGGGGTGCGCCCGGGGCTACGCGGCGTCCTGATGGGGACCGTCGCCGGATGGTTCCCCGGGATCACGTCCACCGTCGGGGCTTCGATGTCCGCCGCCGTGCAACCCGAGAGGGATCCCGCCAGATTCATCTCCACGGTGGCCTCGATAGGAACCGTCACGTCGGTGCTGGCACTTGTCACCCTGTCCGTCTCGGGGAACGGCAGGTCCGGGACCGCCCTGGTCATCGGTGACATATTGGAGAGGTCCCTCGGCGGGTTCGCCTCGGGTCCGTTCCTGATGCTGCTGCTGTCCGCTGCGGTGGCATCGCTCGCGGGATACTGGCTCACCATAGCCAGCGGAAAACTTCTGTCCCGCGCCGTGGGCAGGATCGACCCGCTGAGGCTCAGCAGGGCGATGCTGGCTCTCCTTACGGCGCTGACGTTCGTCCTGAACGGCCCGGCG
This sequence comes from uncultured Methanomassiliicoccales archaeon, assembly GCA_949298875.1. Taxonomy (GTDB): domain Archaea; phylum Thermoplasmatota; class Thermoplasmata; order Methanomassiliicoccales; family Methanomethylophilaceae; genus Methanoprimaticola. The sequence goes on along the minus strand of CASFYI010000077.1, from coordinate 32,488 downwards.
AGCCTGCTGGTGCTCGCCTCGGCCACGGCCGTCGGGCTGCTGCCCGGGATGTGCGGCACCGGGAGGGTCATCCTCTGCGGAAGCCTGATACTCCCGGTACTCGCATTCAAGCTGGGTCTCTCCCGATCGCTCGAGCTTCGACCTCGCCTTGGACATGAACTTGGCGTCGTCGACCACGAAGCGCTCGTGGGTGCCGGAGCCGATCTCGCCCTTGGCGTCCCTGACGACGACCCTGAAGACGAGCCTCCTGCGGTCCACCTCGACGAGCTCAGTCTCGCAGGTGACGTCCATGCCGACCGGCGTGGCCGCGGAGTGGGCTACGTCCAGGTGGGTGCCGACGGTGCTGGTCCCGGGCTCGAGGTGCGGAGCGACGCTGTTGCTCGCGGTGGCCTCGATGAGGGCGATCATGGCCGGGGTGGCGAAGACCGGGAGTGTGCCGGAGCCGACGGCCTCGGCGGTGTTCTCGGGGGTGACGGAGACGGTCCTCGTCCCTCTGATGCCTGCTTCTATCATGAGATGCGGCAGTCCCGCATCGTTGATAACGGTGCCGTCCGATCCCTCCCTTTAAAGGACGCGGGCGCGCGCCATTATGTTTACAAACGAGCACCACTTATCGTGTGACATGGGATTGGAAGATGACCTCTACGACGAGCTCTTCGAGCTCAGGGAGAACCTCCGGGACGAGCGCCGGCAGTCGAACGGACGCATCCCGCAGATTTGCTCCGATGAGGCCCTGAGGGAGATGGCCCAGCGCGTGCCGACCAAGACGTCGGACTTCTCGGCCATCGTCGGCGTGGGCCAGAGATTCGTCGAGCAGTACGGCGAGGACTTCCTGGAGGTCACCAGGAAGTACGCCATCACGGCCGCCAACGGCTCCAACATCGACGCAGAGGCGGCTCAGACCCTCCGCGAGCTGGAGAAGAAGCTCATCAACATCAACAAGGCCAACAGGCTGCTGTTCCAGCCGAAGATCTCGCGCAAGAACGCCTTCGACGTCATGACGCTGCCCGATGTGGACATCATGGGCCTCGTGTTCGGGAACAAGCGCACCCTCAAGCTCGTGGACACCGCCAAGGGCCCCGAGGCCACCAAGGCCTACAGGCACCTGAACGAGATCATCCGCGAGGTCAACAGGGAGCAGAGGGACAAGGGTCAGTACGACCTCTACGTCGCGTACCCGTTCGTCGAGGGCAAGATGCCCGACGGAGACCTCGACATCCGCGCCCCGCTGGCGCTGTTCCCGGTGATCCTGGAGAAGGACACCAGGGTCATCACGCTGAAGATGGACGACTCCAGGGATGCCATCTACAACAACACGCTCATCCTCGGCTTCATCAAGGCGAGCGGCGTGAACCGCCCCCTCCCGGACAACATCCTGGAGGACTACAGCGGCGAGTCGTTCATGTCCAACCTGATCGAGTTCTACGAGTCCAACGGCATCCGCCTCGACTACCAGTACGGCCTGCCCGTCCAGTTCACCGAGTACAGGGCGGGGGAGTTCCCCAAGTACCAGCCCGGGGAGACCAGGCTGGTGCCGAACATCCTCATCGGGAAGTACCCCACGTACTCCAGCTCCATCCAGAAGGACTTCGACGGCATGCTGGCCGGCAGGGAGATCAACGGCATCCTGAACGATCTCATCGTCGACCTCAACAAGACGGACTACCTGTCCGACCTGCCCATGCCGCTCTCCGAGGAGGAGATCGCCGACAAGGGCCTGGAGGCGTCGGAGAGGGACCTGATCTACATCAACTCGCTCAACAGCTCCCAGGAGAACATCATCGCCGCCATGGACCGCGGCGACGAGATCGTGGTCCAGGGGCCGCCGGGCACCGGTAAGTCCCAGGTCATCACCGGCCTGATCACGTCCGCCGTGATGAAGGGCAGGACCGTCCTGATGGTGTCCGAGAAGAAGACCGCCCTGGACGTCGTCTACTCCAGGCTGGGGACGCTGTCCAAGTACTGCCTCCAGATCGACGACGTCGCCAACAAGGAGAGCTTCTACAAGCAGCTCGCCAGGATGCTCGAGTGCGGCCAGCCCAAGAGGCCCGTGGACGTGGACGCCGTGTCCGACCAGATCGACAACGACGTGCTCCTGCTGGACAACATCGCCGACGTGATGTACAAGCCCGGCGACTTCGGCATCGAGCCCTACAAGCTGTACGCCATGGACCGCTGGCTGAACCTCGACGACCGCAGGCAGTTCGACGAGTACAAGGTCCTGAAGGACAACATCGAGCCCTCGCTCCTCAACCTCAAGTACCCGGCCGTGAGGGAGCTCCACAGGAAGTTCGGCGACCCGACCCTGATGCGCAACTTCGACGAGTACAAGCGCCTGGTCCAGGCCAACCCCTGGATGACCCAGATGAAGCCGGACCTCTCCGAGTACAACATCGGCGAGATGAAGGCCGACCTCCTCGACCTGGACAAGCAGCTCGCGGAGTGGAAGACCAAGGGCTTCATGAGCAAGATGTTCTCCAAGGGGAAGATCAGCCGCGAGGCCACCGCCATGGTGGACAAGTACTTCGCGAACTACAACGAGCACACCGTCAACGGGGTCCTCGAGAACCCGCGCTCCTACTTCGACGCCCTGGACGGGTACGAGACCTACTCGTCCCGCGCCACGGTCTACGGCAGGCTCAACGACGACGAGAAGAACTACGGCGACGACATCCTCGCCGTCTCCGGCGAGACGAAGATGACCTTCCGCGAGAGCAACGACCGCATCTTCGACTGGATCCTCAACGAGCACCTCCAGATGTTCGACGCATCCCACAAGGACATCATGCAGGAGATCTGGGACTTCGAATCGATCATCGCCGACATGGACAGGAAGATCGGCGAGAAGAGGGAGCTGTGCAAGGAGAAGGTCGAGGAGATCTTCCAGCAGAACCTCAAGTACATCACCGAGTCCAAGCGCCGCGGCGACATCAACAGGATCGTCGAGTCCAAGAGGAAGTGGAACCTCAACAAGTTCATCGGCCGCTACGGCTACGAGCTGTTCAAGGGCGTGCGCGTATGGCTGCTCACCCCCGAGGTCGTGTCCGAGATCCTCCCGCTGGAGATGGGCATATTCGACGTGCTGATCTTCGACGAGGCCTCCCAGATGTACGTGGAGAAGGGCGTGCCGTCCATCTACCGCGCCAAGAAGGTCATCGTCGCCGGCGACCACAAGCAGCTGCGCCCCTCGTCCCTCGGAGTCGGGAGGATCGAGTACGAGAGCGACGAGGACGACCCCGAGGACGACGTGTCCGCCGCCCTGGAGGAGGAGAGCCTGCTGGACCTGGCCCGCGCCAGGTACGACTCCATCCTGCTGAACTTCCACTACCGCTCCAAGTACGAGGAGCTCATCGCGTTCTCCAACTACGCGTTCTACGGCGGGAGGCTGTACGTCTCGCCCAACGTTGAGGAGCCCGAGCGCCCGCCGATAGAGGTGCTGAGGGTGGACGGCCTGTGGGAGGACAAGTCCAACATGGCCGAGGCCAGGCAGATTGTCTCCCTCCTGAAGGACTTCTTCGCCACCAGGAGGAACAACGAGACCGTCGGCATCATCACGTTCAACTCGTCCCAGAGGGACCTGATAAGCGACGTCCTGGACGAGGAGTGCGCCTCCGACCCGTCATTCGGAAAGGCGGTGAACGACGAGATGCGCAGGTTCGACAACGGCGAGGACGTGGGACTGTTCATCAAGAACATCGAGTCCGTCCAGGGGGACGAGCGCGACGTCATCATGTTCTCCGTCGGATACGCCAAGAACAGCGAGGGCAAGCTCATGCAGAGGTTCGGATGGCTCAACAACCGCGGAGGGGAGAACCGTCTGAACGTCGCCATTTCCAGGGCCAAGAAGAAGATCTTCATCGTCACGTCCTTCGACCCGGAGGACCTGCAGGTGGACAACGTCAAGAACGACGGCCCCAGGATCCTGAAGAAGTACCTGCAGTACGCCCGCGCGGTCAGCGACGGGGACAAGGGCATGGCGGATTCCATCCTCAAGTCCTTCGGCGACGAGCGCTGGACCGTCCCCGACGAGATCGGCGAGTCCAAGATCGCGGACAAGGTCTACAACGCCCTGGTCCGCAAGGGATACACCGTCGAGCGCAACGTCGGCATCGGAGGGTACCAGATCGACCTCGCCGTCAGGCAGAGGGACAGGTACATCCTCGGCATAGAGTGCGACACCCACCTCTACAACCTCCCGGCATCGACCAGAGAGAGGGACTACCACAGGCAGAAGTACCTGGAGTCCAGGGGATGGAGGATCCACAGGGTCTGGACCCCCGGGATGTGGAAGAGCCCCGAGAGGGAGATCGCCAGGATAATAGAGGCCATCGAGAAGAGCACCGGGACGGTCTGAGAGGGGTTGCTGGGGATGAACGTCGGCGAGGTGGACAGGAGGGGAGTGCGCGTCCTGCTGCTATGCTACGTCATCTCGCTGATGTTCACCGTCGTGTTCACGAGGCTCCCGGAGACGCTAGACTTCTCCGCCGCGCTGGGGGTGGCCCTCGGGCTGCTCTCCGGCCCCTGGGGGGCGGCCGGGTTCTCCCTCGGCTACCTCACCACGGGGATAGCCGACGGGAGGCCGCTGGCCGAGCCCGTCACCGAGACCGCGATAATGTTCCTGGTCTCCTATCTGGCGTACCGCCTCTGGTACTCCACGCTCACATGGATCAGGCCGAAGACGCCGATCCTGGGGACCGCCCACAACATGGGGAAGGTGTTCCTGGTCTCCGCCGGCTCCTCCATCGTGTACGCATGCCTGGACCACGGGCGCTACATAGTGATACACGGGCAGAGCAGCATGCTGCTGCTCGACGTGAACACCATACTGCTGGTGCTCGCGCCCTCGATCATCCTGACCATGGCCGCCATCTTCGTGACTGGCGTCCTGAGGATACCCCACTGGACCCCCAGGCCGGCGGCGATCAAGGGCTATCTGCCCTCCTTCGACCCGAAGGTGTTCGACCTCGCGCTGGTGCTCTCCATACCCGTGGCGCTGTCGTCGTCGCTGGCTGGAGGCCTGGCGTGGGTGCCGACCGTCGCGGCCTGCGCGCTGGTCGGGTTCTCGCTCCTGAAGCCGTCCATGGCGGTGCGCGAGTGGGAGCTCCCCGCCAAGGGCAAGGGTGCGAACACCTTCAAGAACCAGGTCAACGACCGCATCATCATCATGCTGTGCATGATCGGCCTCGGCGCCATCCTGCTCGTGGCGCTCACCTACATCTACGGGCCGCTGGGCGACCTGCCCCTGGTGGTGGAGCTCGTGAAGGACTACGACGGCATCCTGACGGGAGACCCGGCGGAGCTCGCCAAGTCCCTCTCGCTCCTCACCTACATCACGATCGCCATGTTCATCCTCATGGCCGTGGTGCTGATCCTGCTGAGGTTCATCGAGAACAGCGTCGTCACGCCCATCAGGGCCATGTCCAGGGTCGCCAGGGACTTCATCATCTCCGATTCCGAGGTCAGCGCGGACGAGGTCGCCGACAGGTGCGCCGTCTACGCCGACAGGGACAACGAGATCGGCGACCTGGCGAGGTCCCTCGGGAAGCTCACCAGGGACGTGGCCGACTACGTCCACGACATCGAGTCCCTCACCAGGGACAAACAGGCGTACCGCGCCGAGCTGGCCATCGCCAGGCAGATCCAGATGGAGCTGGTCAACAGGGACTTCGACTCCATGGACGGCACCGGGGTCAGGATCAGCGGGGTGATGGACACCGCCAAGTCCGTCGGAGGGGACCTGTACGACTTCATGGCCCTCCAGCGCTACAAGGTCGCCGTGACCATAGGCGACGTCTCCGGCAAGGGGGTTCCCGCCGCGCTGTTCATGTCCCGCACCAAGACGCTCATCGAGGACCACGCGGGCCACGGCACCGACCCCGCCACATCCTTCCACGAGATCAACAACGCCCTCGCCAGGCACAACACCCAGGTGCTCTTCGTGTCGTGCTGGCTCGGCATCATCGACACCCGCACCGGCGTGGTCGAGTTCGCCAACGCGGGCCACTGCCCACCGCTGGTCCTGAGGGCCGCCACCGGGGAGGCCGAGTTCGTCCAGATGGACCCGTGCCCCGTCCTGGGGGTCATACCCGACACCGACTACGAGGTGGAGACCCTCAAGCTGGAGAGGGGCGACAGGCTCCTGCTTTACACCGACGGCGTTACCGAGGCCAACGCGGGATACGAGGAGTTCTTCGGCGCCGAGAGGCTCAAGGGCGTGCTCGAGGACACCGCGTCGCTCACACCGGCGGACCAGCTCAAGGTCATACGCGACGACGTCAGGAGCTTCGTCGGGAGCAACGAGCAGTTCGACGACATAACCATGCTCATAGTCGAGTTCCAGGGCCGCAGCAGCGCCACCGGACTCCGCGCGGCGCCGGGTGAGTGAGATGGGCCTACGCGACCGCGCCTTCGTGAGGCCGCTGGCCGTGCTCCTGGGATGCATGGTCCTGACCGAGGTCGTCGTGATAGTCAGCGGATGGGTCCCCAGCTCCATCCAGCCGTACATCGCCATGACGTTCGTCATGGGGATGCTGTTCGGACCCTGGGGCGCGCTCGGCGTCGACCTCGTGAGCCTGATCAGGAACACGACGGTGAGCTATGCCGAGCCGTCGACCCTGGCCATGGACCTGGTCATGACGTTCCTGGTCGCGTACATACCTTACAGGATCTGGTACAGCACCTCTCTGGGCGGCGACATGAGACCGCCGGTCCTGGACTCCACCCGCAACATGGCCAAGTTCTTCGGGGTCATGGTCGCGTCCGGCCTGCTCTACATGGTCATGTACAACCTGATGTACGGGTACATCGACGGGTTCGTGTCCCTGAACATCCAGGACCTGGCCATGTTCCTGAACATGGTGTCGTTCTCCCTTATCCTGGGGATACTGAGCATCCTCGTCTGCAGGTACCTGGGCATACGCTTCTGGACACCGTCCGAAGGGTGTGCATCCCCGCTGGCCCGCATCCCCGGCCACGTCTTCGACGTCTGCCTGGTCCTGGGGCTGATCGTGCCGTTCGCCATCACCGAGCTCACCGGCGTGGAGCACCTGACCGCGGCCACCGTGATTGCCTATGCGATGGCGATCGTCTTCTGCCTCAAGCCGGTCCGCCCCGCCGTGCGGATCGAGTGCCCGTCCGACCAGGGATTCAAGGTCAACAGGTTCGACGCCAGCATGTTCGACCGCATCGCCATCATATTCGTCACATACGGCCTCCTCCTGGCCGCGATAATCATCGCGGCGTACGACGTGGGCCTGCTGGCGGCGATCCCCGGGATCGAATCCCACATCGAGGAGAGCACGTCCACGGCGGGCCAGACCATCGATGAGATCGTGACCAACGTCTCCCTCCTCATCTACATGGGAATCGCCCTCCTGGCGTTCTTCGCCCCCGCGCTGGTGTTCCTGAAGTACATGGAGGACAGCGTCGTCACCCCCATAGGCGAGATGTCCGAGGCCGCCAGGGAGTTCGTCAGCCCCGACACCGAGATGTCGGACGACCGCATGGCCGAGATCTGCTCGCCGTACGTCAACAGGAACAGCGAGATTGGCAACCTGGCCAGGTCCCTCGACAAGATGGCGTCGGACATGGTCGACTACGTGGAGGACATCCGCAACCTGAACGAGGAGCGCCAGGCGATGCAGGCCGAGCTGTCGGTCGCCAGAAGGATACAGCAGGACTTCGTCCCCAAGGATGATTCCGTCATAGCCGGGCGCGGCATCACCGTCGCCGGCCTCATGGATGCAGCCAAGTTCGTCGGCGGGGACCTCTACGACTTCTTCCCCCTTCCTGACGGGAAGGTCGCGATAGCGGTGGCCGACGTCTCCGGCAAGGGGGTGCCCGCCGCGCTGTTCATGTCGATCACGAAGATCCTGACCGAGGGCCGCGCCGGTCAGCCCGGCACCGATCCGGGGAGGGTCTTCTCTGAGGTCAACGACAGCCTCTCCGGCAACAACAACGAGATGATGTTCGTCACCGCCTGGCTGGGATTCATCGATCCTTCGGACGGCTCCGTGGAGTTCGCCAACGCCGGCCACTGCCCCCCGCTCGTGTGGAGGTCGTCGGACGGCTCGGTCGAGTTCCTCAGGACGGAGCCCGGACCGGCCCTCGGGGTGTTCCCGGGATCTTCCTACAAGGTGAACCGCATGGTGCTGTCCGGGGGCGACAGGATCCTCCTCTACACCGACGGCGTGACCGAGGCGAACGTCGAGTACGAGGAGTTCTACGGGTCCGACCGCCTCGCCGCGTGCGCTGAGCGCACATCGGATCTCGATGTCGGGGATCAGGTCGCGGCCATCCGCGAGGACATAAGGGCATTCGTCGGCGGTGCCGAGCAGTTCGACGACATAACCATGCTGCTGACCCGCTACGACGGACCGTCGCACCAGGCGCGAGCGGACCATGTCCTGATAGGCGGCGCCCCAGAGGTCCAGCTCCTCCAGGACCGGGAGGACGGACATGCCGACGCTCGTCAGAGAGTATTCGACACGCTGGGGCGAATCGCACACCACGGTGCGGCTGATCAGGCCGTCGGACTCCAGCTCCCTCAGGGTGATCGAGAGCATGCGCGACGACCCCTCCCCTGTGAACCGCTTGAGCTCGTTGAAGCGCATCCGCCCGTGGGAGGACAGCATCCATAGGACGAGGATCTTGTGCTTGCCGCCGAGGAGCCTTATCGTCGTGGCAAACGGGGTCTCCCCCTCGGGTATCGGGTCCATGCGCCCCCATCGTAGGAAGGGGAATTAACGGTTCCTCCCACCTATATTGTATATCTATGGCGATGCGGGACGCATGACTTTCGCCGACCTGACCAAGGAGCGCTACTCATCGAGGAGCTACACGGACGAGCCCGTCTCCGAGGAGGACATCGAGTCCATCCTCGAGGCCGGAAGGATTGCGCCCACCGCCAAGAACCTACAGCCCGTGAGGGTCATCGTGGCGGACACGCCGGAATCCATCGCGAGGATCGGGAAGGCCGCCGGACCCTACGGGGCGACCCTTGCGCTCATCGTCGTCGCCGACACCTCCAAGGCCTGGGTCAGGCCCCATGACGGCAAGAACTTCGGAGACATCGACGCCTCGATCGTCACGACCCAGATGATGTATCGCGCCCAGGAGCTCGGGCTCGGGAGCGTGTGGATAGGGTACTTCGACCCCGCCGTGGTCAAGGAGGCCTTCGGACTCGGGGAGACCGAGGAGGCTTCGGCCATCCTTGCGGTCGGCCACCGCGCCGACGAGACCTCATCCAACCACGGCAACAGGAAGCCGATGTCGGAGTTCGCGAGCAGCGCCTGAGGTCAGACGCTCCCTGGCACAATCGGCCACGGCCATACCGTGTGCGTCCATGTACGATATGCCCCATGAGCACATGTGCTCGATGACGGGCATCAGCGACAGCCCCAGCTCCGTCAGCGAGTATTCTGTCTTCGGAGGGACCACCGGATAGACGCGGCGGCTGATCAGACCGTCCGCCTCCAGCTCCCTGAGCTGCTTCGTTATCATCTTCCCTGTGGCCTCCGGCACCAGGGCCTGGATCTCACTGAACCTCTTCGTCCCCAGCCTCAGGTTCCAGAGTATCACGGACTTGTACTTGCCCCCGATGAGCTTCACGGTCACCCTCACCGGGCATTCGGCCATGCCCTCCTCCTCGTCCATACTCATACTATACTTTTGGATAGTATATGTCAGTTTATACTGTACATGAAATAAATAAACAAATAGCCATCATGGAGCCAGATGCCTCCGGGTGTCCGCCATCGACATGCTACGAGACAGCCTCCGTCGGGGCCGGCCTGCAAAGATCGAGGGCCGGTCCCGAAACCAGTCTGCGATGGCAATGTTTAAGATATCCTAAATGCCTGGAAGGTCATCGGTCCGCCGAGACGGACCCGGAAGTGAATGATATGGCCAAGACAACGATCAAGATCGAGGGAATGATGTGCGAGGGCTGCGTGAAGAGCGTCAGGGAGTCTCTCGAGAAGGTACCCGGCGTCAAGAGCGTCGATGTCAACCTCAAGAAGGGCACGGCGGTCGTCCAGCAGGACGGCGTGGCCGACGAGGCACTGATCAAGGCGGTCGTCGACGCGGGCTTCCGCGGAACCGTGAAGCATGGGCTCTTCCGATGAGGACCCGCATATTCCGCGTGGGCGGCATGACATGCGCCGCCTGCGCCAACCGCATCAATACGGCGGTGGAGGCGCTCGACGGCGTCCAGTCGTGCAACGCCAACATAGGCAACAACACGGCCACCGTGGTCTACGACGACTCCGCCGTCACGGAGGACAGGATCGCGCAGGCGATAGTCGGGGCCGGCTACCAGGTCATCAGCGACGACCGTGCCGAAGCCGACAGGGCGGAACTTAGGGACTTGGCGGTACGCAGGCGCGACCTGATCCTGGCGATAGCGTTCGCCATCCCGCTGAGCGTGGTGGCCATGGGCCACATGTTCGGCCTGGACATAGGGCTTGAGCCTCTGGCCCTGTGCGCACTGCAGATCGTCCTTCTGATACCGATCCTCTACGCCGGCAGGCGCTTCTTCAGGAAGGGATACCCGGCGCTCCTCTCCAAGAGCCCCACGATGGACTCGCTCGTATCGCTCGGATGCACGGCGTCCGTGCTGATGGGGCTCTGGTCCACCTACGAGGTCTGGAGCGGGGATGCGTCGGCGGTGCACTCGCTGAGCTTCGACTCGGCGGGCATGATCCTGGCGCTGGTCAGCATCGGGAAGTATCTGGAGGCCCGCTCCAAGTACAGGACCAACGACTCGCTGAGGAAGCTCCTGGAGATGGCCCCCGACGAGGCCACCGTCATCCGCGACGGGGCCGAGTCCAGGATACCGTCGTCCGAACTCGCGATGGGCGACATCATCCTGATCAGGCCCGGGGAGAGGGTGCCGACCGACGCCACCGTCATCGAGGGACAGTCGTCCGTCAACGAATCCATGCTCACGGGAGAGAGCATCCCCGTGACCAAGGGCCCCGGCGACGTCGTCTACGGAGCGACCGTGAACGGATCCGGAAGCCTGAGGGCGAAGGTGGAGAAGGTCGGCGAGGACACCGTCCTGTTCCAGATAGCCCGCATGATGGAGATGGCCCAGGGGACCAAGGCCCCCGTGGCCAACATCGCCGACCGCGTGGCGGCCGTGTTCGTGCCGGCGGTGATCGTCATAGCCGTCCTCGCGTGCATCGGCTGGCTGCTGGCCGGCAGGGACTCCGAGTTCGCGCTCACGATCGCCGTGTCCGTCCTCGTCATCTCGTGCCCGTGCGCCCTCGGCCTGGCCACGCCGCTGGCCATAGTCGTAGGCACAGGGCTGGGTTCCAAGCATGGTATCCTCTACAAGACGGCGGCCGCTCTGGAATCCGCCGCCAGGATCGACACCGTCGTCCTGGACAAGACGGGCACCTGCACCGTCGGCCGCCCGGAAGTCGTGGACGTCATCACATCCATGGATACGGAGAGGTTCGTGTCCATCGTCGCCGCAGCGGAGACGGACTCGGAGCATCCGCTCGGCGAGGCCGTGGTGGCATATGCCGCATCCGAGGACATCGCGGTGCCGGATCACGCCGAGTTCGAGAGCGTCACCGGAGGCGGGGTCAGATGCACCGTGGACGGTTCCAGGATCGTCGTCGGAAGCGCGTCCTTCCTCTCCGATGAGGGCATAGACATCCCCGAAGGCGCGGACGCCGGCGCATCCGAGGGGCGCACCTGCATCCTCGCGGCGATCGACGGGGAGTACCGCGGGACCATCTCGATCATGGACCCCGTCAGGGAGGAGAGCCCCTCCGCCGTGGCCGCGCTCAGGGCCGACGGCATCCGCGTGATGATGGTCACCGGGGACCGCAGGAGCACCGCCGAGCACATCGCCAGCGAGCTGGGCATCGACGATGTTAGGGCGGAGACGAAGCCGGGCGACAAGCTGGAGATAGTCAAGGAGCTCCAGGTCGCCCAGCGCAGGGTCGCCATGACCGGCGACGGGATCAACGACGCGCCGGCGCTCACCCAGTCGGACCTTGGCATCGCCGTAGGCTCCGGGACGGACATCGCCATGGAATCCGCGGACGTCATAATGATGAACGACGACCTCCGCAGCGTGCCGGCCTCACTGGAGATCGGCTGCGCCACGCTTCGCAACATCAAGCAGAACCTGTTCTTCGCGTTCTGCTACAACGCGGTTTGCATCCCGATAGCCGCCGGCCTCCCGGTGCTCCTCGGCTACGACGGACTCGTCGATCAGATGCCGATGATATCGGCGGCGGCCATGTCGCTGTCCTCGATATCCGTCGTCACGAACGCCATGAGGCTCAGGGGCTTCAGGCCCGCCGCCCTAGACGGGCGGACGTCACCCTGAGCATCCCCCCGGTGCGGGACCATTCCCGCTCGGTCGAGACGATCTCCACCGGGGACCTGTGGAGCGGCGAGTCCAGCGTCATGGACTCGTACTCCCCTCCCTCCCCGGCGATGCTTATGCCCGTCCTGGCGCGGATGGTCTTCAGCTCCTCCACGGCCTCGCGGTCCAGCTCCCTGCCCAGCCACTCGGGGCCGAGCCCCTCCGCGTAGCACCCGACGATGACCGCGCGTATGCCCGAATCGAGGAACCTCTCCATCACGAGGTCCTGGTCCTTGCGCCACAGGGGCGTGACCAGCCTGAGGCCGAGATCCCCGCAGACCATCCCCATGCGGTCCCACTGGTAGTCGGACCAGATGGCCCCGGAAACCACGCCGTCGACGTCCAGACCCTCCAGCGCGCGGCGCAGACCCTCCATGTCGCCCTCCTCGGTGCCCGAACTGGTGGACGTCACCAGCTCCTTCCCCATGGCCTCCGCCATGATCGGGACGACGGACAGGTTCGGCGTGTGGAAGATCCACGAGTCGCTCGCCTCCGGCACCACGTTGACCAGGTACGGGACCTCGTGCCCCATCTGCTCGGCCAGATACAGGGAGAATGTGGAATCCTTGCCACCGGAGTACAGCGAAGCCAGCCTCATGACTGCGGGAATGGGCACATTGGATTTAACAGAACCCAAAGGCTAAAAGCGCCGGACCCATCGGAGGTCCGGGTTGTGACAGCCATGCCTCTCGAAGCAGCGGAGATGAAGAGGATTGCGGCCGAGGCCGCGGTCGATGCGTACGTCAAGGACGGAATGAACGTCGGTCTCGGGACCGGCTCCACCGCGTACTACGCCATCCGCAGGATAGGCCAGCTCGTCACGGAGAACGGATACAGGCTCACCTGCGCCGCCACGTCGGTGCAGAGCGAGGAGATCGCGAAGGGGTTCGGCATCGAGGTCGTGGACCTCGACTCCGTGGGGAAGCTCGACGTCACCATCGACGGCGCCGACGAGATCGACCCCAAGCTCAACCTCATCAAGGGCCTCGGGGGCGCCCTCCTCAGGGAGAAGATCGTCGCCGCAGCCACCGTCAGGGAGATCATCGTGGCCGACAACTCCAAGCTCGTCGAGAAGCTGGGGACCAAGGCCCCGCTCCCGGTGGAGGTCCTCAGGTTCGGGCACGAGCACACCAGCTTCGCCCTCAAGAGGCAGGGCTGCGAGCCCGTCCTCCGCATGAGGGACGGAGAGCCCTTCGTGACCGACGGCGGGAACTACATCTACGACTGCAGATTCCCCAACGGCATAGACAACCCGTACTTCATCGAGTCCAGGATCGACGTCATCCCCGGCGTCGTCGAGAACGGCCTGTTCCTCAACACCGCCTTCGACACCGTCGTCTGCGACCCCGAGGGCAACGTCTCCAAGGCGTCCGAGAGGGAAGCCTGATTCATGTCACTACTATACGCGCGTATAGGAGGGGTCCGCCGGCCAGATAATTAGCCTTATATAGGACCCCCCTATTAGCACGTCCCCGTTCACATTCTAGGTGATTCACAATGAAGATGCCCAGGACTGTCAAGAGATACTGTCCCTACTGCCAGGCCCACACCGAGCAGGAAGTGGAGAGGGTCAAGAAGAAGAAAGCCAGCGAGCTCAAGTGGGGTCAGAGGAGATTCAGAAAGGTCACCGCCGGATACGGTGGTTTCCCCAGGCCCAAGCCCGAGGGAAGGGAGAAGCCTACCAAGAGGATCAACCTCAGGTACAGGTGCACCCAGTGCAAGAAGGCCAACATCTCCCCCTGCATCCGCGCGAAGAAGTTCGAGCTCACGGAGTGATCCAGATGACTGGAGATTTCATCAAGGTCAAGTGCCCCGACTGCGAGGCTGAGCAGATCGTTTTCAGAAAGGCCGCCACCAAGGTGACCTGCCACGTCTGCGGTTCCACGCTCGTCGTCCCCAAGGGCGGCGTCGGCGACATCAAGGGCGAGATCCTCGAGGTAGTCGGCTGATGGCAAGGGTCAGAGGCTTCCCGGAGAACGGCGAGCTCGTCGTGTGCACCGTCAAGAGCGTCAAGAATTTCGGCGCCTTCGTCTCACTCGACGAGTACGACGACAAGGAGGGATTCGTCCACGTCCGGGACGTCGCCACTGGCTGGGTAAAGTACATCAGGGACTACGTAAGGGAAGGTCAGAAGGTCGTCTGCAAGGTCCTGGGCGTGGATTCCTCGAAGGGCCACATCGACCTTTCCCTGAAAGCGGTCAACGACCATCAGAAGAGAGAGAAGATCCAGCAGTGGAAGAACGAGAAGAAGGCCGAGAAGCTGGTGGAGATCGTCGCCGAGAGGATGAAGATCTCCGTCGACAAGGCCTACGACCTGTTCGGAAACGAACTGCTGGAGGACTACGAGTCCCTCTACGATGCCTTCGAGTCCGCCGTCGCGGACACCGAGGCCTTCCTGGAGGACTACGAGGGCGCGTGGATCGACACCTTCCTGGAGGTTGCCAGGGAGAACGTCGCCCCGCCGTCCGTCCAGATCGACGGCATCCTCGAGATGACCTCCTACGCCCCCAACGGCATGGAGCTCGTCCGCGACGCCCTGCTCAAGGGCATCGAGGCCGCCGACGGAGCCGACGTGGAGATCACCTGCGTCGGATGCCCCAGGTACAGGGTCCTGGTCAGGGCCCCCGAGTACAAGGAGGCCGAGGAGGTCCTCAGGGACGTCTCTAACGCCGCCATCGGCGACCTGACCTCCAAAGGCGGCACCGCCGCCCTTAAGCGCGAGAGCAAATGAGCTCCCGCATGAGGCGCTGCGCATCCTGCGGGCGCTATTCTCTTGAGGCGGTCTGCCCCGCATGCGGGGCGGCCACCTCCTGCCCCATCCCACCCAAGTATTCTCCGGACGACCGTCTCGGCAGGTACCGCCGCCAGCAGGTCGTCGATTCATGGAAGAGGGAGCGATCGCTCCCTGTCGTCGTACATCACCCTGTACTCCGACGAGGTGTACAGCGGCGAGAACCAGGCGTACTTGAACCAGCTCCACAGGGACAACTCTTCCTCCATCATGGGCATGTAGAACCTGCGTATGGGCGCCCAGAACATCACGGCTATGACAGCCAACGCGAAGGGCGTCACCAGGAATGGATTCATGACGACCAGCGACGAGGCCGAGAGCGGATCGTTCCCGTACCAGGCGATCAGATTGAAGATCACCAGGAGCATCGCGGCACGGACCGCCTTCTTCCAGGCCTTCGGCCTACGGGACGACACGGCGAGCAGAGAATCCATCGTCACGAGCATCATCGCCATGTCCACCAGGAACGTGGCGATCGACACGAACTGGTATCCGTATCCCTCGTTCATGCCCATGGCAAGGACGGCCAGCTTGGTCAGGTAGATGGCGACGATGATCACGAGGAAAGTCTGCGCCACCTTGAGGACGAACGGACGCGCTCCCCTGTGGAAGAGCTCCCCCGCCACCCTGGACAGTGACCAGCTCGAATCCTCCCGGAATCTGGGCATATCCGATGGTATCGGTTTTCTATGGTTAATCATTTCCAGGGTCCATGGAGAGGAACCAATGGGCCGACAGGTTCACCGACAACGTGGTCAGACGCACCGAGCGCGACAGCGGCACGAGCGTCTACGTAGTGTTCCTCCTCCTGTGCATCCCGATGCTCCTGGCCATCATCTTCAGCTTCTTCATCGTCGAGACGAACCAGGACATATTCGGTTCGATGGATGTCATCGAGATCGCGTTCTCGACCATCCTCGTCGGCGAATGCTGCATAGCCGGGTTCCTGCTCTACTCGTACACCCGCACCGACCGCGACCATCAGGCCAGGGACGTCGAGTGGATGGACGCCCTCATAGGGTATGTCGGATCCAAGGGCGGGGACACCTCGGACATGGAGAGGATCAGGAAGGGAGTCCGCACCGCCGGATGGAGCGCGAAGAAGGCGTTCTCCGGCGCGATGCTCCTGGTGGATCTGGCCATCATGGCGGCCATCGGCATCGCCGCGTTCCTGGACGTCGGCATGCTCGCGGACAGGTCGTTCCAGATGCTGCTGGTCTGTTACGCAGTGCTGCTGATCCAGTTCGTGTTCACCGTGAGCACCACGATCAGGTTCCCCGTCAGGCATGACAAGGTCCAGTGCGAGTTCACTGAGGCCCTGTCCGTACAGCTGAAGGGGATTGGTATCCCGATGGGGCCGATGGACCGCAGCGTCCGGAGGTCCTACCTGGTGATCCACATCCTGCTGTTCCTCGTGACCCTCGGACTCTACTCAGGCATCCTGCTCCTGCTGACCTCGTACCTGACCAGCAGGCACATCAAGACCCAGTGGAAGTACGAGCAGAGGCTGATGATGGAGATCATAAGCTTCGAAGGCGGCGTGGGCATCGAGGGGACCGGATACAACCAGCCGAAGAGCTCCGTTGCCAGGTTCCTCAAGAACCTCATGTGACGGCCACGGGAATCGGTTTTATCTTGATGACGTCCTTACAACCGTCGTCGGAGCTGAGAGGATGTTCGGCAGGAAGAATCAATCGAATGAGCCGTTGACCGTCTCGAGCGGCGAGGACGGCGGGAACATCGTCATAACCCTCGCCGGCAGGCTGGACACCGTCACATCCCCCGAGTTCCTGCAGAAGGCGCAGGCCCTCTGCGACGGCAGGAGGATCGTGCTCGACCTCGAGAGGCTGGAGTACATCTCCTCCGCCGGCCTCAGGGCGATCCTCACGCTGAACAAGTCCTCCGGATGCCCCGAGAGGCTGAGGATCGTCAACTCCTCGGCCAACGTCAGGGACGTGTTCGACATGTCTGGTTTCGACGGTTTCCTCGAGTGAGGGGAGAGACAGATTAACTTTAAATAAGAGGGCGGTATCCCAAAATCGTCCCCACCTAGCTCAGACTGGCTAGAGCGGCTGACTGTAGAGTGTCTTCGGAAGAAACCGATACAGCCGCTGAAATCAGCAGGTCCCCTGTTCAAATCAGGGGGTGGGGACCATTTTCATCATCCCATCTCTTGACGATGATTCTCGCGTCGTTCTCCGATTGCCGTTTCGTCTCCGTCCCCATGATATTTAAAGACACGTCCGCCCCCGGGATCGGATGGCCCGTTCGGACCCTGGGAATCACCATGTTATCGCGATTCCGCGAGAGATTCGATGCCGGCTCTCACCTTTATTAACCATATTTAAACAGTATTTAAACACCCACCGAACGATTCCTTTTCCAAGGTGATTGGAATGGGAAAGTTCGGCATCAAGCCCACCGCCGACGGCGGATACATGTTCAACCTGATTGCGAACAACGGCCAGGTCATCTGCACCTCGCAGGTGTACAAGTCACTGGCAACCTGCAAGGCCGGTGCCGAGAGCGTCCGCACCAACTGCGCCGTGGACATCGAGGACCAGACCGTCGAGGGATACGAGCAGGTGAAGTGCCCCAAGTACGAGATGTACACCGACGTGGCCGGCAAGATCAGATTCAGGCTGAAGGCGAGCAACGGCGAGATCATCGCGGCGTCCCAGGCGTACGCCGACAAGGCGTCCTGTCTGAAGGGCATAAGGAGTATCGGGGCCCACGCGCCGGATGCGGAGATCGTGGTGCAGGAGCCGGAGTGAACATCGCGCCCGCCTGCGGGCGGGCGGAAACCCGTTCGATGCTTTGGAAGGTCCACCGAATCGTTCTAAGCCCGTGTCCCGATTCCATCCTCCGATGAAGACCAGGAACCTTGTGACCATAGCATTGGTCGCCGTAGTCGTGATCGCCGCACTGGCGGCAACGCACTTCCTCCTGGATGATGGAAAGGAGGATGGGCCGGACGCCGACGACCGCGCCTCCGTCGCAGTCGGACTGCTCGAGGACGGCGAGTTCGAGACGTTCTACGACTCGTGCGACCCCGTCCTGCAGGCCACCCTCGGGAGCGCCGCAGGGCTTGAAGCGATCTGGACGCAGTACACCTACGGCATCGGGGACTTCGAGACGATAGAGGAGTCCAAGGCGTCCACGTCCGATGCCAACACCATAACCCAGACGTACTGCAGGCATTCCGAATGGGGCCTGCTGCTCACCGTGACCTTCGCGAACGACGACAGTATCGTCGGCCTCTTCCTCGGCTACTACGAGCCCGAAGGCGCCGATCCCCTCCCGGAGGGCCTCGTCGAGACGGACGCCGTCGTCGACGCCGGAACCGGATACCCCCTCCCCGGGACCGTGACCAGCTCCGCCGACTCGGGACATGATGTGGCCGCCGTCATAGTGCACGGCTCCGGACCCAACGACCGCGACGGTACCACCGCCGTCAACAAGCCGTACCGCGACATCGCCCGCGGGCTAGCGTCGCACGGGATCGACGTACTGACCTACGACAAGAGGACCTACGTCTACGGCTCCGGGTTCTGCGAGGACCCGGCGTACGCCACGATCGACGACGAGACCGTGGACGACGCGGTCGCCGCCATCGCCATGCTCAAGGGGATGGGGTACGAGAGGGTGTACCTGATCGGACACAGCATGGGCGGGATGCTCGCCCCGTACATCGTCGACAGGTGCGACGGCCTCTGCGACGGATTCGTCTCCCTCGCAGGGAGCCCCAGGGATCTGACCGACATACTGGCCGACCAGCTCTGGGCGCAGTACAGCCAGCTGTCGGACGCGGACGTCTACCGCCAGTACATAGACTCCCAGCTGGCGGTGGCCGATTCCCTCGCCGGCATGACCGACGAGCAGCGCGCGTCCGTCACAGTCTTCGACCAGAGCGGATACTACATCTGGAGCCTGGACTCGATCGACGAGGTCGCCATAGCCGAGGGCCTCGACGTGCCCATGCTGTTCCTCCAGGGAGGGGCGGACTTCCAGGTGTACGCCGATGTCGACTACGCCATGTGGGAGGAGGCCCTCGGGGACGACCCCGACGCCGGGTTCATCCTCTACGACGGCCTGGGCCACCCGTTCATCGCATCCGAGGGACCTTACGCCGGAACGTCGCTAGAATACAACCAGCGCGGACACGTGGACGGGCAGGTCATCGAGGACATCGCCGGGTTCATCCTCGGTGAGTGATCGCCTATCACGCCGCCCTGCCCGTCAGAGGCGGGGCGGTGCAAACATCTCCCCTTCTGCACGATTCCTACTCTTCTGCGCTACTTTGACTCGTACTCTTACTTTGTCATACGTGTAGTCAGAGTAAGAGTCAGAGTAAGAGTAGGGCCTAACAACTAGACGTGATAGAAGAATCCTGGGATAATGCCATTCGATATTGGAAAAGTAATTAAGTATGGAAGTTTAAAACGAATGCATGGAATCCGAAAAGAACAAGAGCTCGGAACCAGCCCACTCACGCTCTGATACCGGAACCGCAAGATCGGAACCCATTGACCATGGGGAGGCCAGGAGACCGACACGTGAGGAGGTCGTGATACGGGTCAAAACCATCCTGGAGGAGAACGGAGAGATGAGTATCAGAGAAATCTCCGATATCATGGGTTACAGATCACCCCCTTCTTACCTTCGCAGGGAAATCAAGTTCATGATGGCCATCGGTCTCGTGGGATACACCCAGCCGGGATCCCCGAACTCCCCAAGCCAGAAGATCCGCCTGCTGCTCTGGCCGACTGACGAGGAGTGAGGGGACTATCTGATCGGGGTCAGACCGCCCGTTGCCACGGTGCCAGACCCTCCGTAAACTCCGAAGGGTTCCATAGGCACTTATATGGATAAAGTGTCCTCGTATCAGTGGTCATTTGGATTTTATCGGAATTCTCGACTTCGTCGACGAGTACATCTGGTACATCGCGTTCGTCCTGATCATCGGGGTCGGACTGTTCGCGACCGTCGCCCTCAGGGGCCTCCAGGTCACCTCGCTCGGCGAGATGGCACGCAACACGTTCAAACGTGACAAGGCGAGCAGCGAGAACAAGCTCTCGTCCTTCCAGGTATTCTGCATGAGCATGGGCTCACGCATCGGCGTGGGCAACATCACCGGACCGATCATGGCTCTCCTCGTCGGAGGCCCCGGAGCCATCCTCTGGATGTGGGTCTTCGCCGGGATCGGTATGGCCACCAGCTTCCTGGAGACCATCATCGGTCAGATCTACAAGGTCCCCAAGGAGAACGGCGGATTCCGCGGAGGTCCCGCGTACACCCTGTTCCACGGACTGGGCATGAAGAAGCTCGGCATGGTCGCCGCCTTCGTCATGATCATGATGTACCTCCTCGGATTCGTGTCCGGCGAGGTCATCAGCATGTCCGAGGCCGTCCAGGGCGCCTTCGACTACGAGTGGACCCACCTCGTGTTCGCCATAGTCCTCACCCTCGTCACCGGCCTCATCCTGATCGGCGGCGTCTACAGGGTCGCCGACCTCTCCGTGAAGATCGTCCCCGCGATGGCGATCTGCTGGTTCATCATCTGCATCGTATCCATGGTCCTTGCTCCCGCAGGGGTCATCCACGCCTTCGGCACCATCTTCGAGTACGCCCTCAACGCCCCCGCCCTCGTCGGAGGAGGCATCGGGGTCGCCCTGATGAACGGCATGAGGAGAGGGGTCTGGTCCAACGAGTCCGGTATCGGTACCATCACCAACCTGTCCGCCATGGCCGACGTGAAGCACCCCGTCGCCCAGGCCTACACCCAGTCCTTCGGCGTCCTCATCGACACCCTCGTGAGCACCATGACCGCCCTGGTCGTCCTGTCCTATGCGGACTTCGACGTCCTCCACGGCATGTACATCGGCGCCGGCGAGGATTCCATCCCCGTCCTCCAGGCCATCTTCTCCGACACCATCGGATCGATCGCGCCCTACGTGGTGGCGGTGTTCATGTTCATATTCGCGTTCACCTGCCTGATCTCCGATGTCGTCATCGGGGAGGGGAACCTGATGCTGATCAAGGACAGCAAGGCCGCGTCCATCGCGATGAAGCTGTTCCTCCTGGCGGTCGTCTTCCTGTCCTGCTTCTTCGCATCCGACGAGATGACGATCTTCATGGACATCCTGCTGGCGGTGTGCGCGCTGTTCAACACGTACATCATGGTGCGTCTGGCCAAGCGCGGGCTGGAAGCGTACAGAGATTACCGTGCCCAGAAGAAGGCCGGGATCGAGGAGCCCGTGTTCCGCAAGGAATGCCTGTCCGACGACTCCGGTATCTCGTCCTGGGACTGACGATGACAACAGCCGGGGCGCACGCCCCGGCACGAAACCGCTTCCACGATTTCTGGCACATCATCCCTTGGGGTCGCGGACCCGCATCGATACGATCAGACAGATCACCATCATGACCGTTCCGACGAGGCAGGCGAAGTGCGTCCCCTCCAGGATGGCCGACCCGTCCATCACGTCGACGCTCGACGCCATCCCTCCCGGGGATGCCGCCTTGAATAGCAGCGCGAAGACCGCCACGCCCAGGGCGGTGGCGATGTAGTTCGTGAAGAGCACCACGGCGGCCGATGACGGCCTCAGGTCCTCCTCGACGTGGATCTGCATCCTGGTCGGCAGCGCGGTGCCGGCTATGCCGAAGGACGCGCCCATCAGGACCAGCTGCATCAGCAGGAACGCCAGGCCCATGGACGGCTCTATGACCGCGAGCATCGCGCAGAAGGCCACCCTCATCACGAGCGAGACGTTCGACGGCAGGGCGCACCCGTATCTGCGGCACCAACGTCCGGCAGGTATGGAGAACACCGCGGAGACCGTCGTGGCGACCGACAGGAGCAGCCCTGCGGCAAGCGTGTCATAACCGGCCGAGCCCGTGAGATAGTACGGCAGGAGATACATCACCCCGCATCCGATGATGCTGTTGACCAGGAACAGGACGGTGATCGCGTAATACCTCCCGTTCCCGCGGAGCGGGATGTCCATCAGCCTCTCGCCCTCCGCTCCCCTGCGGCCGAGTGCCAGGAATGCGGCAATCGACAGGACGCAGATCACGGCAAGCACGGCGGTGTACCATGCGAACAGCCCGCCGGTCCACAGCTCCAGGACGACCATGCCCGTCGCCACGGCGACGAACATCGCGGCCGCCCGCATCGGCTCCGGCATCCCGGACATGCTGCTGGGGGATGCCTCCCGCATCCGCAGTGCCAGCGCCACCACTATGACCCCGACCGGGACGTTGATGAGGAAGATCCAGTGCCACTCAGACAGGCCGGTTATCAGCCCGCCGAGCGCAGGCCCGAGGATGATCGCCACGCAGCAGGCGGCGTTCATGTAGGCCATGCCCATATGGCGCCGCTCCGGCGGCAGCATCGAGGTGCACATCGCGGGCGTGGCAGACACCATCATCGCCGCGCCCAGGCCCTGCACGAACCTGAACGCTATCAGGACGCCCCTGTCGCCCGACATGGCGCATCCCACCGATGCGACCGTGAAAACGGCCGTGCCGAGGACGAGCATCGGACGGACCCTCCCGTCGGACGCCAGCCTGGAGAGCGGGATGCACAGTCCCGCAAGGGGGAAGAGATACGCGACGACCACGAACGCCCCGTCCGTCACGCTCATCCCCAGGTCCACGGACATCTCGGGCAGCGCGACCTGGACGATGGACGCGTCCAGACTGTCGATCAGGAGCACCAGCGTCATCGTCGTGATGACAAGACCCGTGCCTCCGCGCCCGCTTCCCATGATATCCGGATGACATTCGCATAGGAATAGGATTCCGATGGACCGTTCGCAGACTATTTATCTAAAGCCGACCAGAGGATGACCCATGCCCAGGAACGAGGAGCTCTCGATTCGCAGCCTTACGACCGACGACATAGACCAGTACAACTCGCTGCTGCGCTATGCGTTCCAGGTCACGGAGGAGGAGCTCCAGAGGGCTGGATGGAGGGACGACGACATCCTGCAGTCCAAGTTCCCGGTGCTGGAGAGGGCCGAGGTCCTCGGATGCTGGGACGGGGATCAGCTCGTGTCCCAGGTGGCCGTCTACCACCTGAGGATGAACATACACGGCGAGGTGTACGACATCGGCCATGTCACCAGCGTCTCCACGTACCCCGAGTACTCCGGCCGCGGGCTCATGAAGAGGCTGCTGAGGCTCAGCCTCGAGTACATACGCTCCAGCGGGAGGTCCCTGGCCCTGCTCTACCCGTTCTCCATCCCGCTTTACCGCCACTTCGGCTGGGAGATCGTCTCCAACAAGATGTCCTACAAGGTGAAGGACTACCAGATCGCCCCCTCCAGGAAGAAGCCGAAGGCCCCCGGATACGTCAGGAGGGTGGCATGGGACGACAGGGAGTTCATGGACCTCCACGCGAGGTTCGCCCTCCAGACCCACGGATGCATCCTGAGGGACAGGGTGGCCTGGGAGGAGTACTGGAGATGGGACGAGGAGGACACCATCGTCGCCATCTACTACGGCGAGGACGACGTGGCCGAGGGATACATGGTGTACCAGATCAAGGCGGATGTCATGCACGTTAAGGAGATGGTCTACCTGAACATGGAGGCCCAGAGGGGCCTGTGGGACTACATCAGCGCCCACTACTCCATGATCGAGGAGGTCAGAGGATACACCTACAGGAGCGAGCTGATGGCGTTCATCCTCGAGGACGGCAACGTGACGGAGACCATCCGCCCGTACATGATGGCCCGCATCGTGGACGTGGAGCAGTTCTTCGTCGACTACAGGACCGACGGGGCGGAGGCGGACGTGGTGTTCGCATTCGAGGTGGAGGACTCGTTCCTCGAGTGGAACAACAGGACCTTCTGCGTGCTGTTCCACGGCGGGAGGGCCGAGGTGACGGACATGGAGCCGGACTACACGGTGAGCCTGTCCATCGGATCACTGACCACCATGCTGATGGGGTACATGACCGCCTCGCAGCTCGCCAGGCTGGAGAGGTTGAGGGCCGATCCTGAGGCCGTGGAGGCCCTGGACGAGATCCTGATCCACGAGATCCCGTACATCTCGGACTATCTGTGACGGTCGTCACCGGGATGGGGCGGACGCCCCGCCCCGGCGATATAACGGACTCAATCGTCCCACTCGGCGAAGAGCCTGGCTATGCCCTTCTTGGCCACCGACCAGCAGGGGACCCCGCCTATGAGGACGGCCACCTTGATGGCCTCCAGGATCTCCTCCTTGGTGGCCCCGTAGTTCTTGGCCACCCTCGCCTGTGCGTAGACGCAGTCCTCGCACATCCTGACCGCGACGCAGGATAGCGCCATCAGCCTCTTGGTCTTCCTGTCGAGGGCACCGTCCTCGACCATCACCCTGTCCATCGTGTGTAGGGTGTCGATGAAGGACGGATCCAGCTCCCTGATCGCCTTCAGCGTGTCTGGCGCGAATCCGCCCATGCCACTGCACATCTGCCCGAACTTGTCTCCTCCGCATTCCTGGGACATGGATGCGGAATCGGCGGGCGGGCGGATAACGGTTGCCCGCCGGGAACAGGTTCAATACCCGTTCACACCCGACCCCTCCGGAGTGGCGGGCAGACCCCGTGCGCATCGCGGGATCCGCCGACCGCCACGATTGCACATTAACATTCGCAACTATCAAATTATTTAAATAGAGAATCCCTTCATGGGTCCCTTATAAGTGATGACCATGGTAGACAACCAACCGCTGGAGAGCCCCGATGCGGATGTCACCCGCGTTCGTCTTCCGAACATCAAGGAGAACGAGATGTTCGGCATAGCCGACCAGCTGCTGGGCGCATCCAAGATCAAGGTCATGTGCGAGGACGGAGTGTCCCGCGTCGGCCGCATCCCCGGGAAGATCAAGAAGAGGATGTGGATAAGGGAGGGAGACCTCCTCATCGTGTCCGTCTGGGACTTCCAGCCGGACAAGTGCGACGTCCGCTTCAGGTACACCCGCACGCAGGCCGTCAACCTCAGCAAGAGGGGCAAGGTCCCGAAGAACCTCGACATATTCTGAGAGGTTCCATGACCTCCTACGAGGAGGCGTACGCGTACCTCGAGAGGCATGTGGACGCCCTAAAGACGGACCGCACCGGCGACGAGCGTCAGACCGACGCGGAGGTGTTCGACAGGAGGACCCTCCTGACGATCTACGACATGATGACCGCCGGGTACATCGACATGGTTCACTACCCCGTGTCGACCGGCAAGGAGGGCAACGTCTTCTACGCCACCGACGAGGACGGCGACGGTATGGCCCTGAAGATCTTCAGGACCTCCACCTCGACGTTCAAGCGCGTGGCGAAGTACATCGAGGGGGACCCCAGGTTCAGGGGCGCCACCGGCAACAGGTGGCGCATGATCTACACCTGGGTCAACAAGGAGTTCAAGAACCTCGCTAGGTACGCCGAGGCCGGGATACCCGTGCCGGAGCCCATAACGTTCAACCAGAACTGCCTCCTGATGGAGTACATCGGCGACGAGACCGGACCCGCCCCCCAGCTCAGGGAGTGCGTCCTGGAGGACCCCACGGAGACCTATGACGAAGTGATCTCGTTCATCATTGACGGATGGCAGGAGGCTCACCTCGTGCACGGGGACCTGAGCGAGTACAACATCCTCATGTGGGACGGCCAGCCGGTGATGATCGACGTCGGACAGGCCATGACCACTGACAACTACAACGCGAAGGAGCTCCTGGAGAGGGACATTCGCAACGTCAACGCCTTCTTCCGGAAGAGGGGCGCGGACGTCATAGAGGACGCCGTCGTCCTCGACGAGACACTGAACGGCGGCAGCGACGACGAGGAGGAAGAGGAATGAGGTCCATCAGGATACCCGCCGACAGGGTCGGCACCCTCATAGGGAAGAACGGGGAGGTCAAGAAGACCCTCCAGAACATCTCCGGGATCAAGATCGATGTTGACACCGAGGAGGGGGAGGTCATCCTCCACGACGACGTGGAGCTCGAGGACCCCCTCAAGGCGCTCCAGCTCATGGACGTCGTCAAGGCCGTCGGTAGGGGGTTCAACCCCGAGAAGGCCATGAGGCTGTTCGAGGACGACGAGTACCTCGAGGTCGTAGACCTCAAGGAGTTCGTCGGCGAGCGCTCCAACCAGCTCGCCAGGATCCGCGGGAGGCTCATCGGCAAGGACGGCAAGACCCGCAGGATCATCGAGGACCTGACCGGCTGCGACATGGTGATCTACGGCAACACCGTCGGGCTGATCGGGAACTCCGTCACACTCCCGGTGGCGAAGCACGCCGTGGAGCTCATCCTCCAGGGCAGCGAGCACGCCACCGTTTACCACTATCTGGAGAGCCAGCGCCCCCGCCTCCGCATCGCGGAGATGGGATTCGACCTGTGAGGCGACCCCATGGAGGACTGGATCTACGAGAATCTGGAGACCGCCCGCGCCCTCGCCTCCGAGGGGCTGTGCGACAGGTGCCTGGGCCGCATGTTCGGCAAGGTCGGCACCGGCATGACCAACGACGAGCGCGGACGCATGGTCCGCGAGGCGCTCGCGGAGGAGGGCGACTGCCCTCCCGCGATGTCACCCTGCCCCCTGTGCGAGGACATCTTCGACCTGCTCCCCCGCTTCGCCGAGAACGTGGCCGAGGCGGTCAACCCCATCGAGTCCGACAACTTCCTCGTCGGCACCAAGGTCGAACCCGAGATCGCCGAGCGCGAGAAGGCCCTGTGGGAGAAGCATCAGCTCCAGAGCCCGGAGGCCATCAAATCCGAGCTCAACCGCGAGATCGGCAAGCTGGCACTCCCCATGATCCACCGCCCGGTGGAGTTCAAGAACCCCCAGGTCGTCGCCCTGGTGGACACCCGCTTCGGCGAGGTCAAGCTGGACATCGCCCCCCTCTTCATCGCCGGCCGCTACAACAAGTACAGCCGCGAGATCCCCCAGACCATATGGCCCTGCAGGGAGTGCCACGGCAAGGGATGCCCCCACTGCCACGGCAAGGGCAAGATGTACGAGACCTCCGTGCAGGAGATCATCGGGGACATCGCCCTGGAGATGGCCGACGGGAGGGAGCACTTCTTCCACGGCATGGGCCGCGAGGACATCGACGCGCGCATGCTCGGCGACGGCAGGCCCTTCGTCCTGGAGATCTCCCAGCCCAAGAGGAGGTTCATCGACCTGGACGAGCTCGAGAGGAGGTCCAGCGCCGGCGACATGGCCGCGTTCAACTCCCTGCACTTCGTCCAGCGCGAGGCCGTCGAGAGGTACAAGGGCGCCGCGTCCGACAAGGTCTATCGCGTGCGCGTTAAAGCAGACGGCAAAGTTAATAAAGAGGCAGTAGTTGACGTCGCCTTATCGTTCAAGGACGCCGATATAGAACAGAGGACTCCACGCCGTGTCGAGCACAGAAGGGCCGACCTGGTCAGGAAGAGGAGGATCCACTGGGTGACGGCGGACTCCTTCGACGGGGACCGGTTCGACCTCGAACTCGAGACCGACTCCGGCACGTACGTGAAGGAGTTCGTGTCCGGGGACGACGGCCGCACTCACCCCAACTTCTCTGAGAGGCTAGGGATCCAGTGCGTCGTCGAGGCCCTCGACGTATTGGCGATTGACTATCACGAACCACGAGGGATTCACAATGCAGGCATCCAGAGGAACAAGGACCAAAACCCGCAACCTCCTGAAGAAGAAGCCGAGGGCACGCGGCCTGTCCCCCATCACCAAGGGACTCCAGACCTTCGAGCCCGGCGACAAGGTCAACATCATCATCGACCCCAGCGTCCACAAGGGCATGCCCTTCTCCAGGTTCCACGGTCTCACCGGCGTCGTCATCGACTCCAGGGGAGAGGCCTACGAGGTCAGCGTCAAGGACGGCAACAAGACGAAGATCGTCGTCGCCCGCCCCGAGCACCTCGTCAGGACCGTGGAGTGAGGTCCCATGGAGCAGAGGTACCTCACGGTCGCCGAGGTGGGGGCGCTCCTCCAGGCCGAATCCGAGGCCAGGGGATACGACTTCATGCTCGCCTCCCAGAAGGCGGCGCTCGACCACGCGCAGAAGACCTGCGCGATCACGAAGGAGCAGGCGGACGCCATCGTGGCCGCCGCCCTCCAGCTCGACTTCGTGACCGAGCCCGTGGCCGTGAAGATCGCCGACCTGCTCCCCTCCACCCCCGAGGACGTGCGCGCCATCTTCGCCAAGGAGAGGGTCGTCCTCGAGAAGGAGCAGATAGACGCCGTCATCGACATCGTCAGCGACAACTCGTGACGTGATCAAGTGGAAGACTACGCCTACATCCTCGACTGGCTGCCGACCGGTGCCACCGGCGGCGGATTCTCCAAGCGCGAGCCCCTCGTCTACGCCATCGGCGCAGAGGAGTTCAAGCTCTTCGAGCTCGTCCCGAAGGCTACCGCGCAGGTGACCATAGGCACCAGGACCTACATCGGGAAGGACACCCCCCAGGTCAAGAGGGACGTTATCGACCACGTCAAGCGGCGCATCGGCTACAACGAGCTCACCAGCAACGCCCAGAGCGAGCTGGAGTACGCTGTCACCGACATAGTCATGGCCGACCAGGCCAGGTTCGTGAAGTTCTTCAACGAGGCCGAGGGCATCAGCCTCCGCAAGCACATGCTTGAGGAGCTGCCCGGCCTCGGGAAGAAGTCCATGGCCACCATCCTCGAGGAGAGGAAGAAGGGTCCGTTCAAGGACTTCGCGGACCTCACCGAGCGCACCGGCATCAAGGCGCCCGAGAAGTTCATCGTTTCGCGCATCGTGCTCGAGATCTCCGATTCCGACAGGAAGCGCTACATCTTCGTCTCCAGATGAGCACCGCCAGAGAGCTCATGGCCTCCGCGGGAGTCATCCCGAAGAAGAGCAAGGGGCAGAATTTTCTGATAGACGACCGCGTGGCGGACCGCATCGTCGGCTACGCCGGCATCACGCCCTCGGACAGGGTGCTCGAGATCGGCCCAGGGTTCGGCGTCCTCACGGACAGGCTCGCCGGCATGGGATCGAGCCTCACATGCATCGAGCTCGACACCAAGCTCGCATCCTACATCAGGTCGACCTACGGCGACCGCCTCACGCTCATCGAGGGCGACGCGGTCAAGGTCCCCTTCCCGGAGTTCGACGTCCTCGTCAGCAACCTTCCATACAGCGTCTCGACGCCGATCATCTTCAAGCTCCTGGAGCACCCGTTCAGACGCGCCGTCGTCATGGTCCAGAAGGAGTTCGCCGACCGCGTGGTCGCGGACGTCGGCAGCCCCGAGTACTCGAGACTCACCGTCAACCTGTTCTACCGCGCCGAGTGCGAGATCCTCGAACCCGTCCCTGCGTCCAGGTTTGACCCCAGGCCCAAGGTGGACTCCGCCGTCGTCGGCATAACACCGAGACCCGCTCCATTCGAGGTCCTCGACGAGCGCACGTTCTTCAAGGTGACCGAGGCCTGCTTCAACCAGCGCAGGAAGAAGATCGGCACCGCCCTCAGGAACTACCATCTGGTGGAGTCCTCGGAAGGCATCCCGTACAGGGACGACCGCATCGAGGACCTCCGTCCGGTGGAGATCGCCGAGATCGCGGACGCGGTGTTCCGGTCGAACGGACAATGACCCCTTCGTCCGGTCTCCGGAGCGGAGGGGCAGGTTGATATACAACATCTTGTCTGATTGCGGGACATCATGAGGCACGACCATATCGCCAGACGCATCCTCGTCTTCGCGATGGGCCTTCTGGTGATCTCGCTGAGCATCGGATTCATCACGAAGGCGTCCCTCGGGACACCTCCGATCTCCTCCATCCCCTACAGCCTGTCACTGATCTTCCCATCGCTGACGCTCGGCAACTTCACCATCATCTACAGCCTGCTGCTCGTGTTCCTGCAGCTCGTCATCCTCGGGAAGGAGGCGGACAAGCTCAGCCTCGGCCTCCAGGTCATCATATCCTTCGTGTTCGGGTATTTCATCGACTTCGGACTCATGGTGCTGGGCGACTTCGCCCCCGACGCGTACTGGGAGCAGATCGCCTGCGTCCTGATCGGATGCTTCGGCCTCGCCCTGGGGGTCTATCTGCAGATCATCGCCGACTTCACCATGGTCCCCGGGGACGGCTTCGCCTACGCGCTCTCCGTGAGGATCAAGAGGAAGCCCTACAGGGTCGTCCGCGTCTGCTCAGACGTGACGATGATCGTCATCGCCGCCCTGCTCGGTTTCATCGCCATGGGCGGGACCGGAGGGGTGCGCGAGGGCACCGTCATCTGCGCGCTCCTGATCGGCACGATCGCGGGAGTCTACTTCAGCAAGCTGAAATGGCTCACCGACAGGCTCTTCCCGGAAGATGCTCGGGAGACCATGGTCTCCGCCGAACCCGCGGAGGGATCCGGTGCCAGCGGACAGTGACATCCTGGCGGTGGCCCGCATGCTCCGCATCGCGGGGCGCGAGGTCACGAGGCGCCGCGACGCCCATGCCGCCAGCCTGGGGCTGACATCGTCCCAGGCTGATGCGCTCACGTTCATACGCGAGCACCCAGGATGCATGATAGCGGATCTCGGGGCCTATTCCGGCTCCTCACACCAGGCGGCCAGGACCCTCGTGGAGAGGCTGCGCGAGAGGGGGCTGGTCGAGGTCTCCGTATCGGACAGGGACGCCCGCGCCAGGGTCCTGGAGATAACCCCCCGCGGGATCCTCCTGCACGACATGTTCCTCGCCATGGGCGCTGAGTCCTTCGGGAACATCAGGGAATCCTTCGACGAGGGCGAGGTCAGGGACCTCAGGGACACCTTGGAGAAGCTGATGGCGCTCCTCGGTCTGGAGAGGACTGTCCGATCTGTTTTTCTATGGTGACACTATGTCACCAAACCATGGAGCTGGAGGAGTTCAGGGAGCTGATGGCGAAGGGCGGGAGGATGGCCTTCCCCTCCGAGGATGTCGGCGCCTTCATGAACGAGGCGGCCGACAGGTCCCGCCGCATCACGATGGACCTCAACACCAGATACCACACGATGGACGAGATCCGCTCCATCATGTCCGAGCTGATATGCGAGCCCGTGGGAGAGGGTTTCAGGATGTTCCCTCCGTTCCATGCGGACTTCGGCATGAACATCCACATCGGCAAGGACGTGTTCATCAACGAAGGGTGCTGCTTCCAGGACCACGGAGGCATCTGGATAGGCGACGGGTCGCTGATCGGCCAGCAGGTCGTCATGGCCACCCTCGACCACGACCTGGACCCCGCGCACAGGCAAGACATGTTCCCGGGTCCGATACGCATCGGCAGGAACGTCTGGATCGGCGCCCATGCGACGATCCTCCGGAACGTCACGATAAGCGACGGCGCCGTCGTCGCCGCGGGCGCGGTGGTGACGAGGGACGTACCGCCGAACACGGTCGTCGCCGGTGTGCCAGCGAGAGTCGTGAAGTCCCTGGATCGATCCTGGCACTTCCGATGCGGATGCGAAATCGCCCGACATCATTTAACGCGAGTATCCCCATCGGCCCCGGGATCACATGCAGATAGGAATCGTAGGGAAGCCGAACGTCGGCAAGTCGACCTTCTTCGGAGCGGCCACCATGGCGCCGGTGGAGATCGCCAACTATCCCTTCACCACCATCGAGCCCAACAAGGGCGTCGCATACGTGCGCACGCCATGCCCCTGCAGGGAGCTCGGCGTCAAATGCACACCGCACAACTCGATCTGCGTCGACGGGACCAGGATGGTCCCCGTGGAGCTCCTGGACGTCGCCGGACTGGTCCCCGACGCGTGGCAGGGCAAGGGTCTGGGCAACAAGTTCCTGGACGACCTGAGGCAGGCGGACGCTCTGATCAACGTCGTGGACGCCAGCGGATCCACCGATATCGAGGGTAACCCTGTGGACACCGGCACCCATGACCCGACCGAGGACATCCTGTTCCTCAGGACCGAGATCGAGTGCTGGATGCGCGAGATCATCAAGAACGGCTTCGCCAAGATAGCCAGGCAGGCCAAGATGCAGGGCTCCAAGCCCGAGGCGATCCTCGCGGAGAGGCTCCAGGGCCTGAAGGTCACCGAGGCCCAGATCAAGGAGGCTCTGAGGGAGGTCCCCCTTCCGGACGACCCCACCAAGTGGGACGACGACCTTCTGCTGAGGCTGTGCGGAGCCATCCGTGAACGCTCCAAGCCGATGATCGCAGCCATGAACAAGGCCGACCTCGCCTCGAAGGAGAACCTCGCGAAGATCGAGAAGATCAACCCGATCTGCGTCCCCACCATGGCCGAGACCGAGCTCGCCCTCAAGAAGGCCGCCGCCGGCGGACTGGTGGACTACACCCCCGGGGATGCGTCGTTCAAG
>CASFYI010000076.1 GCA_949298875.1 uncultured Methanomassiliicoccales archaeon | reverse complement strand
TACAGGTTGTTGGTCTCCATCAGGGCCAGGTCCGCGTGCTCGGGGAAGAATGCGATGTCCATCCACGGCACCACGAGCCAGTCGGAGAGCAGCGGATAGCCGAGGCAGACGATGACCACGAGAGCGGCCAGCGATCCGAGCACGGTCCACTCCTGAGGCCTGACGGTGTCCTCGATGTCCTTCGCATCCCTGACCACGCACGCGAGTTTGCCGAGCCACTTGGTCCAGTAGAACCCGGTGACGGCACTCCCGAACGCGATGCACGCGACTAGGATGACGCTCATGACCTCCTCCGTGTCGACGAAGGCGGTCAGGGCGGCCCACTTGGATATCAGCATGCCGAACGGCGCCAGGAACATGGCCGCTATGCCGAGCATCATGATCAGGGCGAGCTTGGGCATGCGGGCGAACAGCCCGTCCATGTCCTCTATGTTCCTGCTGCCTATGTGGTGCTCCGCGGTTCCGACGCAGAGGAAGAGCAGGGACTTGGTGATCGCGTGGAACACCATCAGCATGACACCTGCCCAGGCGGCCTCCGGGGTGCCGACCCCGGCACATGCGACGATGAGACCCAGGTTGGCTATGGTCGAGTACGCCAGCACGCGCTTGGCGTTGCTCTGGGATATGGCGGCCATCGACGCTAGGAGGAACGTCAGTCCTCCGACGGCCATGACCATGTCGCCACCGATGTTCCCGCAGAGCAGGGGCGACAGCTTGAGCAGCATGAACACCCCGGCCTTGACCATGGTGGACGAGTGCAGCAGCGCGGATGTGGGCGTGGGTGCGACCATCGCTCCGAGAAGCCATGTGTGGAATGGCATCTGGGCGGACTTCACTATGCCCGCCAGGGCCATCAGCATGACGGCCACGAGCAGCCAGTCCGCGACGAATGCGTCGGGCGTCGCCAGGAGCCTGTCCAGAGCGAGGAAGCCCTCCTGGTCGGCCAGGAGGATTAGCGCCGCGAGGAACGCTATGCCTCCGATCAGGTTCAGGATCAGCTGGCGGAACGAGTTGTTGACAGCCTCCTCCGTCCTGGTGAATCCGATGAGGGCGAAGGAGCACAGCGTCGTTATCTCCCAGAAGAAGAACATCCAAACGAGGTTGTTCGACAGGACGACGCCGTACATGGCGCTGAGGAAGACGAACAGCAGGAAGAAGAACCAGCGCCTGCGGTCCTTCTCCTCGGCGTGATGCTCCTGGAAGTCCCTCATGTAGCCCACGGCGTACACGCAGATCAGGCTACCGATGATTCCGATTATCAGGATCATCACGATGCTCAGGTCGTCGATGTAGAGTCCGTCCTCGACCTCGATGCCTTCCTTGAAGACGAATTCGAAGCAGACGGACATCACTAGCTGCACCAGTCCGAGGACCGATGCGATCGGCTTCCTGTGTTTGATACCTAGATAGATGATGACCAGGCCCAGGATCGCCTCTATGGCGAACATGAGCAGGTCGATGGACTCATCCGAGACCTCGAACGTCCGAGGATCGCCGTGATAGTTCCAAGCCACCCAGATGGAGGTTGCGATGATAAGGGCGGCGCCGATGTAGGATATCGGCCCCCTGGCCCTGTCGTTCTTCACCACCAGGAGGATGCATGCGACGATGAACGGGATTACCATCATCAGCAGTATGTCGTTCATGAGCACCTCTCCATACCCTTCCGAGAGGGTATCTGAGGTTCGCCTCGGGAATCCGTATTAAAAAATTTGTCAAATCCGCCTCAAAGAGGGACGAAACTTCACCGCCGAACGGGGCGTTTTCAAGATGCATGATGACACATCATGGTGGGATGACATTCGTTTGGAATGGATTTGACACGAAGCCAAGCGTCCAAGCGACTTCAATATAAAAATTTCGAATTGTTTTATAAATCGACGGATTTACCTATCTGTTTTAACAGCCGCTCCTCGGAACCATCAATATTTGTAGTTCACCTTGTCCATCTCTTCGCCGAGGAGTTACTGAGCACTGCTGACTCCTCTTCCTCCGAATCGAACTCCAGCTCGTATGGGCGTACGTGTCTGAGCCCAAGCGATTTCAGACGGACCGCCACCTGCTTTGTGGAGTAGTCTACCCCGTATTTCCGCTTGATGTAGTCTCTGGCTTCGGCGGTGGTCATCCTCTCGGAGGCTATCGTCTCTCCCGCCTTCGCCATGTCCTCCGGGCTCAGCAGGTACTTCCTTCCGCCGCCGTATCTGGGGAACACGGAGTCCATGCCGTCCCTCTCCCAGGTATCCTTCCAGGTGTAGCCGGTCGGCAGTGATATGTCGATTATGCGGCACGATTCCTTCATGTCATATCCGAGCATCAGGAGACGTATGAAGATCAGTCTCTCGACGGCGCGGATCTCGGTCTTCTCAGAGAAGCGCGCCCTGAGACTGTAGAGCATGGCCTCAACCTCTTCGAGCGAGGGTTTCGGGATCCTGTCCGAGGTCATGGGGTTACATGATGTCGGCGATATATATCGGACGGAAGGCAACCATCGGCAGTATTCCGAGCATCTGGCACATTCGTTTTTATCTCGTACTCCGATACACTCTCATGGATGTCTGCGTCGGCCGCGAGGAGGAACTCCGCTATCTGAACGACCTGTGGGAGAAGGTCCCCGTGTCGTGCGCGGTGTGCGGGCGCCGCCATCTGGGCAAGACCACCCTGCTGAAGGAGTTCACCAAGGACAAGCCCTTCATCTACATCACCGGCACCGAGGGTCTCCGCTCCGACAACCTCGAGGAGATCAACCGCGCCCTCTCGAAGTTCAGCGGCGAGCAGGAGAGGATAACGGACGTGATCGATCTGTTCCCCCGGATCAAGAAGATCTGCGGCAAGCGCAAGGCCGTCGTGATCATCGACAGGCTCAGCGATCTGGTGGAAAACTTCGATGAGATTAACGCGTACATCCGCGGCTTCATGAGCAGGGAGCTCGGGAGCACCAGGATCATGCTGGTGGTCTGCGACAACGACAGCTCCGTCTTCGGGCGCTTCTACTACACCCTGGAGCTGAAGCCCATGAGCTACATCGACTGCAAGGGGTTCCACCCGAGCTACACCCCGCTCCAGCATCTGAAGGCCTATGCGATGGTCGGGGGCACCCCGGCGTACCAGCATCTGTTCGGGGACTTGGATCCCGACGAGGTCATCCGCAAGCAGATGTTCTACCACATGTCGGTGTTCTCCCTCGAGGCCGAGGGCATGGTCGCATCCGAGACCATCGCGCCCAACAGCTGCACGAAGGTCCTCTCGGCGATAGCCGGCGGGGCCGAGAGCATCCGCGAGATATCGTCGCGCACGGGAATGAGCTCGTCGTTCTGCACCAAGGTCGTGGAGGACATGGAGCACAAGGGGATCCTCCAGAAGGAGGTCTCGTCCGGCATGTCCCGCAGGGCGGTGTACTCGATCAACAGCAACATCATCCGCTTCTACTACCAGGTGGTCCACCGCTACACCCACATGGTCGAGTTCGAATCCCCCCAGAAGGCATACGAGGAGGCGAGGGAGGACATAGACCGTTACATGGAGAACGCGTTCAAGACGGTCTGCATGGAGTACGTGACCCGGAGCTTCGACTACAAGTTCGTGGGCAGGCTCAGGAAGTGGGACGACAGCGTCGACAAGGTCATCGACTTCCTGGCATCCGTTCACGTCAACAGGTCCGAGAAGGTCCTCATCGCCAGATGCAGGCTCTACGGCGCCCCGTTCGGAGAGAGGGAGCTGGAGGAGCTCATGGAGAGGGCGAAGAAGGTGGAGGGTTCCTCGCACAAGGTCTATCTGATGTTCTCCGGCACCGGATTCACCCCGGAGCTGACCAAGGCCGCCCACAACATGGGCGAGAGGGTGAGGCTGCTCACGCTGGCCGACATCTACGGTGACCGCCGATGAGGACGGTCCTCGCCATAGACGCGGGAACCACCAGCATCCGCGCCATGCTGTTCGGTACCGGCGGGGAGGTCCTCGCCGTGTCCCAGAGGCCGCTCAGGCAGATCTATCCCGAGCCGGGCATGGTGGAGCACGACCCGTCTGAGATCTGGTCGCTGTGCCGCGAGACCGTGAGGGACGTCCTGTCCAGGCCGGGTGTGGACCCGTCCTCGTGCGCCGCGTTCGCGGTGACGAACCAGAGGGAGACGGCGGTCGCCTGGGACCGCGACACCGGCTCCCCGCTCTGCAACGCCATTGTCTGGCAGGACCGGAGGACATCGGGATTCTGCGACGGTCTCTCCTCGAAGGGGATGGACGCCGAGATCTACCGCAGGACAGGGCTCCATGTGGACCCCTACTTCTCAGGGACCAAGTTCCGCTGGATGCTCGACCATGTGCCGGTTGTCCGCGAGAGGGCGGTTTCGGGAAGGCTCGCCCTGGGCACGGTGGACTCGTGGATCATCTGGAATCTCACCGGGGGCCGCGTGCACGCGACGGACCACTCCAACGCGTCCCGCACCATGCTCATGGACATACGCACCCTCGCATGGGATCCCGCTCTCGCGGGGATCCTGGGGGTGCCGATGGATGCCCTCCCGGAGATCCGCCCCACGGGATGCGTGTTCGGGACCACCGATCCGGCAGAGGTCGGGGTGTCCGTGCCGATAGCGGGGTCCATCGGGGACCAGCAGGCCGCCCTGTTCGGCCAGCAGTGCCTCTCGGACGGCGACGTGAAGGTCACCTTCGGCACCGGCGGGTTCATGCTGATGAACGCAGGGACCAAGGCCCCCGTGTCTTCGAACGGGCTCCTCACCACGGTGGCATGGACCCACGGGGGCAGGCCGGTCTACGCGGTCGAGGGCTCGGTGTACATCGCGGGGGCGGCGATCCAGTGGCTCAGGGACGAGCTCCAGATCGTGGAGGCCTCCGCGGAGACTGAGAGGATGGCGGCGAGCGTCCCGGACACGGGCGGATGCACCCTGGTGCCCGCCTTCACCGGGCTGGGTGCGCCGCATTGGGAGCCCGGGGCCCGCGGGATGATCATGGGGCTGACCAGGGGGACCAACAGGAACCATCTAGCCAGGGCGGCCCTCGAATCGATAGCGTTCCAGGCGTGCGACGTGGTCCGCGCCATGTCCTCGGACACCGGCAAGTGCGTGGCCGAGGTGAAGGTCGACGGAGGGGCCAGCGCCAACGGGTTCCTCTGCCAGTTCATGGCCGATATCTCGGGCACCAGGGTGCTCAGGCCGAAGGTCATAGAATCCACCGCCCTCGGCGCCGCCTACCAGGCCGGGCTGACCGTGGGGCTGTGGTCGTCCGAGGACGATCTGAGGGGCAACTGGGTCCTGGACCGGGAGTTCGTGCCGTCGATGCCAGAGGACGAGCGCCTCCGCCGTCTGGATTCATGGTCGAAGGCCGTGGAATGCGCCAAGGCCTGGTCCCGCATCTGCGGCGACTGATTTGTTTTTACGGCATCCTCCGATACCCGGATCATGAAGGTCGTCATCGTCGGAGGCGTCGCAGGAGGCGCATCGACCGCTGCCAGGCTGAGGAGGCTCGATGAGAGCGCCCAGATCGTCATGTTCGAGCGCACGGGGTACGTGTCGTACGCCAACTGCGGCCTCCCTTACTACGTCGGAGGTGTGATCACGGACAGGGAGAAGCTGACCCTCCAGACCCCCGCATCCTTCGGAGCCAGGTTCGATGTGGACGCCCGCGTGAACAGCGAGGTCGTCTCCATCGACCGCGCCGCCAAGAGCGTGAGGGTCCGGAGCACCGTCACAGGGGACGAGTACGACGAGCCGTACGACGTGCTGGTACTCTCGCCGGGGGCCAAGGCCATCCGTCCGGACATCCTCGGTATCGACGACCCCCGCGTCATGTCCATGCGCACCGTGGAGGACACGCTGGCCATGCGCAGGTTTGTGGAGGAGGAGAAGCCGAAACGCGCCGTGGTCTGCGGAGCGGGATATATCGGGCTTGAGATCGCGGAGAACCTCATCGGCCTCGGCATCGAGGTCACGGTGGTGCAGAGGCCCGACCACGTCCTGCCCCCGCTGGACAGGGACATGGCCGCCGACGTCCATCACTGCCTCAGGGCCAACGGCATCAGGCTGATCCTTTCGGATGCCCTGGCGTCCTTCGAGACCGACGGACCGCTCCGCGCCGTGCTGAGGGACGGCGAGGCCATCGAGACCGACATGGCCGTCGTCGCGCTCGGCGTCACCCCCGACACGCATCTGGCGAAAGATGCGGGTCTGGAGCTCGGTGTGAAGGGCACGATCGTCGTGGACTCCCATATGAGGACGTCCGACCCCAGCATCTACGCGGTCGGTGACGCTGTCCAGGTCCAGAACTACGTGACCGGCCAGCCGGCGAACATTGCCTTGGCCGGTCCCGCCAACAGGCAGGGCAGGATCGCCGCCGAGAACATCGCTGGAGGGGACTCCGAGTACCGCGGGTCGCTGGGATCCTCGGTGATCAAGGTGTTCGACATGACCGTCGCAACCACCGGTATCAACGAGAGGCAGGCCAAGGACGCCGGCATACCCTACGACAAGGTCTACACCTTCTCGGCACCGCACGCCACGTACTATCCCGGCGGGAGGAACATGTCCGTCAAGACCCTGTTCGACCCCGTGACCGGCACCGTGCTCGGCGCCCAGATTGTCGGATACGAGGGCGTGGAGAAGCGCGCGGACGTCATCGCCACGGCGATACACGCGGGGATGACCGTCGAGGACCTGGCCGAGCTGGATCTGACGTATGCGCCACCGTACTCGTCCGCCAAGGATCCTGTGAACTATGTAGGATTCGTGGCCACCAATGTCATGAACGGCCTGGTCAGACAGTTCTTCTGGGACGAGGTGGACTCCGTCAGGAAGGATCCATCCTCCTACATGGTGGACGTCCGCACCCCCGAGGAGTTCGCCAGAGGGCACATAGAGGGCTCCGTCAACATCCCTGTGGACGATCTCAGGGACAGGCTGGACGAGATCCCGAGGGACAGGCACATCCGTCTGATCTGCCAGAGCGCCCTCAGAAGCTACATCGCCGCCAGGATCCTGGAGCAGCGCGGATACGAGTGCAGTCATCTCGCCGGAGGGTACAGGCTGTACGCCTCGGTCATGAGGGACACCTCGGGGACCGCGGACGCCATGCCCTGCGGGGTCAGGCGCTGAGAAACCGTCGGCGGAGTCCCTCGTCCATAGTGGCGAGGGCCTCTGCCATCCTTCTGCCGAGGGGTGTGAGCGTTAGCGTCACGGCCCTCGTGAATCTGTCCTGTGTCTGGATGATGAGCCCCGAATCCTCGAGGATGGCGAACTTGTCGGGCATCCTGTCGTTGTTGGCTATGTCTCTGTAGATCTCCATCCTGGTCGCTGAGCCGTCCCTCCTCAGGAGGTAGAGCATGATGGCTATCATGTGCTTCCTCTCGAAGATCAGCGCTCCTCCGTCCATAGGATGTCCTCCGGGTCGCATGTGTATAGGATATACACCTGCCAGCAACCACTTAGTATCGCACGCCGTATAATCACGTTATGGACTTTGCATGGATCCTGCTGATGGTGGCGGGACTGATGGAGCCCTGCTGGGTCTACACGATGGAGAGGTCGGAGCATTTCCGCAGGCTGTCGTACGCTGTCGCCACGGTGATGCTGATCGTCGTGGACCTGGGGATCCTCTCGGCCGCCATGCAGAGCATAGGGGCGGGGGTGTCGTACGCCGTATGGGCTGGCGTAGGGTCGATCACAACCCTGGTTATGGGTGCGGTCATCTATCGTGACCCCGTCTCTCCGGCGAGGGCGTTCTTCGCGGTGCTCCTGATAGCGGGCATAGTGGGCCTGCACATGACGACAGGGGGTCACTGAATGGACGGATACATGAGAGGATGGACGATCCTGCTGATGGCGGGGCTCACAGAGGTGGTTTGGGCTTCAGCCATGGGGTTATCGGATGGATTCACACATCCGGGATGGACATTCGTCACGGCGGTGTTCCTGACGATCAGCACGTTTCTCCTTTCGAAGGCATTGGACTGCGGACTCCCCGTGGGTGGCGCGTATGCCGTCTGGGTGGGCATAGGGGCGCTCGGGACGGTTATGGTAAGCGCCGTCATGGGCACGGAGCATTTCACGGTCGGATCCATGCTCTTCGTATCGATGGTTGCCGTGGGGGTCATAGGCCTGCAGGCAACGGGCAAGGGTCACGGAGGCTCGGTGGATTGACCCCTCACACGGAGCAGGTTTCCAATATGCGTCATCCCATGCGGCACGCATGAGGTTCGCTTTCATCTTCATGAACACCGACCTGCCCGGAATCGAGAGGACCACCGTGAGGGGCGGCGACAGCGAGTTCGTCGGGGTCCGCTCGCTCGATGAGGCATGCTCCGTCGCATCTTCCCTCGTCGACGAGGGCGTAGGATGCATCGAGCTCTGCGGGGCTTTCGGGGAGGACGGTGCCAGGGCGGTGATGGAGGCCACCGGCAGGAGCGTCCCCGTGGGCTACATCGTACAGCTCCCGGAGCTGGAGGACGTCTGCAGGAAGGCATTCGGCGGTCGCGCATGATAATCAACACGGGCGGAAGGACGGACACCGTCCAATACTACACGGAATGGCTCCTCAACCGCTTCTCGGAGGGGTACGTCATGTCGCGCAACCCCCTGTTCCCGGGGACAGTCACGCGCTACGAGCTCGATCCCTCGGTGGTCGACTGCGTGGTGTTCTGTTCGAAGGACTACCGTCCGATACTGCCGAGGCTCCACGAGATAACGGACCGTTTCAACACCTACTTCCACTACACGATCACACCGTACGGGAGGGATGTGGAGCCCGGCGTCCCGTCGGCGGACGACAGCATCGACACCCTGATGGAGCTCTCCGAGACGGTCGGGAGACAGAGGGTGGCATGGAGGTACGATCCGGTCCTGCTGACCGAAAGGTACTCGGTCGAATCCCATCTCGAGGCGTTCGCGGACATGTGCGGGAGGATAGCTCCGCACGTAGACCGCTGCATCTTCAGCTTCGTCGAGATGTACAGGAAGCTCGACAGGAACATGCCCGAGATCGTCCCCATGACCGAGGATGACCGGAACAGGATCGCAGAGGGTCTCGGAAGGATCTCAGCGGAGAACGGGATGACCATCCAGACCTGCGGGACGGACGGGGACTTCTCGAGGTACGGGATATTGACGTCAGGATGCATGACGTTGGACACCCTGGGACGGGCGAACGGCATCGAATTCGCCCCAAGGAAGCACAAGGGGATGCGCCAGGGATGCCACTGCATAGAGTCCAGGGACATCGGGGCCTACGACACGTGCATGAACGGGTGCAGGTACTGCTACGCGAACTCCAATCCCGACAAAGCGTTCGAAAACGCGAAGCTCCATGACCCCTCATCCCCGCTGCTGATCGGGCACGTCGGTCCCGACGACAGGGTGGTGCAGGGTGCGCAGAGACCGTTCAGGAGGCTGCGACATGGATCCCGTCATCAGGCACGTCGACGCTCGTTCGGTCATAACGAAGACGGACCTCCCGGTGTGCGACTACGCGGTCAACCCTTACGTGGGCTGCACACACGGGTGCAGGTACTGCTACGCATGCTTCATGAAGCGCTTCACCGACCATCCCGAACCCTGGGGGACGTTCCTGGATGTGAAGCACTGGCCGCCCATCCGCGACCCCTCGAGATATGCCGGGAAGGAGCTGTTCATAGGCTCCGTGACCGACCCGTACCTTCCCGAGGAGGCGGAGTTCGGCAGGACCAGGGAGCTGCTGGAGCAGCTCAGGGGATCGGGGGTGAAGCTGAGCATCGCCACCAAGTCCGACCTGGTACTGCGCGACCTCGACCTCATCAGGGGGTTCCCGGACGCGAGGGTCTCCTGGTCCATCAACACGCTGGACGAGGGGTTCAGGGAGGATATGGACCGTGCCGTGCCCATCGGGAAGAGGCTCGCCGCCATGAAGGCGTTCCATGACGCCGGCGTCCGCACCACGTGCTTCATATCGCCCATATTCCCCGGGATCACGGATGTCGAGGCGATCATAGAACGCGCTAAGGACATCTGCAATCTGGTGTGGCTGGAGAACCTCAATCTGAGGGGCCAGTTCAAGTCCGACATCCTCGGATACATCCGTGAGAGGCGTCCGGATCTCGTCCCGCTCTACGATGCGATCTACTCGAAGGGTGACCGCTCTTACTGGAGGGACTTCGACGTCAGGATGAGGGAGTATACCTCGAGGGCCGGACTGGACTATGTGGTCAACGACGACAGCCTGTCGAGGCCGTTCGATTCGCCGCCGGTGGTTGTCAACTACTTCTTCCACGAGCAGATAAGGAAGTCCTCCAACAGGCGAGGTCCAAGGATGATCACGGCGGAAGAGCTGCGCGACAGGCTGCTGGATGCGTACGGGGAGCAGGGCTGGTGGTCGGACGATCCGTACACGGTCATCTTCCAATCCGTACTGGTCCAGAACACCGCATGGGGGTCGGTGGAGCGCGTGAGCAACAGCATCGACATGTCGCCAGAGGCGGTTCGGTCCATGACAGCATCCGAATTGGAGGATGTGATCCGCCCCTGCGGATGTGCGAGATCCAAGGCCCGCACGATCGGGAGTCTCACGCAGTGGTTCCTGGATCGTAGGGATTCGGTGGATGCCATCCCAACGGACCTGCTGAGAGATGAACTCCTTGGGATCTGGGGAGTCGGGGAGGAGACGGCCGACGTCATCCTCGTCTACGCATTCCGCAGGCCGTC
Organism: uncultured Methanomassiliicoccales archaeon; assembly: GCA_949298875.1. GTDB lineage: Archaea > Thermoplasmatota > Thermoplasmata > Methanomassiliicoccales > Methanomethylophilaceae > Methanoprimaticola. The sequence goes on along the minus strand of CASFYI010000076.1, from coordinate 16,175 downwards.
ATTCATCATCGACTCGTATACGCGCAGGTTGGTGGGACGTCTGATCCCAGGGCCATGGGACGACATGGCCATACGCGCGTTCTTTTCTGCCCTTCCACAGGATGCGGAGACGTACGGCATGATGCACAGGCTGATCCTGGAACACTGCATCGGTTTCTGCAGGAAGGAGCCCCGCTGCGGCAGATGCCCTCTTTGCGGACACTGCCCCTCATCGCAGATGCAGGCATCATGATCGGTCGAACCAGGCGATCGCCCTCGCCGGTGCGCCGTCGCAGTCCCCTATCTTAAGCGGGAGGCAGGCGAAGCGGAACAGCCCGTCGCCGCATTGGTCGAGATTGCAGAGGTTCTCGATGTTGATGATGTCGCAGGATTCGAACAGCCTGTGGTGTCTGCGCAGGGTGGTGTCATCAACCGGATCGAGGCCGATGACGTCGAACCCTATGCCCCTGTAGTCCCCCTCGATGATGAGGTCCAGGACCTCGTCGTCGATGCAGGGGTAGTCTCCGAAGTACTCCGAGGTGCCCCACTTCGAGTCCCATCCGGTGTTGAACAGCAGGAAGTCCGCCTGACGAATGAGGTCGCCGTATGGTCTGAGCCTGTCCATGGTGATGGGATCGCCCTCAGGTATGCCGCGGCAGTCGATCCTCAGCGCCATGCCGACGAACCGGTCGGCCGGGAACTCGTCGAGCCTGGTGCGGCCAGGGTAGAGATGGTACGGAGGGTCGATGTGGGTCCCGGTGTGGGTGTACATGGTCACCAGGGTCTCCCTGAATCCGTCCCTCTCGTACGTGCTGGCCGGTTCGAACGTCGGCGGCTCGGTCCCGGGATACATGGGGATGTCCGGAGTGATGGTGTGGGTGAGATCGATGACCCTCATGGTCGGGGGCATCAGAACGATGTCAGATATAGAGTGGGCCTGCCCGGATTTGAACCGGGGTCAATGGCTCCCAAAGCCACAAGTATACCAAGCTAGCCCACAGGCCCACTGGGACGTCCGATTGTCTGACGATAGTTAAAGGTTCGCCGTCGGTTCTCCCACGGCATCCTCGGGTCGAGGAGCTCCGTGAGCAGCAGCGGATCCACCGAATCCAGCGTCGCTTCGGTGTCCAGGATCTCCATGGATTTCGTATCCAGCTCCTTCCCGATCCCGGAGATCGGACCCTCGCGCCCCAGCATGGCGGCTGCGGTCGCGTACTGCCTGTCGGCGACGACCACCCAGTGCCCGTCCTCTATGAACGGCTCGCCGTGAGGGTTGTCCCTCCATCTATCGAGGAACGGCTCCGAGTCCACCCAGACGGGCGGGCCGATGTGCCGGTGCGTCGCCGGGAGGACATCGCGCTCCAGCTCGAAAGCCACGGTCATGTGCGCGTCGTCCATCGCGTGTTCCGCCCTGAGGACGCGGAATCCGAAGGAGCCCAGCCTCCTGGTGAGGGCGTTCTGGGTCTTCCATAGCTGGGACTGCAGGTTGTCCTCGATCGCATCCGGCCTCGGGAAGCGCACGGAGGTCAGCCTGGAGCCGTGCGACGCGATCCTGGCTTCGAGGGCCCCGCGGTCCATGGGTGTCCTCGCGTTGGGGAAGAAGAACTCCATCCTCGGCTCCCTCAGGTACTCCCTGGCGGCCTGTATGAACAGGCACATGGTATCCATGTGCACGGCCGATGCGACGTTGCGCCTGTTGTCCACCGGGTCGTACACCACCAGCGGGGCGTCCATCTTCGGACCCCTGCCGCGGACTTCGATGACGTTGTGCTCGCGCCATCTCGACGCGGCCTCGAGCACCCCGCGAAAGCTTCCGAATCTCACGACGAGTACCTCGCAGAGGTATCCGGAGAATCCTCTGGAATCCTGCTCCGCGCCGTAGGCGCCGATGCCCTTCATGAACTTCTTGAGCAGGCGGACTTGGTTGCACCCGGCCTCGTCCAGGCTGGACTTGATGAACGCGGTGTGGAACGGGGTGCGGTCGACTGCGCTCTTCAGATGCTCGGTGCTGTCGATGCGGAAGCACGGCACCATGTCCACCTCGATGCCCTCGAAGACCCCTCTGGTGTAGGGGTGGTCTGAGAACATCCTCTCGCCGTGCAGGATGTCCTCGCCGGCCTGCAGTCCGATCCTCCTCAGATCCTCGGGGCTGACCTCGGGAGGGAACATCAGGAACAGGTCGAGGTCCGGATCGGCAAGGAACGTGTTCTTGGAGAAGGACCCGGCGAACCTGGCCTCGGCCGTGATGCCGTGGGATGCGACGTAATCCTCCACGAGGGCCTTCAGGCGGTCCGCGCGCTCCTGTATCGATGCGACGGTCTCCGGTGAAGGCACGATCCTCTCAAGCACCACATCCTCGAGTTCCATGGCTCCACGGATGCGGATATGCCATATAAATCTGGGTCGGGGATCGGACGGAGGGGGCGAGATGTCACACCATCCTGCGATACATCTGGTTCCTGCTCTTCCTGCCGCCCTCGGTCCTGAACACGAGCCCGAGCTCTATCGCGGGGTTCAGATATCTGCGCATGAAGTTGGTCTTGTGCGAGAGCCCCATCCTCTCCATGATCTCGTTCGAGGTCATCGGCCTGTCCTCCATGGCGTCCAGGAGGGCGGAGATGTTCCCGTCGCCGATGTGGGAGAGGGAAGCGAACGCATCGGTCAGACAATCAAGGACGAACCCCACGAACTCGGTGCAGTCCTGCGGTTCCGAATGCTGGCACCTCTCCAGCACATCGTAGTACTCCTCCCTTCTTCTGAGTATCTGGGTCTCAAGGGATATCATCCCGTAGGAGGGGTCCGAGTCCGTCAGTATCTTCGAGTTCCAGAGCCTCCCCATCCTCCCGTTGCCGTCCGGGAAGGGATGTATGGCCTCTATGTAGTAGTGGACCACGGCTCCGATGATCTCCGGGGGGAGCTTCGACGATCCTCCCCATTCGAACAGGCGGGCAATCATGGGCCTGACCGCATGGTGCGGAGGGGCCATGTAGATGATCCTGTCTCCTTCGGCGACGACGACCTGATGATCCCTGAATCCAGGGGTCTCCACGAGCCCGAACATCATGGTGTCCTGTGCCTCCAGGAAGTCGTCCATAGACCATGCCTCCCAATCCTCGATATTCCCGTAGGCTTCGAGGGCGTTGCGGGTCTCCACGATCTCGTCGAAGGGGCCGATGACTGTCTTTCTGTCGATGATGTCGGCCACCTCGTAAGGTTCGAGGCAGTTCCCTTCTATCGCAAGGGAGGAGTTGACCGAACGGATCAGTGAGGTCTTTGCCAATCTCATCATCATCTTTTTGTCCACGATGTCGCGACATCTCTCCTTTGTCTCCATCAACCTTGAACGGGCATCGAAGATCTCCGCTGTCGGATTGAAGTTCGGGATGTCGTCGATTTCCATACAACATGCATAACATTATCTATATTAAAGTTCAACTTTATCACTTTCTTTATCACTCTCTTTGTCACTCTGTCGAGTGTAGTCAACAGTGGATACAGGGGAGGTCAGAGTGAGATCTTTTCAAGCGGGTGTTTCTCAATCGGAGAATCGGACAGGATTCGTTCCCATACACGGAACGATTTCGAATCGTTCCATAAAATGGAACAAATTGATTTTATTCCGTTTCATGGAACTATCTCCGAACGTGGTATTCGGGTACTTCTGGACTATATGGCCCCTGCCGGAACATGACGATCTCGGAATAATAGAAGAAGAGGGATCGAGGGGCTCGTCGCCCCTCGTTGGAATGGTTTCAGCACCTGTAGGCGCAGCGACCCATGACCATGGCCGCATTGGGGTCCGCGGGGACCATCGGGAGCACGTGCTCGTTGGGATCGCACATGATCTCGACGATGCAGCTCCTTCCGCAGTCCCTCGCGTGGATGAGGGCGTCCCTGATCTCTCCGGGCCTCTCGACGCGGATGCCCTCGGCCCCGAAGGCCTCGGCCATCTTCACGAAGTCGGGGTCGCACTTCAGGGTGGTGGCGGAGTATCTCTCGTTCCAGAAGAGCTTCTGCCACTGCCTGACCATGCCCAGGGTGCCGTTGTTCAGCAGGACGACGGTGACGGGCAGGTCCTCGGCCATGGTGGTGGCCATCTCCTGCATGACCATCTGGAACCCTCCGTCGCCGGTTATGGCGATGACGTGCTTGTCGGGCTTGGCGGCCTTGGCGCCGATGGCGGCGGGGAGGCCGAATCCCATGGTGCCGAATGTACCCGATGAGATGAACTGGCGCGGGTGCTCGATGTTCAGGTAGTGCATCGCCCACATCTGGTTCTGTCCGACGTCGGTGGTGACGATGGTGTCGTCGTCGATGATGGAGTTCAGCTCGTGCATCACGGTCTGGGGCTTGATCGGCGTCCCGTCGATGACGGGGTCGCAGCAGCACCTGACCTTCGCGTCCCTGGCCCTCTGGGTCCAGTCGTCGGCGACGCTGCTGGATCCGAGGCGCTCGAGGATCATGCGCAGGGCCCTTCCGCAGTCGCTCAGGAGGTTGACGCACGGGTGCTTGTGCTTGCCGAACTCGACCGGGTCGATGTCGATGTGGACGACGCGTCCGTTCGGGTTCTGCATCCTGCATCTCTTGCCGTAGGTCCTGTCCGAGAACCTGCTCCCGACGGAGATGATCAGGTCCGCGTCGTTCATCATCTCGAGGGCGGACATCCTGCCGTGCATCCCCAGGGGGCCCATGCACAGCTCATAGGACGACGGGACGATGCCCATGCCCATGAGGGTGGTGTCCACCGGCGCACCGAGGCGCCTGGAGAGGGCCATGACCTCGTCGGAGGCGTTGACCGCCCCTCCGCCGCAGAGTATGACGGGGCGCTTGGCGTCCCTTATCCACTGGACGGCCTCGTCGAGGCCGCTGAGGTCCTCGACTATCGGCTTGATGCCGTACTCCTCGTCGAGGAGCGCGGGGTCGATGGACGCGTTCATCTGGTCCACGGGCAGGTCGACATGGACGGGTCCGGGACGGCCGGTCTGGCAGATCTCCCATGCCTCCTTGATGGCGTGGGGGAGCCTGTTGACGTCGAGGACCCTGAAGTTGTGCTTGGTGATGGGCATCAGCAGGCTGTAGGCGTCGACCTCCTGGAAGGCTCCGAGCCCGAGGGATCCGACTCCGACCTGTCCGGTCAGGGCGATCATCGGGACCGAGTCCGCGTATGCGGTGGCGACGCCTGTGACCAGGTTGGTGGCACCGGGTCCGCTGGTGGCGATGCACACGCCCGGTCTCCCGCTGGCGCGGGCGTATCCGTCCGCCATGTGGGCGGCGCACTGCTCGTGCCTCACGAGGATGTGCCTGAGGTTCGCATCGTAGATCTCGTCGTAGATGGGGATGACGCTTCCGCCCGGATATCCGAAGATGGTGTCCACGCCCTTGCGCTCGAGCATCGTGACCAGTGCCTTCGTGCCCTTCATCGTAATCGTGTGTCGGAAAGTGGGATAGGATAAAAGGGGTTGCACGGGGGTGCGGGGCGGCGGGGTCTCCCCCGCCTGGGTTTCAGAAGTGGCAGTCTCCCTTGATGATCGGGATCTTGGGGTCGTTGGGCAGCATCGGGAGGATGTCCTCGTCGGGGTCGATCATGATCTCGACGATGGTCGTGACATCGGACTCCATCGCGTCCTTCAGCGCGTCGTAGATCTCGCCGGGCCTCTCGACCCTGATGCCCTTCGCGCGGTAGCCCTTGGCGATGGTGACGAAGTCGGGGTCGTCTCCCAGCTCCTGGGCGGAGTACCTCTTGCCCCAGTAGTGCTTCTGCATCTGCCTGATCATGCCGAGGCATCCGTTGTTCAGCAGGACGATGGTGACCGGCAGGTCCTCCGCGACCGACGTGGCGAGCTCCTGGATGACCATCTGGAGTCCGCCGTCGCCGGTGACGGTGACGACCTTCTTGTCCTTCATGGCGGCCTTGGCGCCGATGGCGGACGGGAGGCCGAATCCCATGGTGCCGAATGTACCCGATGAGATGAACTGGCGCGGGTGCTCGATGTTCAGGTAGTGCATCGCCCACATCTGGTTCTGTCCGACGTCGGTGGTGACGATGGTGTCGTCGTCGATGAGCCTGTTGAGCTCCTGCATGATCCTCTGGGGCTTGATAGGGACGGCGTCGCTGTCCGGGGTGATGTACGAGTCCGCCTTCAGCTGCCTGGCGTGGCCGTTCCATGACTCCCACCTAAGCGGAGCGGAGCCGAGGGCGCAGATGAGGCCGCGGATCGCCTTGCGGGCGTCGGCCTGCAGGTTGACGCACTGGTGTCCGTGCTTCCTGAACTCGGTGGGGTCGACGTCGATGTGGATGACCCTCCCCTGGGACATGCGGTCGTGGGGGCTGTAGGTCCTGTCCGAGAACCTGCTGCCTATCGAGATGATGAGGTCGGCCTCGGCCGAGAGCTGGATGGCGGCGAGCCTCCCGTGGAGACCCAGCGGCCCCATGTTCATCTCGTACGAGGACGGGACGACGCCCATCCCCATCAGGGTGTTGACGACGGGGGCGCCCATGAGCCTCGCGAGCTCCATGACCTCCGCAGAGGCGTTCATCGCACCTCCGCCGACGAGGATCAGGGGCCTCTGGCTCTCGCGGATCCACTGGACCGCCTCGTGCATGCCGGAGAGGTCCTCCGTCAGGGGCTTGACGCCGTACTCCTCGTGCAGGAGCGCGGGGTCCAGGTCCTTGCCCATCTGGTCGACGGGGAGGTCGATGTGGACCGGCCCCCTCCTGCCCATCTGGCATATGTCCCACGCCTCGCTGATCGCGTGGGGGAGCCTCTCGACGTCCAGGACCCTGAAGCTGTGCTTGGTGATGGGCATCAGCAGGCTGTAGGCGTCGACCTCCTGGAACGCCCCCTGTCCGAGGGATCCGGCGGCGACCTGTCCAGTGAGCGCTATCATCGGCACGGAGTCCGCATAGGCCGTGGCTATTCCGGTGACGAGGTTCGTGGTTCCGGGTCCGCTGGTCGCCAGACAGACTCCGGGTACGTTCTTCGCCCTCGCGTATCCGTCCGCCATGTGGGCGGCGCACTGCTCGTGCCTGACCAGGATGTGCCTGATGTCGGAGTCGAGCAGCTCGTTGTAGATGGACAGGACGCTTCCACCGGGGTATCCGAATATGGTGTCGGCGCCTCTCTCCTCCAGCATGCCAAGGAGCGCTTCCGTGCCTCTCATTGATTTCCTCCGGGCTGGCATCGTGCCGTGGAGTTATAACCGTGATGGCCTCGCAGGCAGGCGGGGTGCCTGGCTGTTCAGGGTTAGCCGAGCGATCGTTGTGAAAACTCGGATTTCCGAGTTTTGTATACAATTGTGTAAATCAGAACGAAGGATGGGTTCCTTTCCTTAGGCTCCCTCCCGTCGCATCCCGACGCTAACCCTAATAAACGTCACGGCGATGGCCGAGCCAGGTTATTCCATGGCTAAGGTCAGGGTTGGAGTCAACGGTTACGGCACTATAGGCAAGAGGGTGGCCACGGCCATCGCCAAGCAGGACGACATGGAGCTCGTGGGCGTCACCAAGACCAGGCCCAACTACGAGGCTCTGGATGCGCTCTCGAAAGGATACGGCCTCTACATCCCCGAGGAGAGCGTCGAGGCCTTCGAGAAGGCCGGCGTGAAATATTCCGGCACCATCAAGGACATGCTCGGCAAGGTCGACATCGTCGTCGACTGCACCCCCGGCAACGTCGGGGAGTACTACAGGGACATGTACAAGGCCGCCGGCGTCAAGGCCATCTTCCAGGGCGGGGAGGAGCACAGCCTCACGGGCATCTCGTTCAACTCCACCGCGAATTATGCGGAGTCCTGGGGGGCGCCCATGTCCAGGGTCGTCTCCTGCAACACCACCGCCCTCCTGAGGACCCTCTACCCCATCGACAAGGCGCTCCGCATCAAGAACGCCTACGTCACGATCGTCAGGCGCGCGGCGGATCCCGGGGACAGCAAGGGCGGACCCATCAACGGTCTGGAGCCCTCCGTCAAGCTCCCCACGCACCACGGTCCGGATGTGCAGAGCGTCATGCCCTGGCTCAACATCAACACCATGGCCGTGAAGGCCTCCACAACGCTCATGCACGTGCAGACCGTGGTTGCCCAGCTCTCCCAGCAGACCACCACCGAGGAGGTCCTGGACATCCTGAGGCAGGCCCCCAGGGTCAGGCTCGTGAAGAGCTCGGACGGCATCAAGTCCACCCCGCAGATCATGGAGCTGGCCCGCGACCTCGGCCGCGACCGCTCCGACATGTACGAGATCGTCGTCTGGGAGGACGGCGTCAAGGTCGTCGGCGACACGCTGTACTACTACCAGGCGGTCCACCAGGAGTCCGACGTCGTGCCGGAGAACGTGGACTGCATCAGGTCCATGTGTAAGATGATCCAGGACCCCGCGGAGTCCGTCGCCAAGACGAACGCCTCCATGGGCGTCGGGAAGAACCGAGGTCTGGGACATGGACAAGCAGTTCAACACGCTCGAGGACTTCGACTTCAGGGACAAGACGGTCCTCCTGAGGGTGGACATCAACTGCCCCCTCGACAAGAAGACCCTGAAGATCGTCAACGACGCCAGGATCAGGAGGATCGTCCCCACGGTGCGCGAGCTCGTCGGCAAGCGCGCCCGCCTGGTCATCCTCGCACACCAGAGCCGCAAGGGCGGATGGGACTTCATCCCCCTGGAGCAGCACGCGGAGCTCCTGTCCAGGCACCTCTGCATCCCGGTCAAGTACGTCGACGACGTCATCGGCGAGAAGGCTGTCGAGGCCGTGAAGGAGCTCGAGCCCGGGCAGGTCCTCCTGCTCGGAAACGTCAGGGAGCTCGACAGCGAGACCGCCAAGGGCGACATGGACATGCACGCCAAGGGCGAGATCGTCACCACCCTGGCACCCCTCATCGACTACTACGTCTGCGACGCGTTCGGGGCCTCCCACAGGTCCCAGTGCTCGCTCGTGGGCTTCGAGGCCCGCGTGCCCTCCGCGTCCGGCAGGCTGATGGCCAAGGAGCTGTACGCCTTGGACGCCATCTTCGGCGATCCCCGCAGGCCCTCCGTGTTCATCCTCGGAGGGGCCAAGTTCGGTGACGTCTCCGAGATGATCGACAGGGTCCTCGGCAGCGGCATGGCGGACACCGTCATCCTCGTCGGCCTCGTGGGTAACGCGTACCTGCTCGCCCGCGGCGTGGACATCGGCGAGGCGAGCAGCAGGATCCTCCAGGACGAGCTGACGCCCGAGAACCTCCAGGCAGCCAAGGACATCATGTCCAAGTACGGCCAGAGAGTCCTCCTCCCGGTGGACGTCGCCGTCGAGAGGGACGGGAAGCGCGTCTCCGTGAACATCGGAGATCTCCCTACGGCGGAGCCCGCTCTGGACATCGGCGACGCCTCCGCGGAGAAGTTCCGCAAGGTGCTCCTCTCGTCGAAGACCTGTTTCATGTCCGGTCCGGCCGGCATGATCGAGAAGGAGGGCTTCGAGGTGGGAACCCGCGTGATCATGACCGCCATGGTCGACAGCGGCGGGCAGTCCGTCATCGGCGGAGGCCACACGGGCGGAGCGGCGGAGAGGTTCGACCTCGCCGACAGGTTCTCCTACGTGAGCACGGGCGGAGGCGCGCTGGAGACGTTCCTCCTCGGCAAGCCCCTGCCGGTCATAGAGGCGCTCAAGCGCTCTAGGAACGAGTTCGGCAAGCCGTGACTTCAACGAACAACATTTAAAAGGGAAATCAGGATGCGGACGCGATGGCCAAGAAGAAGAGGCGGATCATAGAGCAGCCCGAGGAGGAGTACGAGTTCACTCCCACCGAGTTCAACGAGAGGGAGTTCATCCTCAAGGACATCTACATGACCAAGATCTTCCTCGTCGTGATGGTCCTCGGAGTGATCATCGGTGTCGTCGGAGCGGTCATCACCGACCTCTTCGACATGGGCTGGGTCGTGGCGACGCTCATCGCGTTCGCCGTCTGCATAGGTCTCAACAAGATCCTCGCCCTGATGAAGTTCAGGATGGACATGGTGGAGACCAAATCCATGCTCGGGAACTATCTGCTGTTCCTGTGCCTGGCTCTCGGTATCTGTATCCTGTTCATCAACGAGCCGTTCCACCTCTGAACGGCGCCCTTAGCTTTTCAGAGGGGCTCAGATGAGCCCCTCATCTTTCAACGCCTCGATCAGCAGCCTGACGGCGTTGCCCCTGTGGGACACGGCGTTCTTCTCGTCCATGGGGATCTCCGCGAAGGTGCGCTCGCCGTCGGGCGAGCATATGGGATCGAAGCCGAATCCGTCCGTTCCGCGCTCGGAATCCGTTATGACGCCGCGGCACACCCCGGTCACGACGATGCGCTTCCCAGCGATGTCGCACCCGATGCAGCATCTGAATTCCGCCCCGCGGTCCTCCACGCCATCCATGAGCTTCAGGATCCCGGGGTTGCCGATGGTCTTCTGGGCGTAGGCGGACCATACGCCGGGGAAGCCCTTCAGGGCGTCCACGAACAGTCCCGAATCGTCCACGATGAAGTCGCGGATGCCCTCCGAGATGATGGCGTCCATGCCCTTGTTGACGACCTCCTCCAGATCGGACGTCTGCACCTCGTCGTAGGGGTGGCGGAGGTGCTCCATCTCGATGCCGAACTGCGACAGCTCCCTCTCATATTCCCTTACCTTCCCCGGATTCGACGTTATGACCTTGAGCCTCATGTGTATCTCCCTCTGTTCCTGATGTCCTCGACCCTCTTCCTCACGGCATCCGGATTCGACGTGTTGACGTAGTACTCGTCCATGAGCTCCGAGAATGCTTCCTCCAGGCCGACGTGGGCCGATGAGAACGCCCTCTCGAGAAGCCTGAGGTCCACTCCGATGTCCTCCAGCTCCGAGCGGGTCTTGCCCATGGACATGTCCAGCAGGCAGATCCCCCCGTCTGGGAGGAGGATCATGTTGGACGTCGTGAGGTCGCCGTGGGTGATCCCGGCGGCGTGGAGCCTGGCGACGGTGCGGCCGATCTCCCTGCACACCTTTCCAGCATCCTCGGGATGCGAATCCAGGTGGGCTTTGACGGTGGTCCCCGGCATGCGCTCCATGACGATGGCGCCCCTCTTCAGGTCCAGGTCGTAGATGCACGGGGTGCGGACGCTGGCGAGACGGGCCTCGTGCATTATGCGCGCCTCGCTCCTCGTCCTGGTCGAGCGGATGTGCGCATCCAGCTCCGGGAGCCTGTATCCCTTCGGCGGTCTGATCTTGACCATCGCGGGCCTTCCGAGGAACTCCGTCTCCTCGACCTCCGCCTCCGCCCCGGCGATTCCGGCACATCCTTCCATGACGACCCCCATCGGGGCCGCCGTATTCAATCCTGATGGGCCGTCTTTTATTGCGGGAATGCGATACGGGTCCGATGAGGTACGACATCACTGGAGACAATCTCCAGATGCTCAACGTAGAGATCTCCCCGGGAGAGACGCTCTACTCCGTCGCCGGGGCGATGGCCTACATGACCGGCAACGTGACCATGGAGGCCAAAGCGACCGGAGGAGCCTGGGCCAGCATCAAGCGCTCGCTCACCGGCGCGTCCCTGTTCCTCGTGCAGTACAGGTCCGAGGGGACGGGGGTCATCGGTCTGGCCAACAGCGCGCCCGGGAAGGTCATGGATATCGACGTCTCCAAGGGGGCGTGGATGCTCCAGAAGACCGGATACCTCGCGTCCGAGGAAGGCGTGAACCTAGATCTGGCGTTCCAGAAGAAGTTCGGATCTATGCTCTTCGGCGGCGAGGGCCTGATCCTCCAGAGGGTCTCCGGGAACGGGATCGTCTTCATCTGCGGATGCGGGGACTTCGTCGTCAAGGATCTGGCGCCCGGCGAGATACTGAAGGTGTCCACGGCCAACGCCGTCGCATGGGAGGAGACCGTGACCTACGACATCGCCTCCGTCGGCGGCATCAAGAACATGCTGTTCTCCGGCGAGGGACTGTTCGTCACGACCCTCAGGGGGCCGGGCAGGGTCGTTCTCCAGTCCATGACGCTCGGAGACCTGGCCATGTCGCTGTACCCGTACATGCCGCAGAGCTCCAGCTGAGGTGATATGATGCAGGACAGGGGTATGCAGGAGAGGCGCGTCGGGACCGGTAAGTCGGCACTGGCGCTGATAGCCATCGCGGTGCTCGTGGTTGCGCTCGTGGCGGTCGTCGCCTGGGCGCTGACGCAGCCAGGGGTCCTCGAGAGCGTCGCGACGATCGCGGCCGTCGTCATAGTGGCCGTAGTGATAATCGCAGTCATCGCCTACATCGTGTACGCGGTGCTCGCGGTGGCGTTCTACGCGGCCAAGGGCGATGTCGTGCAGACCGGTGTCGACCACAGCCTGGACGACATCAGCGCCGTCGAGGGGAACACCCTGGACGAGGACCGCGGGGACATCCGCCGCTGATCCAAACGGGGTCGAACCAGACCCCTCCTTTCACCACCTTATTTTAAGGCGTTCGGCCTTCAGCGTGGCGTGGCACGCATCCCACTGAACTGTCCAAAGTTCGACCGCCTCCTGGGAGGCGGGATCGAGTCGGGCTGCGTCACGCTGCTCTACGGGGAGGCTGGCGCGGGAAAGACGAACGTCTGCCTGCAGGCCGCCCGCGAGGTCGCCCAGAAGGGGGAGAAGGTCGCCTACATCGACAACGAGGGACTCTCGTCGGAGAGGCTGTCCCAGGTCTTCGAGGGCGACGCGGACGCCGTCAGGAACCTCCTGATATTCCAGGTGCACAGCCTGGAGGAGCAGACCGACCGCATCGAGAAGATCGGGAAGCTGGCCGAGAACAACGCCATCTCCCTGGTGGTCATCGATTCCCTGACGATGTTCTACCGCCTGAGGCACGACGAGCCGAAGGCGCGCAACGAGTTCGTGAGACAGACGGAGCTCCTCCTGGAGATCGCCAGGAAGTACGACATGACGATCCTCGTGACCTCGCAGGTCTACTCGAATCTCACCAGTGGCAGGGTGGAGTTCCTCGGAGGACACGCTCTGAACCACAACGCCAAGACCATCCTGAGGCTGGAGAAGCTGGACAACGGCAGAAGGAAGGCCGTGATAGTGAAGCACAGGAGTCTCCCCGAGGGGAGGAGTGTCTACTACCGGATCGTCGAGACCGGGATAGAGGACGCGTGAGAGGTTTCTAAGGGGTTTCAGGGGAGGTCCTCAGACCTCCCTGTCGATGGCGTACTTGGCCAGTGCGATCATGAACTCCTTGTCCTCGCTCTCGGGCAGGAAGGAGATCGCGTCGATGGCCGCGTTGACCTTCTCGTTGGCCATGTCCATCGCGTAGTCGATGGAGCCGGCGTCGATCATGATCTGCTTGGCGCGGGCGCACTCCTCCTCGGTCGCATCCATCTTGCCGAGGATGGACTTGAACTCCTCCAGCTTGGCGGGGTCCCTCTCGAGGGCCTGGATGGTGTGGGTGACCATGACGGTGCACTTGCCCTTCCTGATGTCGTTGCAGTTGGACTTGCCGGTCTTGGCGGGGTCGCCCATGATGCCGAGGTAGTCGTCGAAGATCTGGAATCCGAGTCCGGTCTCGATGGCGTAGTCGTGGATCGCCTCGGCGGTCCTGTCGTCCGCGCCTCCGACGATCGCCCCTCCGGCCGCGGCGGCCGCGAAGAGGACGCTGGTCTTCAGCTTGATGGTCTCCAGGTAGACCTCCTCGGAGACGATCCTGCCCTCGTTGTTCACGTCCATCTGCTGTCCGCGGGCGAGGTCCCAGACGGCCTTGCTGACGTAGCGGAGTGCCTTCCTCATGCTGTCGGCCGGGACGTCCAGGTCGCAGATGATCTGGTACGCCTTGGCGAACAGGGCGTCCCCCGCCAGGACGGCGGTGGGCATGCCGTAGGTGACGTGGATGGTGGGCATCCCCCTGCGGGCCTCGTCCCCGTCCATGAGGTCGTCGTGGACCAGGGTGAAGTTGTGGATGTACTCCACGGCCACGGCGAGCGGGACCGCTTTGCTCCTGTCCCCTCCGACGGCGCCGCAGCAGGCGACGGCCATCGCCGGCCTCATCCTCTTGCCACCGCGGTAGGGGTACTGCCTGGAGGCCTCCATGAGGTTCTCCGGCTCCTCGTTCCCGATGTAGCTCTTTATCGGTCCGTCGAGCTCGGCGGACATCTTCTTGAGATACTCCTTGGCGTCAATCATAGCGCATCAATCCATTGTCTGGTCTCGCCCAGCACGACGTGCCTGGCCTTGGACAGGGTCTTCAGGTCCCTGCACCCGGTCAGGAGCATGGCCGCCCTGAGCTCCTCCCTTATGATAGTGAGTTTCTGCTTCACGGCCTCCGCGGATTCGGTGGCCTCCTTCAGGACCGCGTGGGCGACTCCCCCGCAGGTCGCGCCCAGGGAGATGGCCGCCGCCACGTGCGTACCGTCCAGCACGCCTCCCGAGGCTATGATCGGGAGCCCGCACCCGACGGTCTCCACGACGGAGACAGGGGTCGGTATCCCCCAGTCGAAGAACGTCTCCCCCATGTTGGTGCGGATGTCGTCCCCGACCTTCATGGCCCTGTATAGCTCGACGGCGGAGAAGCTCGTGCCTCCCATGCCCGCCACATCGATGCCGAGGATGCCTATGCCCTTGAGCCTGTCCGCGACATCCCTGGAGATGCCGGCCCCGGTCTCCTTGACCATCACGGGGTACTCGCGGGCCAGGGACCTTATCGCGTCCCTCACGCCGGCCCCGTTGGTGTCCCCCTCGGGCTGGACGACCTCCTGGAGGAAGTTGAGGTGGATGGCCATGACGTCGGCGTCGATCAGGTCCTTCGCCTGGCCGAACATGGCGCTGTCGAAGAGGTCCTTGCTGCCCTGCGGGACGAGCTGGGGCGCTCCGACGTTGCCGATCACAAGCGGGACGTCATAGTCCTTGATGACCGAGTAGCTCTCGGGGCAGACTCCCGTGGCTCCGGCCCTCTCGCTCCCGACGCCCATGCCGATGCCGAGCTCCGCGCAGGCCTCAGCGATGTTGGCGTTGATCTTCGTGGCACCCGGGAACCCCCCGGTGATGGCGGTGACGATGAGCGGGAACTCCAATCTCTTCCCGAAGAGCCAGCAGGTGGTATCGATGTCATCCATGCCGATCTCCGGCAGCGCGTTGTGCACCAGCCTGACGTCGTCCCAGTAGCAGTGTCCCGGGGCGATCCTCTCGTTGACGCAGATGTCGATGTGTTCTGCCTTCCTGTTTCTGATCTGCTGCGACATGGGATCACATCCTGGCGACCGTGCAGGTCACCTCTTCGCCCGTGAGGAGGGACAGCAGCCTCCCGGGCACGGTGCCGTTGACCAGGACGCAGTCCCTGTCGGGGGAGCACATCCTGAGCATGGCCTCCATCTTGTTGCGCACCCCTCCGGTGACGTCGTCCACGTCCTCGTCGGAGCTGACGCCGTCGAGGATCTCCTGCGTGACCTCGGGGATCATCCGGGCCTCGGGATTCTCCTTGGGGTTGCTGTCGTAGAGCCCGTCGATGTCCGAGACGAACACGATGCGCTCCGGTTTGAAGATGCGGGCCATGACCTCCATGAGTTCGTCGCCCGAGACGATGGCGAACCCCTTCTGGCGGTCCATGACCACGTCGCCGTGGGTCACGGGCATGATGCCGACGTGGCTCATGCGGCGGATGACCTCGTCGTCGTTCACCACCAGCCTCCCCTCGTCCATGACGAAGCAGGATCCGGGGGACAGGGATGCCGCGGGGATGCCCACGGCCATGAGTTCTGAGGTGACGAGAAGGCCGAGCTCCATGGCGTCGTGGTGGACCATGGCCGCCGGGGACACCTGGGCGAAGTCCACGAGCCCGTTCTGTATGGCGTACCTCTTCGCGAGGACGTGCCCGTACGAACCGGCGCCGTGGACGATCATCACGGAGCGACCGGACTCCGCTATCTCGCGGCAAAGCCTCGCAGTCTGCTCCTTGTTGAACTTCTTGTACTGCGACTTGTCGGTTATGACGCTCCCGCCAAGCTTGATCAGTATCATCGCGCCACGCAAGTGCTTGTTGTATTATATGGTTGGCGAGAGGGGTTCACGCATAGCCAGCCGTCGGATTCCGAGCGGAGCTCGCGCTGAACGGATGAATGTGAAAAAGTGGCAGACAGCGTGTCTGAGTTCCCGTAGGCTTGCGCACTACAGTACAGGCAGATACGCGGGCGGACTTTACTTCCGGGTTCGGAATGGGACCGGGTGTTACCCCGCCGCTATGGCCGTCTTACC
>CASFYI010000075.1 GCA_949298875.1 uncultured Methanomassiliicoccales archaeon | reverse complement strand
GGTCTCGGGGAGGAAGGCGATCTTGGACTTCGCGATGTCGACCTTCTGTCTGGCGAGGTTCAGGCCGTACTCGATGGACCCGGCCTTCTCCATGATGTCCTTGGCGCGGGCGCACTGCTCGTCGGTGGCCTCCAGGTTGCCCAGGACGGACTTGAACTCCTCGAGCTCCTCGGGGTCCTTGATGTTGTGCAGGGCGTGGATGACCATGCAGGTGCACTTGCCCTTGCGGATGTCGTTGCCCACGGACTTGCCGGTCTTCGCGGGGTCGCCGGCGACGCCGAGGTAGTCGTCGAACATCTGGAACCCGAGTCCCAGCTCGATGGCGTACTCGTTGATCGCCCTGACGGTCTTCTCGTCGGCGCCTCCGACGATCGCACCGCCCGCAGCGGCCGCGGCGAAGAGGACGCTGGTCTTCAGTTTGATGGTCTCGATGTACACGTCCTCGGTGACGAGCTGTCCCTCGTTGTTGACGTCCATCTGCTGTCCGCGGGCGAGGTCCCAGACGGCCTGGCTGATGTACCTGAGGGCGTCCCTCATCCTCTCGGCGGGCACGTCGAGGTCGCAGATGATCTGGAACGCCTTAGCGAACAGGGCGTCACCGGCCAGGATGGCCGTGGGCTCGCCGTATCCGACGTGGATGGTCGGCATGCCCCTGCGGACCTTGTCCCCGTCCATGAGGTCGTCGTGGATCAGGGTGAAGTTGTGGATGTACTCCACAGCGACCGCGAGGGGGACGGCCTTGCTCTTGTCCCCTCCGACCGCTCCGCAGCATGCGACGGCCATTGCCGGGCGCATCCTCTTGCCGCCGGCGTAGGGGTACTGCTTCGAGGCGTCCATGAGCTTCTTGGGCTCCTCGTCTCCGATGTAGCTCTTGATGGGTCCGTCGAGTTCGGCGGACATCTTCTTCAGATAATCTTTGGCGTCTATCATAGCGCATCAATCCATTGTCTGGTCTCTCCGAGGACCACGTGTCTTGCCTTGGCGAGGGCATCCAGGTTCGCTGACCCGGTGAGGAGCATGGCTGCCCTCAGCTCCTCCCTGATAATCGTGAGTTTGTCTATGACCGCCTGGGCGGATTCGGTGGCTTCCCTGAGCACGGAGTTGGCGACCCCCGCGCAGGTGGCGCCCATGGCGATGGATGCCGCCACGTGTATGCCGTCCAGGATGCCGCCGGAGGCAATCAGCGGAAGGCCGCACCCCCTGCACTCGTGCAGGGAGACCGGGGACGGTATCCCCCAGTCGAAGAACGTCTCGCCCATGCTGGTCCTGACGTCGTCCCCGACCTTCATCGCGCGGTACAGCTCGACGGCGGAGAAGCTGGTCCCGCCCATCCCGGCTATGTCCATGCCCAGGATGCCGATCCCCTTCAGCCTGTCGGCGACATCGCGGGAGATGCCGGCGCCGGTCTCCTTGACCATGATGGGGTACTCCTGTGCCAGCGCTCTGATGGCGTCGCGCACGCCCTTCGCGTTGGTGTCCCCCTCGGGCTGGACGACCTCCTGCAGGTAGTTCAGGTGTATCGCGACCACGTCGGCGTCGATGAGGTCCTTCGCCTGTCCCACCATCTCGGCGCTGAACAGGTCCTTGCTCTTCTGGGGGACGAGCTGGGGCGCTCCCACGTTGCCGATGACCAGGGGCACGTCGAACTCCTTGATGACGGAGTAGCTCTCGGGACAGGTGCCGGTGACCCCCGCCCTCTCGCTTCCGACGCCCATGCCGATGCCGAGTTCGGCGCAGGCCTCGGCTATGTTCGAGTTGATCTTCTCGGCTCCCTTGAAACCGCCCGTGATGGCGGTGACGATGAGCGGGAACTCAAGTTTCTTCCCGAAGAGCCAGCAGGTGGTGTCGATGTCGTCGGCGTCGATCTCCGGAAGGGCGTTGTGGACGAACCTGACGTCGTCCCAGTAGCAGTATCCGGGGGCGGTCCTCTCGTTCACGCAGATGTCGATGTGGTCCGCCTTCCTCTCTCTGATCTGTGTCATATGAATCACATCCTGGCGACCGTGCAGGTCACGTCCTCGCCTTTGAGAAGCGCGAGCAGCCTCCCGGGAACGGTCCCGTTTACCAGGACGCAGTCCCTGCCCTCGTCGCACATGCGCAGCATGGCCTCCATCTTGTTGCGGACACCTCCGGTGACGTCGTCGACGTCGGATTCCGAGGAGATGTCGTCCAAAGTGCCGGCGTCGAACTCGGGTATGAGCTCGGCATCCGGGTCGGTCTTCGGATTCGCGGTGTACAGGCCGTCTATGTCGGAGACGAAGACCACGCGCTCGGGTTTGTACAAGTCGGCCATGACCTCCATCATCTGGTCCCCGGACACGATTCCGAACCCTCTGGTGCGGTCCATGACCACGTCGCCGAAGGTCACGGGCATGATTCCCACGTCCTGAAGGGCCTTTATTGCCTCGAGGTTGTCGGGGACGATCCTGCCGTCCTCCATGACGAAGCAGCTCCCGGGGGCGACCGATGCCGCGGGGATGCCGTTGTCGATGAGTGTCTGGGTCATGAGCATGCCGAGTTCCATGGCGTCGTGGTGGACCTGGGCCGCAGCAGGGATCTGCTCGCGGTCTTCGAGCCCGTTCTGGATGGAGTACTTCTTGGCCAGAACATGTCCGAACGAACCGGCGCCGTGGACGACGATCGTCGGCTTCCCGGACTCGGCGATCTCGCGGCAGAGCCTGGACGCCTGCTCGCGGTCGAACTTCTTGTACTGGGACTTGTCTGTGATGACGCTCCCGCCCAGCTTGATCAGTATCATCGCTGGAGCATGAGGGTCAACGTATATTATGTTTGAGCGATGGGGCAAAGAAGCCTCTCGGCCACAAGATAGAAGAGAAGAAGTGGTTGACAGCGTGTCTGAGTTCCCGTAGGCTTGCGCACTACAGTACAGACAGATACGCGGGCGGACTTTACTGCCGGGTTCGGGATGGGACCGGGTGTGACCCCGCC
>CASFYI010000074.1 GCA_949298875.1 uncultured Methanomassiliicoccales archaeon | reverse complement strand
GCGGTGAGGCTCGCGCGCACGCTCCTGTCCAAGGGGGACAGGGAGGCGGCGATAGCATCCCTCGACGAGGCCGCAGCGAAGCTCCCCGACTCAAGGGTCATATCCGAGGAGAGGGAGAGGATGGCGTCCGGGGCGGTCGGCCCGAGGGAGGAGGTCCCGGAGCCGGAGCCCGAGAGGCCGAAGGAGGATGTGGGCGCCCTGATGGCGATGTCCGCATCGCTGCTTGAGGCGGGGGACCTCAGAGGGGCCATGAGGATGGCCGACCGCGCCCTCGCCGTCATGCCGAACGATCCCGACATCAACTGCCAGAAGGCCAGGGTCGCCCTGGCCACCGGGGACCCCGATGGCGCCGGGTTCCTCGTGGAGAACGCCATGAGGCGGAATCCCGGACACCCCGGGCTCCATCTGGTCATGGGGCTGTCGAGGGAGGCCAAGGGCGACCTCGGAGGCGCGCTCCACGAGGCCGACAGGGCCATCGCCGCTGGGATGGACACGGCCGAGGTCCATATCCTCAAGGGCCGCGTCCTGGAGGCCATGGGCGAATCCGGGAGGGCGGCCACCAGCTATTCCCGTGCGGTCTCCCTGGATCCGGAGGATCTCGATACGGCCGAGGCTCTGGCGAGGCAGCAGGCGGCCTCCGGCAACCTCACCGGCGCGACAGGCACGGTCTCGCGCATCCTGCGCAGGGATCCCGGGAGATACTCGGCCATGCTGCTGAAGGCCGAGATCGGCAGGGACCGCGGGGACGATGAGATGATCATGTCCGCGTTCCGCGCGATGTCCGACCGCGGAGGCGCCCCGGACGACTGCAAGATCACGTTGGCCAGGATCCTGGAGGCAGCAGGCCACAGGGAGGAGGCCGAGGAGCTCATCAGCGGGCGGAGGAAGGGCTACAGCGACGCGGTCAAGCGCTACGCGGAGAAGGCCCTGCGCAGGGCGTACACGACGAGGACCTCCTGCGACGACCCGGACATACTGGATGCCCTGGGCCTCGACAAGGAGACCGCGGAGCAGGTCTCCGGATATCTGTCCGAGATACAGGACATCGGACCCGTCGGACCCTCGTATCCGGACTTTGATGCGATGGAGGCCAAGTCGGGCGAGATCGTCATTAAGATCGGATGGAAGGATCTCGAGGGGAAGCCCGTGCTGCCGCTGGAGAAGGTGTTTGTCGCAGGTGGTTTCAGGGACGCGGATTCCGCTAAGGAGATGGTCGCCTACATCCGCTCGGCGATGGCCTCGCCGGCGGCGGACGACGACGGCCATCTGTCCAGGTTGGCGATGGGACTCCCCAAGGGGATGACCGTATTCGAGATAATCAGCCAGTGCGGGCTCGGCGTCTACGAGGCGGCGTCCGTGAGGTCGATGATCGTCTGATCGGTAGTCCCTCATCTCGGACTTCATGAACTCGCGCATCAGGCAGGTGGCGTAGTTCCCCTTGGGAAGGGAGAAGCTCATGGAATAGGTGTCCTCGGCGAAGGATGCCTTCAGATCGTTCACCGGGCAGAGGATCTCCCTCCTGCCGCCCTTCGAGGAGCATTTGGGCAGTCCGGGGATGACGAAGTCCTCGGGGCTCAGCCTCTCGCGCTCGGCCATGGACCTCTCGATCTCGCCGGGTTCGCCCTCGGCGAGTATGTTCTCGGATCCGTAGAGCGCTATGGTGACGAACGCCCTTCCGGC
This sequence comes from uncultured Methanomassiliicoccales archaeon, assembly GCA_949298875.1. Taxonomy (GTDB): domain Archaea; phylum Thermoplasmatota; class Thermoplasmata; order Methanomassiliicoccales; family Methanomethylophilaceae; genus Methanoprimaticola. The sequence continues at coordinate 2,988 of CASFYI010000074.1, read as the reverse complement.
GCGGACCTGCCTGGCGACCAGGTCGATGTTCCTGGACGTGGTCAGGATGGCCTCGTCGTGGTTGGGGGTGCCGTCCTGCGAGAGCGGGATGACGACGTCGCCCTCCACCGGGCGGTCCAGGGGGAGCCCGCGGGCCATCCTCTCGCTCAGCATCTCGTTGAACAGGTATGACTGATAGGCGTGTACGAACATCATCTGGAGGTTCGTCGGCAGGGCCGAGATCGCTCCCTTCCAGTCCTCCCCGCCGGCGAGGGCCTGGGCGAGGACGCGTTCGAACGACATGCTCTCGGGCATGGAGGCGGCCGCGGCGGCCCAGTCGGTACACCCCACCAGGGTTCCGCGCAGCTCCCTGAGCTCGGGGTCCTCCTCTGGCGTGGTGTGGCAGATGTACGTCCTGACGGCGCCCTCTATGTCGCCGCGGACCAGCCTCTCGCCTACCAGGTGCGTCACGGGTCTGACGGACCCGAACCTCTGCACGCCGAAGTAGTTGGGGAAGCCCTTGGTCTTCGTGATGATGTCGATGTCCGCGTTGACGGTCTCCTCTATCTCGGACATGGGCATGGCGCAGTCCCTGACGGTGATCTCGAACGAGTTCCCGATCAGGTCGCCGAGCTGTATGGCGCGGCTTCCCGTATAGATCCCGGAGATGTCCACGTCCTTCAGGCTGACCTTGGCCAGATCCTCTGGCGGGCATCTGAAGGACATGAGCTGCGTCGTGACGGCGCGCTTGTCCTTGGTGCCCGCGAACCCGATCCTCGTGCGGGACATCCCGATGGAGCGGGACAGCATGCGCACGAGGCGGTTGGTCTCCCAGTTGCGGCTGGTGACGGTGGCGATGGTGAACTCGCCGCCCTCCTTCTCGCGAGGGGGATCGGAGATCTCCCTGACGATGAAGTCCTCTGGAAGCGTCTTGAGGTGTCCGCCGGTCCCGTCGGTGTCGCACAGGTATCTGTGCATGCCGATGCCGGCCTCTGCGGTGAGGCACTCGCGGTACAGGGTGATCACTCTTTGATCCCGGAGAAGTACTCGGACATGGCCCTGGAGGCCCTGGCGATGGCCTCGAGCGGGTCGCCGCTGTTGACCTTGACGTAGAGCTTCCTGTCGTCGAGCTCGGGGTGGGTGTCGATGTACCTGACGATGTCGACTGCCTCGTCCTCGTCAAGCTTCTTCATAAGAGGCGTGATGAGAGTCAGGTTGGCCTCCTTGAATCCGATGGTGACGGTGTCGTCGGTCTTCTCGACAAGGTATGTTTCCATGGGCGATGGCTAACACCAATTGATATAAAAACCTACGAATCGGGTTTTGATCCCAGGAGCGGCTCCCGGTGATGACACGCCGGCTCGCTGGGTATCCGCGGCTAAGCCGCGGGCGATCAGTCTCCGCTGCCGTCCCAGTGAGTCTCGGATGACTGGGAGGGTTCCCCGTCCCTCACGGGGGTCGCAGCCGCAGTGCAGGGGTTCATCTCTTCGCTCTCCATCTTCTTCCCATCCTGTGCCGTCTCCGGCAACCTCGGATTCGAGTCTTATATTTAAATGTGCTACGCCCGCTCACTCAGGTCCCGTATCGGACAGACCGTCGGAATCGTGGGCCTGCATGGAGTACATCTCCGCGATCTCCTCGACCGTGGTGCACTGCTCGGGGGTCTTGTCGTCCCTCACCCTGCCGGTGAACCTGGGGAACCTTATGCCCAGGCCCGAGCCTTCCTTGATCATGTCGCGGGCAGCTGTGTGGATGGGGCTCAGGGTGATCTCGGCGGCGACGACCTCGAGCACGACCGCGGGGTCGAACCACACGTCCGGGACCATCTCCGCGTCGACGTCCCTGGGCTTCTCCTCCGTCCTGGTGCCGTCGAGCAGGGCGGGCATGCCGTCTAGGAACGCGTCGTCGAACCCTGTTCCGAGCTTGCAGACGGTCTCGAACCTGCCGGTCTCCTGGTCGTAAGCCGCCATCAGGAGCGCGCCGTACCTGCCGGCCCTCTTGCCCATGCCGTAGAACGCCCCGACGACAGCGAGGTCGAAGGAGTCGGTCAGCGCCTGCTGGTAGTCCTTCTTGTACTTGATCCAGAGGAACCCGCGGGATCCGGCGCGATAGACTGAGTCCTCGGCGACGGATTTCGCCATGATCCCCTCGCACCTGTGCCCGATGGCGGAGGCGAAGAACTCCTCGCCCTCCTCCTCGCTCTCCACGATGCGCATCGTGGTCATCTGGATCTGCCCGCCGAGCCTGAACCCGGACTCGAGGGCCCCGCGCCTCTCCAGGTACGGGCGCGGCGTCATGTCCTCCCCGTCGCGGTAGAGGCAGTCGAACATGAACATGCGGACGGGGACGTCCCTGACGGCCTCCTCCATCCCGTGCTTCTTCCTGCGGTGGGTGACGTTCTGGAACGGCAGCATGAATCCGGTCTCCGGATCCACCGCGACGCACTCCCCCTCGACTATGGCCTCCCCGTAGCCGCAGGCCTTCCTCAGGGAGTCTGCGATGTCGGGGAAGTTCGAGGTGAGGTCCTCCAGCCTCCTGGAGTATAGCCTGACCGAGTCCTTCCCGATGTGCGCCTGCACGCGGATGCCGTCGTACTTGTACTCGATGGCGCAGCGCCCGCCCATCCTCTCGACTATCTGGGACACCGACGGAAGGCGCTCGGCGAGCATGACCTTCACGGGGCTGTCCACGGAGACGCGGATCCCCCTGACGGCATCCATGCCGCCCTCGGCTATGGTCTCAGCCACCAGTCCGATGTCGCAGGTGACGTTGAAAGCGCGTTCGATCTCCGGGCGGTCCTCCTTGGTGGCGAACGCCAGTGCCAGCGCGTCCAGGATGGTCATGTCGGCGGCGCCGACGCGCATCCTGCCGGTGACGGTCCTGCACAGGTATCTCGCCTCCAGCGGTCCAGAGTCATGGAGCAGGTTGGCCAGGGTCTTCATCTTCCTGTCCTGGGAGTCCTTCCCGTCCGCGTCCTGTATCGCGGTGAGGCCCTTCACGACCCTCTCG
>CASFYI010000073.1 GCA_949298875.1 uncultured Methanomassiliicoccales archaeon | reverse complement strand
TTGCCCGCGTGCTGGACCGAGACCACCTTCACGTCGTGGTCCATGCACTTGTGGAACGATTCCAGGTCGAACGTGCCGTCGGCCCTGGACCTGGTCATGCGCCTCCTTATCCCCACCGTCTCCTGGAGACGGAGCCAGGGCACATGGTTGGAGTTGTGCTCGGTGTCGGTGGTGACGACCACATCCCCTCTCTTCAGCGGGATACCGTATGCCGCGGTGTTGAGGGCCCCGGTGCAGTTGCGCGTGAACGCGTAGCAGTCAGGATCCTTAGTGTGGAAGAAGCGGGCGAGGGTCTCGCGGGTCTCGTCTATTGCTATGGACACGCGCGTCGCCATGGAGTGGACGCTGCGACCGCCGCAGGCGGGGTAGTCCTCGTAGTACTCGGTAATCGCGCGTATGACGCTGTCCGGCCTGAGGGACTGGCATGCGCTGTCCAGATAGATCCCCTTGCCCTTGCGGATGGTCGGGAAGTCCGCACGCACCGAGTCGACGTCCATGACGGTGCGATGGGCTTCGCCGTAATAAGACCTGGGTATGCGCCGGAGCCCGGAGTTCGCCATCTTTATAGTCGCGCCGTCCATCATCTCAGACATGGCATCGCTGAAAACCCGCGTCGGGACGCTGGACCTCGAGAGGCCCGGCATGGTCGCGTCCGGGATCATGGATGAGACCGGACCGTCGCTGGTGCGCATGATGGAATGCGGCTGCGGTGCGGTTGTGACTAAATCGATAGGGCTGCAGCCCAACCAGGGCCACGCCAACCCCTGCTTCACCGAGGTGGACGGAGGCTACGTGAACGCCATGGGGCTCCCCAACCCGGGGATCGAGGAGTTCTCCCTGGAGATGGAGGTCGCCGTGAGGGCGGGGCCCGTCATCGGCTCCATATACGGGGCCGGACCGGGGGACTTCTCCGAACTGGCGGGAAAGATGGAGGACTACGGCGCCAGCGCCGTGGAGCTGAACCTCTCGTGCCCCCACGCCAAGGGTTTCGGGATGGAGGTCGGGACCGATCCGGCAATGGTCGGATCCATCGTCTCCGCCGTGAAATCGGCGGTATCCATACCCGTGTGGGCCAAGCTGACGCCCAACACCCACATCCTCCAGGACATCGGACGCGCGGTGCAGGACGCCGGCGGGGACGCGATCGTCGCCATCAACACCCTGAAGGCCATGGTCATCGAGCCGGAGTTCGCCAGGCCCCTCCTGAGCAACAGGTTCGGCGGGCTTTCGGGGAAGTGCCTCCTGCCGGTCGGCGTCAGGGCGATCTACGACCTGAGGACGGCCGTCGACATCCCACTGGTGGGTGTCGGGGGCATCGAGACCTGGAGGGACGCCGCCCAGTACCTCATGGCCGGCGCATCGGCGTTCCAGATAGGCAGCGCCGTCGGGACGAGGGGGCCGGAGGTCTTCTCCGAGATCAACGACGGCCTCTCCGCGTTCATGGACGAGTACGGCTACGGATCCATCGCCGACATGACGGGGGTGGCGCATGACTGATGTCGTGAGGATCATCGATGTCGTGGACGAGTGCTACGACACCAAGACGTTCGTCTTCGAGTGGGACGCCGAGGTAAGGCCCGGGCAGTTCGTCATGGTCTGGGTCCCCGGCGTCGATGAGATCCCCATGTCCGTCTCGGGCATGGACGGGAACAGGAAGAGCATCACCGTCAAGGCGATCGGCGAGGCCACCAGGGCCATCCACCAGCTCAGGGCCGGCGACCGCCTGAGGATCCGCGGGCCCTTCGGCAACGGGTTCGACCTCGGTCGCGGGGAGATGCTGATCATCGGCGGAGGCGTGGGCACAGCCGCCATAATGCCCGCCGTGAAGGCCACCAGAGCGGACACGATCATCGCCGCACGCTCGGACAGGGACATCATCATGGAATCCGTCGCGTCCGGCAGCGCCGCGAACCTCTGGATCGCCACCGACGACGGCAGCCGCGGATTCCACGGCAACGCCGTCCAGCTCATGAGGGAGCGCATCGCCGAGAAGCACTACGACTGCATCCTCGCCTGCGGACCCGAGGTCATGCTCTGGTTCACCTACAAGGCATGCGAGGAGCTCGGCGTGGACTGCCAGCTCTCGCTGGAGAGGTACATGAAATGCGGCGCCGGCGTATGCGGCTGCTGCGTGATGGACGACTCCCGCGTCTGCAGGGACGGACCGGTCTTCACCAGGGACCAGCTCTCGAAGCTCACCGAGTTCGGGAAGTCCAAGAGGGACGCCTGCGGGCGCATCGTGAGCTTCAGATGACGCAGGCAGGCCACATCACCGTGGTCCACGGGAACCTCACCGTGGACGTCCCCCGCAGGCTGTTCAGGGGACCGGACTGCGAGATCGACGAGGAGGCCGCCAAGCCCTTCCGGGACATGGTCAGGGCCAGGTACCCGTGGGTCTCCGAGAGCTCCATGGACGTCCTGATGAGCAAGGCCCGCAAGGAGATGATCCGCGTCATCGACGAGGAGACCGGAGGCCGGAGCCACAGCTCCAACCTCGCCCAGCAGGGCAAGCTCGACGAGGCGATCGCCCACATGAGGCTCCACATAGAGCAGGACCCCGAGGATGCGGACTCGTGGTACGCCCTCGGGAACCTGCTCTGCCAAGCCGGAAGGACCGACGAGGGGTACAGGGCGTTCAACAGGGGACGCGAGCTCGCTCAGAAGGCCCAGAGAAGAGGTCGTTGATCGCCTCTACGACCTCCGGGACGGTGGCGCCCCACGGCACGCGCACGACATCCCCGTCGCGCTCGTGGCCCTGCTTCACCTTGCAGCATTTCACTATCGTCCTCTCCCCCGGAACGACATAGTCCGCGGGACATACGTTAATGAACACGGGGACGTCGGATCCGTACAGCTCGCGGTAGATCCTGCGCGACAGGTGGCACCCTATGAGCGTGACCTCGCCGTCGACCTCGGGCGCATCGTCCAGGAAGAGGAACGGACGGTCCGCGGTGAGATGCGAGACCCTGCACGGGAACATGACGATGGGCGTGGACACCTCCGACACCCGGTCGGCCATGTCGATGATGCGGTCCTCGGGGATTATGGGATGCTCCACGAAACCGGATGCGAGCGCCCTGCGGACGAGCACCCCCAGCTTCGAAGGCGACGGAGGCACATTGTCCACGACGACGAGTCTCTGCGGCTCCAGGTCCTTCACATAGCTGATGTGCGAGAACATCCCGCGGACCACCACCGCCTTGCCCGGATGCCTCGCCTGCACCTCGGCCATTGCCGGGAGGTTGAGGACGTCCAGGTCCGGGATCTCCTCGAAGACCGTGTCTTCGGGCAACGATACGATCTCATAACCGTCCAGGTCGCGGAACAGCCCCGAACCGGGATGCTTGCGGAGCTCCACCACGGCGTACTAGACCCCGTTCCTGAGGACCAGGGCCTCCGTGCGGACGTATGACCTCCAGCCGTCCATCAGGGACGCTATGGATTCGCGGGTCAGCGGCACATCCACATCCTTCATGGAGACATCCTTGCAGTGCATCGGCCCTCGATGCGGGAGCCAGTATAAAGGGGTGGCCTCAATGATTATATAGAACCGATGAATCGGGTGATTCAAGTCGGGGTACCACAGCGGCCATGGGGCGGACTGCAGATCCGTTTATGGGGGTTCAACTCCCTCCCCCGACTCCATACAATTTTTGAGAATTGATGTTTCGTTCCCGGTCCCGTCGGACCGGGATTTGGGTTCAGTCCTCGCTCTCCTCGTCGTCCTCGCCGAGCATCAGACGGACTATGAACTCGTCCGATGTCTCTCCGAAGGCTTCGATGAGTGCGTCGTCCTCCACATACATGCCGTAGGCGGTGCCGTCGTAGGACACGAACACGGAGGCGGCGAAGGGCTCGCCGTCGTACTCCTTGTCGAGATACTCGTCGATCTCGTCGTTGCGGTCGTCGATGGCCTCGTAGACCTCGTCCATGCACTCCTCCTCGAACATCTCCTCCAGGGGATATGCCCCCGGATCGACGTAGAAGTCATCGAACTCGGGATAGTCGTACTGGACCATGAGCGCCCTGGACCCTACCGCATCCGCGAACTTCAGCACCGAGTAGATGTCGTTGGAACCGACCTGTACCGGTCCGGTCATCGGCTCGAGGGCGCCGGCCACCTCGAACACCGGGATGTCCGCTCTCGCCCTGATATCCTCCATCGTCGGTATGACGCTCTGCTTCATGGATTTGGAATCTCATCCCAGACGTATAATTGTACCCTCTACGTGCCCGCTGCACGGCATCGGGCATGTGCCAGACATACGAACCGCAATGCTGGCGCCTTGCGCCCAGATATCTGCCGCGAAGCAAAGCTATATAAAAGGCCTTTAAATAGCCCGATTCGGTGCTTAGATGGCAAAGATGAACATCGAGAATGTGGTCGCCTCTACCTATCTCGGCCAGGAGCTCGACCTCAACAGGATTGAGGAGGCTCTGGAGGGCGCCGAATACAACCCTCAGCAGTTCCCCGGACTCGTCTACAGGCTCAAGGAGCCCAAGACCGCTACCCTGATCTTCAGGAGCGGAAAGGTCGTTTGCACGGGGGCCAAGTGCAGGGACGACGTCAAGGTCGCAATCTCGAAGGTGGCCAAGGATCTCGAGAAGGCCGATGTCCACATCACCATCGAACCCAAGATCGAGGTGCAGAACATCGTCGCATCCTCCGACCTCGAGCAGGAGATCAACCTCAACACGGTCGCCATCACCCTCGGTCTGGAGAAGGTCGAGTACGAGCCCGAGCAGTTCCCCGGACTCGTCTACAGGCTGGACGACCCCAAGGTCGTCGTCCTGCTCTTCGGATCCGGCAAGATGGTCTGCACCGGCGCGAAGGTCCCCGAGGACGTCACCCGCGCCGTGGACAAGATCGCCGCGGAGCTCAGGGCTGCCAGCCTGATGAGCTGAACCGAGGGCGCCGGGAGGCGTCCTCCGGGAAACACCCTTAACCTTTCTTCTCAAAGATCGTTCAGGAACGGTCGACCACGTATCCCGCTTCACTCAGGACGTGCAGTGTTTCATCGAACCTCCCCGTCTTGACGAGGATGTAGTCGGTGTCGTACGTCGAGACGACGAAGATCGGTATGCCGGCATCCGCAAGGACGCTCGATATCCCCGCGAGGACTCCGACCATCGAGAATTCGAGCTGTCCCGCGATTCTGAACGCCCTCCATCCGTCGTCACGCTCCAGCGTGTTATCTGGTACCATATCGGTGGGACAGACGACAGAGACCTCGTCACTTGTCCTGCCGATGAAGAGCGGCTCCGAATCCGGATCCACCTGGGACAGGTCTGCGACCTTGCACACCGAAAGTATCTGAGGCAGAGAAAGTATGCTCAGACCCGTCATTGGATCACGACGACGGTGTCTGCGATCGCCCTCTTGAGCTCCTTGAGGGCCTGGTGGGTGACCTTCTCCTCCTTGGCGGAGGGGCCGATTTCCCGAAGGTACTTCGCATAGAGCTTCGGGGAGATATCCTTGGAGGAGGCGAGCACGAGCAGATCCTCCTCGTCCCCCGTGTCTAGGGAGTCGATGTCCCCGCCGTAGTAGGCGGCGGCCATCCTGTAGAAGCGTATGTCGGTGTTGAGGAACTCCGCGATGTCCAGGAAATCCGCCGAGTTGTCCGGCTCCTCGAAGGCGCGCATGATGAACTTCTCGCGCTCGGCGAGCTTCCGGTCCGCCCCTGCTGCGAAACCGTCCGCGAGCTCATTCCTGGCTACCCTGACCTTCATGCTATCGCTCCGGACCGATGGGTTCCGCCGATATAGAGGTCTCTCCGGGATCGGAAGGGCTCACATCCTCTTGCATCCGCGGAGCAGCCACTCGCCGATGGACTTGACACCGTACTTCAGCGTGGCCTTCATGTGGCGGCTGTGGCTGCAGACGATGGGCGCGTCGTTGTGCATGATGTACTCGACGACCTCCTGCCATGTGGTGAGGTCGTCGGGGACCTCCACGTAGCCCTCGCCTATGTGGCGGGGCGTGTGGGCGTCGCTGCCGGCGGTCATCGGTTTGCCGATCCTCCGGGCCAGCTTCTCCGAGCGCCTGTTGCCCCTCGGGGTGGAGCGCCCGTTGCGGGCCTCGATCCCGTCGAAGGGATACGCCAGGGTGTTCTTCTCCCCGAGGCCGGACCACCATCTGTAGGGATGGGCGGCGAACGCGTAACCGCCGGCCTCGTGTATCCTGTCTATGGTCTCCTGGATGGAGAGATCCCGCGGGATCAGCCTGTCGATGCCCAGGGCGACTATGTGGCCCTCGGCCGACGAGACCTCCTCCGCGGGTATGATTATGACGCGGCCGTTGTCCTTGAGGCGCTCGTACGCCTCGAACTGGTTGTGGTCGGTCACGGCGATGCAGCCGATCCCCATGCGCTCCGCGTAATCCAGCAGCTCCTCAAGCGTGGTCTTGCCGTCGTTGGAGTACAGCGTGTGCACATGGAGATCCGCTTTCATCTGACCCTCGCCCCGTCAATGAAGTCGTTGTCGTCGACGGTGATGAAGCATCCCTTGCCGTCTCCCATGGGGACGCGGATGTCTCCGTCGTAGACGAACGCGGCGGTGTCCGGGCACTCCTCGGGGACGTTCTCCCCGAGGACCTTGCCGTCGGTCATCTTGCCGACGCGGATGTCGACCTTCTCGCAGTGCTTGACCTCGATCCTCGAGGACGAGCACTCCAGGCCGCAGTCGATCCTGGTGCCGTCGGGGACGTCGGCGGAGGGCTTCAGCAGCTTGATCGCGTGTCCGCCGAGATCCTCGTCGTCCAGCGCCATGAGCATCCCATCGGACTTCACTCCACGGAACTTTGCCGGTTTGAGGTTGGAGATGACGAGCAGCCTCCTGCCCTCCATCTGCTCCCTCGGGTAGACGGTCTTGAGGTTGGTGACTATCTGCCTGGGCTCGGCCTCGCCGAGGCTGATCTTAAGCACGTAGAGCTTCTCGGCGTCGGGATGGTCGGCGACCTCCACGACGGTGCCGACGCGGATGTCCATCCTCCTGAAGTCGGCGAATGGTCCCGCCGGCGCCTGCTGCTGCGTCTCCTTCGACTTCTCCTGCTTCTCCTCCATCTTCGGTTCCTCCTTCTGGATCTCGACCTTCTTGTAGACCGGCACGGGCTCCCTGAGCTCCTGTCCGGCGATGACGGGCCTCAGGGCCTCGTCGAGTCCCGCGTCCTCGGGCGTGCCCTGGTATCCCAGGTACTGCCAAACCCTCTCGGACGAGCGGGGCATGAACGGCCACATCATGATGCTGAGGGCCTTGGCTATGCGGAGGGCGGTGTTCATCGCGGCTCCACAGGCCTCCCTGTCCTCCTTGATGAGGGCCCATGGCTTCATCGAATCGAAGAACCTGTTCCCGTAGCGGGCCAGGTCCATGACCAGCTTGATGCCGCGCTTGAGCTCGCACGCGCCCATCAGCTCGCGGTACTCGGCGACGGTCCTCTCGATCTCGGCGACCGTCTCCGGGTCGGTCTCGCCTGCGGGGATCGCGCCGAAGTTCTTCTTGGTGAAGCTCAGGCACCTGTGGTAGTAGTTGCCGAGCGTGGCGACCAGGTCGTTGTTGATCTTGGTGTCCAGGTCCTCCCAGGTGAACTCTGTGTCGTGGGAGTCGGGCATGTTGATCGAGAGGTAGAACCTGATCGCGTCCGCGTCGTACCTGGACAGGACGCTGGGGATGTCGATCGCCCCTCCGCGGCTGCGGCTCTTGGAGAGCTTCCCTCCGCCGATCATGAGGTACTCGTTGGCGGGTATGTCATACGGCAGGTCGAGTCCGCCCTCGCCCATGAGGATGGCGGGCCAGATGATCGAATGGAAGGGGATGTTGTCCTTCCCGATGAAGTAGTAGTGCCTCGCCTCGGGGTCCTTCCAGAACGCGTCCCAGTAATCGGGCTTCCCGATCATCCTGGAGTACTCCACCGATGCACTCAGGTATCCGATGACGGCCTCGAACCACACGTAGATGACCTTGTCGTCCCATCCCTCGACGGGAATCGGGACGCCCCAGGACATGTCTCTGGTGATGGCCCTGTCGTGGAGACCGTCCTCCAGCCAGTTCCTGGTGAAGGCCTTGACGTTGGCCCTCCACCCCTCCTTGCCCTCGAGGTATTTGAGCAGGGGCTCCCTGAACGCGCTCAGCTTCAGGAAGAAGTGCTCGGTCTTGCGGATCTCCGGGGTGCCGTTGCACAGGGTGCAGTACGGTTTGAGGAGGTCCCCGGGCTCGAAGGTCATGCCGCATGCGTCGCACTGGTCGCTGCGGGTCTTCTCGGCCCCGCAGTTGGGGCAGACCCCCTCGACGTACCTGTCGGGGAGGAACCTGGCGCAGTGGGGGCAGTAGTACTGGTCCGTCTCCTTAGTGTAGACGTACCCCTTGTCCCTGAGGTCGTTGAACAGCCTCTGGACCACCTCGAAGTGGGTCGGGCAGTGGGTCTTGTTGTACAGGGTGTACTGGATGCCCATGTCCTCGATGGCCTTCTTGTTGATCTCGTGGAACTTGTCGGCGTACTGCTCCGGCGTCATGCCCGCCTTCTCGGCGGAGACGGTGATGGGGGTGCCGTGCTGGTCGGAGCCGCCGACCATGAGGACCTCGTTGCCGATGACGCGGTTGTACCTGCTGAATATGTCCGCCGGCAGTAGGGACCCGGCGAGATGCCCCAGATGGATGGCGCCGTTGGCGTACGGCCAGGCGACGTTGACAACTACCTTCATGATAACATCCCCCGGAGGGAGGGTTGCAGACTTATAATCATCGTCTGGAAGGGAATGGGACGGGCGCTCACTCGGCCCCGGCCTGCGGATCGGCATCGGATTCCTCGCGCTCGACCCTGCGGAGGACGATGCGCGCATGGGCGAACATCATCAGACCTCCGAGGATCTCCGCGATGGCTGTGGCCCACCAGAGCGACGTGAGCGTGCCGAAGGCGACCATGGCGGCGTACATGCCAGCGCTGAGGATGATGTTCCTGGCCAGAGAGTTGATCATCCCGCCCGTCGCCCTGTCTATGGACTGCATGAGCGAGGACCCCGTGTACACCAGGGACATCACGGGCAGGAACAGGGCGAAGATCCTCAGCATCTCGGTCATGTCGCCGTGGAGGTAGGCGAGGTCGTCGGACATTGTGAACACGGACGACAGCGGGCCGGCGGCCAGCGCCAGGACGACGGATAGCGCGGCGGTCATCAGCACCGATGTGACGACGGAGTACCTGAACGCGGTGCGGATGAGGTCGAACCTCTTCATACCGTACTCGGCGGCGCACACGGCCACCATCGCGCCTCCCATGGCCTGGCCGACGATCATGATGAAGTTGGCGATCCTCCAGCCGGTGGAATACAGGCCGACCATGTCCGTGCCCCCGACCTCGATGACGACGTAGTTCAGGAAGATGTTGAACAGGTACATGATCGAGAGCTCGAGGGCCTCGGGGCCCCCGACGGACATTATGCCCCTCCATACGCGGGCGTCGGGCCTGTAGTCCGACCTGGAAATGGAGATGTACATGCTCTTGTCGCGGAGGTACCAGTACGCCGCGATGGCGCAGGAGACGATGAACGCTATCACCGTCGCCCATGCGGCTCCGGCCACGCCCATGTCCAGGGTGTAGATCATGATCGGGTCGAGGACGATGTTGACCAGGGCGCCGATGACCTGAATGGCCATGGAGCGCTTGGCGGCTCCCTCCCCGCGCAGCATGCCGGACATCACGCCGCTGAGGATGATGAAGAACGTCGACAGATAGAGGGGATTGGCATATGCAAGGCAGTCCCCGACGGTGTCGCCGGCCCCCATGACCACCATCAGCGGCTCCGCCGTCAGGAGCAGGAACGGAGTGAGTATTAGGCTCACGACCAGCGTTATCACGATACCCTGGGCGGCGGACCTGTTCGCATCCGCGTGGTTGCGATGCCCTATATCCCTGGCTATCGCGGCCCCGACGCCGATGCCCAGACCGTTCCCGATCCCGATGAGGATCGTGTAGATCGGATAGACGATGCCGAGGGCACCCATGGCGGAGCCCCCTAGCCCGGCGACCCAGAGGCTGTCGACGATATTGTTCAGCTGCTGGAAGAAGAGCGCGACGCCGATCGGTATCGCCAGCGCGATGACCCCCTTGCGGGGGTCCCCCAGAAGGGTCCTGGTTCCGACCGTGCTCTCTCCCATGGGATTGTCACCTGCGGAAGGGATAGTTAAGACCTGCGTCGGAGTGCTGAGCCATCATGGGAGATGCGTCCTTCTTGCCATACCAATCCAGAATCCCGCACATCCGATGTTCTGGAACATCTTCCAACACGACGCTTATTTATCAAAGGATTGAATCGACCCGGACATGCGGATAGCGGCGGTACTGAACGACAGATGCCAGAACAAGAAATGCAATCAGGAGTGCGCCAAGTTCTGCCCCCTGAACAGGACGGGCGTGGAATGCGTCACCTTCGGCGAGAGGGGGAAGCCCATCATCTCCGAGACCCTGTGCCAGGGATGCGGCATCTGCGTGAACAAGTGCCAGTTCGAGGCCGTCAAGATCATCGGCCTCGCCGACGAGCTGAAGGAGGACCTCATGCACCAGTACGGTCTGAACTCCTTCCGCCTGTACCGCCTGCCCGTGCCCAAGAAGGGCATCGTCACCGGAATCCTGGGTCCGAACGGTATCGGTAAGACCACCGCCATCAAGATGCTCTGCGGCATCGAGGTCCCCAACCTGGGCAACTACGAGAACCCCCCGACCAAGGAGGAGGTCCTCGCCAGCTTCGCCGGCACCGAGCTCCACGACTATCTCGAGAATCTGTACGCCGGCAAGATCAAGACCGCCATGAAGCCGCAGTACGTCGACAAGCTTCCCAAGGCCACCCAGGGAGTGGTTAGGGACCTGCTGTCCAAGGTCCAGGAGCGCATGACCCTCGAGGAGGCCGCCGAGACCTTCGAGCTCACCGAGGTCCTCGACAGGGAGCTCTCCAAGCTCTCCGGAGGGGAGCTGCAGAGGGTCGCCATGGCCGCGACCATGATGAAGGACGCGGACGTCTACTTCTTCGACGAGCCCACCTCCTACCTCGACATCTACCAGAGGGTCAAGATGGCCCGCCTGATCAAGGAGCTCGCCGCCGAGAAGCAGGTCATGGTCATCGAGCACGACCTGGCCATCCTGGACTTCCTCGCGGACAACGTCAACGTCGTCTACGGTTCCGAGGGGGCGTATGGAGTCTTCACCCTCGCCCGCCAGGTCAGGACCGCCATCAACGTCTACCTGGACGGATACCTCCCCGAGGAGAACATCAGGTTCAGAGACAGGCCCATCGAGTTCGAGGCCTCACCTCCCCGCGGGGACTGGCAGACCGGGGACCTGATCTCCTTCAAGGCCCTGCACAAGGACTTCGGCGAGTTCAAGCTGGACGTCACCGGCGGGGCCGTCAAGATCGGCGAGTCCGTCGGCATCGTCGGACCCAACGCCACCGGTAAGACCACCTTGGTCAAGATGCTGGCCGGGATCATCGACCCCGACTCGGGCGAGATGGACAACAAGGTCAAGGTGTCCTACAAGCCCCAGTACATCACCGGGGACTTCGACGGCACCGTCCAGGAGCTCCTCTACGCCAAGGCCTACGAGACCGTCACCTCCAGCTTCTTCACCGGCGAGGTCATCGAGCCCCTCGGCATCAAGTACCTGATGGACAAGGACGTCTCCAAGCTCTCCGGAGGGGAGCTGCAGAGGGTCGCCATCACGCTCTGCCTCGCCACCGACGCGGACATCTACCTCTTCGACGAGCCATCCGCCTATCTCGACTCCAACCAGAGGATGAACGCAGCCAAGACCATCCGCCGCATGATGGAGAAGTCCGGACGCAGCGCCATGGTCGTCGACCACGACATCTACTTCCTGGACATGGTCTCCGACTCCATGATGGTGTTCGGAGGCGAGCCGGGCCACCACGGAATCGGCGATGGGCCGTTCGACATGCGCGAGGGCATGAACAGATTCCTCTCCGCCGTGGACATCACGTTCCGCAGGGACGCGGACACCCACAGGCCCAGGATCAACAAGCCCGACTCCAGGCTGGACAGGGAGCAGAAGTCCAAGGGCGAGTACTACTACGCCAGCTCATGAGCGCTCCGCATCGGTCGAAGGGTTCGGGAGAACTCTAAAAATACACGAAAGGATGCGTCATCCCGATGGGAAAAGCCGACACCCATGTCCATACCGAATTCTCGGGGTTCCAGAAGCTCGGGGTGATCAAGTTCCCCGAGTCGGTCGCGCAGCCCGAGACGCAGGTGGACAGGGCACGCGACAACGGCATGGACGTCCTGTGCATCACGGACCACGACGAGGTCCACGGCGCGATGATCGCCCAGAAGTACGCGCAGCAGAAGTACGACGACATCGAGGTCGTGGTCGGCGAGGAGGTCACCACCAGGGACGGCGAGATCATCGGCCTGTTCCTGACCGAGAGGGTGCCCGACATGCTGTCCGTCGAGGAGACCGTCGACATCATAAGGGAGCAGGGCGGCCTCGTCATCGCCCCGCATCCATTCAGCTTCCACGTGCCGGGCCTGAAGGAGAGGATCCTCGACCTGGACATAGACGGCTTCGAGGTCATCAACGGCGGCCACCCGGACGCCTACACCAACGTGTTCGCCAGGCTGGTCATGGACCGCTACCCCGGCAGATGGTGCGAGACCTCCGGCAGCGACGCGCACTCCGTCTACACCACCGGATACAACTGGACCGAGTTCCCCGGCAGGACCGCGGACGACCTCCGCAGGGCGATACTCGACAAGACCACCAAGGCCTGCGGCACCGCCGCGCCCGTGTTCGGACAGGTCCAGTGGAGCGTCGATGTCGTCCTGGGAGGGCAGAAGCTCATGTACCGCTCCCTCAAGGGGAGGCTCAAGAACGTCCCGAAGGACCATCTCATCGAGAAGATCAACAGCATAAGCGACCTGAAGAAGGCCACCGGGATCTTCGCCGGGATGCTCTACGTCGTCCCGCCGCTGTCCTTCATCGCCACCATCGCCAGCACATCGTTCCTCAGGAAGGGTGCCGAGAGGATGACCAAGGGGATCCCCGACAGGCTGGAGTTCATCGACTCCATCATCAGAGAGGTCGACGCCAACGGCGGCCCCGGACACCACCGCCCCTCATACCTGGACGAGAGGGACGAGAACCCGCTCGCCGCATACGAGGGCCTGCCGTTCAAGCTACCCTTCGACGTCGCTCGCAACAAGTGATATCCGCTGACGCGTTCCACCCCTGCATGGAAGCGTACAAGATCGGCGTCACGGTCCCGCTCGGCACCGAGCATGATATGATGGATGCCCTCGACGGATACTTCTCCCCGCTCTATCCCGGATACGACCATGCCTACTCGTGGTGGGAGACCGAGGGGAGCTGGAGGCCCCTGGAGGGGTCGCACCCGCACCAGGGGGAGATCGGCAGGATCGAGCGCGCCCGCGAGGTGCGCATAGAGTTCGCCGTCCATGCGGAGGACGCGCCCGCGGTGGTCCGCCGCATCGCGGAGGTCCATCCCTTCGAGGAGCCTGCGATAGACGTGATCCCGCTGATCCCGTGGAAGGACGTCACTGCGCGGGACGGTAGTTGAAGAGGTTGTCGAAGGACTTCTGCATCCTGTGGATCTTGAGGCTCTGCTTCCTGTACGCGAGCTCCTCGTCGTCGATCAGTCCCATCGCGTTGTACCTGTCCAGGACCGCGAAGGCGCCGTCGTAGTCGCCGTCGACGCCGACCATGATGTCGATGAGCCTGTTCCTGCAGGAGAGCCTGCCCTCGGGCGGGAACGATGTGGAGACGGCGGGATACAGATCCAGGTTCCTCAGGCACATGGCCTTGGCGTCGGCGAACCTGTCGGATCCGAAGAGGCCCTCGATGAGACCCTCCGTCGCCCTGAACCTGGAGATGTCGTCGAGCTCGGCGGCCTCGAGGAACTCCCCCGCGGTCACGGCGAGCTTGTAGTTGTGGTCGTCGACCGCGCGGGACATCAGGTCCGTGAGGAATCCGAGCTGGGAGGACGTGTCTATGCCGTCAACGTACCTGCGCACCCTGATCCTGTCCTGGGAGGACAGGCCGGAGTACCATCCGTCAAGCCCCGCCTGGGCGACCTGAGAGGGGATCTCATCTGCCATGGGACCGGAATCGTCGCATCGGGTTTAAACCTCGGCTTCGTCCGTCTCCCTCTCAACGGGGGATGTCATGGACTCGGTGGTCCATTCGATCCTCTCCTCGAACTCGACGGTGCGGGTGAAGCAGTTCCTCTCGCACACCCTGCAGTATCCCTCGGTGCAGGGGACGGGCGTGATGGACACCTCGATGGAATCGCCGTACTTGTCGCAGACGGCCTCGTTGATCTCGTCCTCCTCCCTTCCGACCTCCTCGACAGTCATGCAGCGGGGGAAGACCACCTTCATGTCGGCGTAGATCCTTGGCCCGTACTTTATCAGACGGAGGTTGCGGACGTCGATCCAGTCGTCGTGGCGGTATCCGCGGATGGTCCCGGCCACCTCCTCCAGGAGGCCCGCGTCGGCGGTGTCCATGATATCGTCCATGGCCCTCTTGATGACCTTGATTCCCGTGGCGACGATGATCACGCCGAACACAGCCGCGATCGATGAGTCCAGCCACCTGGCGTCGTACCCCATGCTCTCCGCGATGTAGACCACGAAGAGACCGATCAGGATCCCGACCGAGGAATAAGTGTCGGAGCAGAGGTGCCTGCCGCTGGCCTCCAGGGCCGGTGACCTGTTCCTCTTCCCCTTTGCGATGGCAGCGCGTCCGACGGCGAAATTCGCCACGGCGGCGACCGCGACGAGTATCAGACCGATGTCCAGATCGTCGGTGATCTCCCCCGGATTGATGAAGGACTGGACGGTCTCGTAGAGGATCAGGAGACCGGCGGCCATGATCATCGTACCCTCGATCGCCGAGGAGATGATCTCGATCTTCCCGTGGCCGAAGGGATGGTTCCTGTCGGCCGGCTTCGCCGACAGGTAGAGTGCGTATATGCCGATGCACGCGGCGACAACGTTGACGATGGACTCCGTCGCATCGGTGAAGATCGCGACGGATCCCGTTAGGAAGTATGCCACATACTTGATGATCAGGAGTGTGAAACCGAGGACCACGATGATCTTCTGGAACTCGAAGTTCTCGTCCGCCGCTTTCGACATAAATGGACGACGGCAGGGACAGATATATGCCTTTTTGATTAGATATCCCTAATATTGTCACAATCAGGATAACAGGATACCATCCGTCATCGTTTAGATTAGATGACAATCTGTTAAGCGAGCCTCACTGACCGGAGTGGGCGGACGTCTCCCTCCCCCTGAGGAAGGATGCCACGGTCCCCACGGCGCACATGGCGAGGCACAGGGCGAACGACACGTGGATCACATCGAGGAAGGCCCCGTAGTTCTCCGGGACCAGATTGTCCGATCCGCCCATTATCACGGAGATGAACAGCATCGCGATGCCCATGCTGACCATCATACCGGACTGGCGCATGACCGCGACCATGGCCGAGGCCTCTCCGGTCTCCTCCGGACTGACCGAGCCCATCACGACGGAGGTGTTCGGCGCGGAGAACATCCCCAGGCCGAATCCGACGATCAGCATGGTGGCGAAGACGAGCGGATAGCTCACCTCCATCCCGTAGAGGAGGAACAGGGACACGCCGGTCCCGGTGATCACCATGCCCAGGGTCGGGAGCAGGCGCTTGTCCTCCACGCGGTCGGAGAGACGGCCGAACAGCGGCGTCACGAAGGCCTGGAGAGCCGCCTGGACAAGCATGAGCATCCCCGCCTGGGTGGCGGTGATGGATCCGATCTCCTGCAGGTACAGTGGCAGGAAATACGATATCGAGTAGGAGGCCGCATAGTTCAGGAACGTAGCGAGACAGGACCCGGAGAACACCTTGGACCTGAACAGCCTGACGTTCAGCAGGTAGTCCTCCGTCCTGGTCTCCCACCTGACGAACATGGCCATGACGACCACGCCGACCAGCAGCATCGCCACCGCCCAGGTCTCGGGCATGTTTATGACCCCTCCCATGGACAGGAGGATGCCGACGCCGTAGAGCACGCTCCCCCTGCCGTCGAACGTGCGTCCGGCGGACGGGGAGATCTCGTGCCTGAACGTCATCATGCACACCGCGGCGATGACTGCGAGGGGCACCACGAACAGGAAGAGCGAGTGCCATCCGATGAGGTCATTGAGTGCTCCACCCAGAGGAGGTCCGGCGGAGAGGCCGATGTAGACGCACATCGTCTGCATGCCGATCGCGCCGCCCCTGGACTCGCGGGGGAACACGTCCGTGATCAGCGAGACGCTTGTGGTCACCAGCGCTGCCGAGCCGAAGCCCATCATGGCCCTGCAGCCCACCAGCCACCAGAACGACGGGGACACCGACGCGAGCAGGCAGGCGACACCTATGGTGGCCAGACCGATGAGGTACATCCTCTTCTTGCCGATCATGTCGCCCAGGCGCGCCAGGGGGACCATGAACACGACCGATGACAGGAGGAAGGCCGTGTTCACATATGCCAGCATGTGCGAGCCGACCCCGAAGTTGTCACCGATGGACACCAGGGACAGGTTCATCATCGTACTGAGGAGGGGCGTGATGAGACCGGACACGCAGCAGGCGATGAGGACGGTGTTCCTCTCCCTCCTGCCGTATCCCCCCGTCAAACCAACGCCTCCCACCGCCGGATGAAAGGATCCGGCGACCCCTGGAACATGAGGGGCCGCCGATTTAGAGTTTGCCCGGATCAGGCCCCGAGGCCTGTGGATGAGAACCTGCGGTCCTTCGCGCAGTACAGGATGAACAGTACCGCGACGACCACGGCCAGGGTCCCCATGACGCCGAACAGGTCGGGTATGCTGTCGTTGACGGCGGCCAGCAGGGGGACGCTGACGAGGGAGATCGAGAACTGGCCGAAGTTGAGGAAGGTCGAGTAGCCTCCCATGATCTTTCCCGAAGTGGATCCCGTGGCCTCGCCGGCGAGGACGTTGGTCACAGCCGGGCAGATCATCCCGATGCCGAGACCGGCCAGCACCATCGTGAAGAACGCGGTGACGACGGCGGGATGGGTCATGATGATGACCATTCCCACGCCCATGATGAGGAACCCGGCGCCCATGATCATGAACGGCCTGATGCGGTCGGCCAGACGCCTGTAGAACAGCGCCATGACGGCGTTGCTGACCCCGTTCACACCCAGGAACAGACCCACCACGGATGCGCTGAGATGACCGGGGAGGTCAGGGTCCTCGAGGAAGGTGGGCATCTTGGTGGGGAGGAGGAACGACATTGTCTGGCACACGAAGATGGCGACGTAGCAGATCACGATGAGGCGGGTGTTGGCCTTCTTCGCCGGACGCTCCGAGGGCGTCTCCTCCCTGACGGGCTCGCGGGACGGCTCCCTCATCGATGCGATGCAGAGGAGCAGGATCAGTATGCCGATCAGATAGACGAGGAACGGCTCATGCCAGCTGAACGCCGCGAGCGACCCACCGGTGTACTCCAGTATGAGGACGCCCAGACCCATGGCGGCGGACTGGTAGCTCAGGACCTTGACCCTCGACACGCCGGTGTAGTACTCGGCCATCAGGGCGGTCACGGCGGCCGAGATGCCGGCGATGCCGACACCGACCAGGAACCTCATGGCGAGGATGACCATCAAATCCTCGAGGAAGAAGCTGGCCACGCCGGCGATGGTGAACAGCACCAGCGCGGCGCAGAGGGTGCGCACCTTCCCGAACCTGTCGGCCAGGGATCCGATGACCAGACCCAGCAGACCGACGGCGAGCGATGGGAGGGTGATGACCAGCGAGACCGCGAAGTCCTGGCCGGGGAACGCCTCGTTTATGAGCGGCAGCGCGGGTGCGACCGCGGCGCCTCCCATCAACATGAGCATGGATGCGAGAAGCATTGCGACGAGCGTGAGCCTCGTCGGAACGAACGGCTTCCCGTCGTTCTTCGTTTGCATGGCCTGCCTAGAATCGGCATCCGATTTAACCGTTTCAGGACCAGCCGGAGTATATGGCTCACGTGCGGGCGCGCCCACGCGCGACTATAAATCATATCTCCGCATCGCATCGGCCATGGATGCCACCCCCAAGATTCCCGAGATTGCCGAGAGGATACGCGCCCTCCGCGAGATGTGCGGATTCACCGTCGAAGAGATGGCCGAGGCCACAGGCGTGACCGCGGACGAGTTCTCCAGGCTCGAGACCGGCACCGAGGACTTCGGATTCACGTTCCTCTACAAGTGCGCCGAGAAGCTGGGAGTGGACATCATCGAGATCATCACCGGCAGGGACCCGAAGCTCAGCGGGTTCTCCCTCGTCAGGTCAGGGGAGGGGCTGCCGATCAAGAGGCGCGAGGGCTTCACATACTACCACCTGGCACCTACCTTCAAGGACAAGATCTCGGAGCCTTTCCTCGTGTTCGCGCCGTACATCCCCGAGGAGCAGGACAAGGAGATCCACCTCTCGTACCACGAGGGGCAGGAATTCGACTACATCCTGTCCGGCTCCCTGCGCTTCTGCCACGAGGGCCGCACCGTGGACGTCGGACCCGGAGACACCCTCTACTACGACTCGGGCAAGGGGCACGGAATGATCGCCACGTCCAGGGAGGGATGCACCTTCCTCGCCGTGGTCATGAGGAGGGATACCGAGTGATCGGCATCTGGAAGGAATACCTGAGAGAGGAGTTCGACGACCAGGGCCGCACATCCAAAGCCCACATCGAGGTCCCCCCGGACTTCAACTTCGCATACGACGTCGTGGACCGCATCGCAGCCGCGGAGCCGGACAGGCGCGCGCTCCAGTGGTGCAGCGTGACCGGAGCCGAGAGGACGTTCACCTTCGGCGACATCAGCAGGCTCTCGAACAAGGCCGCCAACTATCTCACCTCCATGGGCATCACTAAGGGGGACTACGTGCTCGTCGTCGTCAAGCACAGCTGGCAGTTCTGGTACCTCTCCATCGCGCTCCACAAGATCGGCGCGGTCATGGTGCCCGCCACCTTCATGCTCAGGAAGCACGACATCGAGTACCGCGTGAACGCGGCCAGGATCAAGGCGTGCATCTGCACCGCCACCTGCGACATCCCGGACCAGGTGGACATGTCCGAGGACATACCGTCGCTGGAGATGAAGTTCCTGCTCAACGGACACCGCGACGGCTGGATCGACATCGACGCCGGCGTGGAGGCGGCACCCGAGGATTGGACCAGAGTCCCTAACCGCTCCACCGACACCATGCTGATGTACTTCACGTCGGGGACCGCCGGGGACCCCAAGATGGTCCTCCATGACTTCTCCTACCCGCTGGGCCACATCCTCACCGCGAAGAACTGGTACTGCGTCGACCCCGAGGGCCTCCACTTCACCATCGCCGACACCGGCTGGATCAAGTGCGCCTGGGGGAAGCTGTACGCCCCGTGGATGATGGAGGCGGGGATCTTCGTCTACGAGTTCGAGAGGTTCGACCCGTCGGACATCATGGACAAGGTCGAGAAGTACAGGATCACCACCCTCTGCAGCCCTCCCACCATGTTCAGGATGTTCCTCAACGCCGGCACCGAGGGGCACGACCTCTCCTCGCTGAAGCACACCGGCATCGCCGGCGAGGCACTCAGCCCGGATACCTACAAGATGTGGCTGAAGAACACCGGGCTGAAGCTCATGGAGGCCTTCGGGCAGACCGAGACCCCGCCGATCGTCGGCACATGGGACGGATACGAGCCCAAGCCGGGGTCCATGGGCGTCCCCTCCCCGCTGTTCGACGTGGACCTCGTGGATCCGGACGGCAACCCCGTGCCTCCGGGAGTCGACGGGGAGATCATCGTCCGCGTGGCGAACCGCGAGCCCGGCATCACCGTCGGCTACCTGAAGAACGACAAGGGCAACCGCGAGCTCCAGGTCGAGCACGTCCATCATACCGGGGACGTCGCCTGGAGGGATGAGGACGGCTACTTCTGGTACGTCGGCAGGAACGACGACATCATCAAGTCCTCCGGATACAGGATCAGCCCCTTCGAGATCGAGAGCGTCCTGATGCACCACCCCGCAGTTTTAGAATGCGCCATCACCGGCATACCCGACCCGGTCAGGGGCCAGCTGGTGAAGGCCACCATCGTCCTCCGCGCAGGGTACGAAGGCACCGACGAGCTGGCGAAGGAGCTCCAGAACTACGTCAAGAAGGGCACCGCCCCGTACAAGTACCCCAGGGCCATCGAGTTCGTCAAGGAGCTGCCCAAATCCACCTCCGGGAAGATCATGAGGCGCACGATCAGGAAGAAGGACGAGGAGTGAAGGACCTGTAAGAAGGATTCCCCTGACCGAGTCCAGACGGTATCCGTCCATGACTGGACTCATATCGATCGACGATTCAGACGACCTCGGTCCAAAGAGTCTACAAACTTGCCATAGCTGCGCTGATAAAGCTGAGGCCACATCGTCTGAAGGTCGCATCCAAACTTTTGCCGAACGACGACAGGGAGCTTCTCAGCACGATGTTGGAATGCGAGTCCAGAGCGGTCTATGCAGCCATCAACAAGAGCAATCCCGATTCTGGCAAACACCTGTATGGGAACGAACTCTATGAGATGATGCTGAGGCAGTCCTTGCGGATGTTGTGAGTGTCCTCCTTGCAGGGATTTCAACGTGTTCGTGGATCGCAGCAGCTTAGTCGAGATCGAGAGACTCATGGAAATGGCGAGGAAGGAAGCTGATAAGGCCGGAGTCGACCTGATGAAGTGCGACAAGGTGACATCTGAGCAGAACAGGTGCGTCCATCTGGTCGATTACGATGCCGGTACTGCCAGGACCAGATTCGAGGTGAGGACGCATCGATACACGTAATCGAGAAGAGAATATCCGTTGTCCGCAGGTACTAATGGCCGCCAAAGGCGACCTCCCCTACGGGTCTTATCTGGATGATGACGGCAGCTCTTGGACCATTTTAAATAGTTGTTTTTCAGCACCGAGTCTTTCTACAGCGTACATTGATGTACCATAATAGCCAAACAAGGACCAGCAGAAAGACGATAATGTAGATTACGAACAGCCCTGCATTGAAATCCAGGATCAGCAGAGGCATCACTGAGCAGTAGAACATGAACAGTCCGACGACTCTCCCGACCCTTTTCAGATCGTAATCCTGCCTCTCTGATTCGGCCATGGATTTGACTCCTGCGACCAATCCGATAGCGTGACCGGTCACCAGGGCTATCCCGATAATCAGGAAGAATAGGAAGAGTCCACCAAGGAGGATGTAGTCGCCGATGTCCGAGACCAGTGTGGCGACCAGCCCGACCAGGATGATGATCGGGGCGATCACCATCGTAATGGCGACCATCGTACCTTCTTCCATGATGGTGAATCGGCAGAATCGTTCTTAAGATGTGTCGATAAGAACGAAAAGCGACTGATGGCATGAAAGCAGACGTGTCCAGTTGGTCGACCATGTGGTGGGTGATGTCAGACCAATGTCGAAGGGGGAGAAGACCTTTAAAATCATCAGGAAGAAGGTATCCATTGCCCGCAGGTATTAAGGGCCACCCAACGGCGACCGACACTACGGGTCTTATCTGGATACCTGTAGCCTGTTTCTTTACAATTTAAATGGTTTATCAGTAGAAGTACAGTCTTGTTCTTCTCAGGTGAAGGTACAGGGCAGCTGTCACGATCAGCACGATCATCGCTGTCACACCCATCGTGAGATCGGGCACCCGGCTCATACCGGATACCATCAATGGGACAATCACAGATGCCAGGCCTATCCCCATAGACCCCAGCATGGACACGGAGCCACCCTTCACCGCATAGTACTCGCTGCTCCAGTCGTACCTCGGATAACGTATGTTCATGACCATTCCCAGAGCGGGGGTGAACAGGGCGTATGAGGTGGGAACCACGACGAGCAGGGCGAGATCCACGCCCGAGATCCCCAGACCGATGGCAAGTATCGCTATGCTCACGAGTTCCAGAGGGATGACGATCGTGAGGTTGACTAGAATCTTCGATAGGAAGATGTCCCATGGCCTCAGAGGCGACGAACCCAGGATCCAGCGAGTATCACCCTCCATCGAAAGAGACACGGACGTCGTGCATGAGAGTGCGACGAAGAACGAGACGAACAACGGCATGGACGTCGTCAACAGCGGCATGAGCTGTCCGAGCTCAGAGGAGTCAAGACCGTCGTCGGTGAAGGCGATCATGTACGACAGCACAACCAGGAGAAGCATCCCGACGGCCGTGTTGGTGATGTAGATTCTGCTGGATACGTATCTCCTGACGTCTCTTCTGTACAGGGAGAACAAGCGTCCGCTGGCACGGGCTTTGGCCGCGGAGGCCTTGCGGGCGGTGGAGGCATTCCTCGAGTTGAGGCTCATCAGACATCTCGATGCGACCAGTACCACGGCCGTTGCCGATGCGAGCGATGCGACGATCAGCAGGATGATGCACGGGATATCC
>CASFYI010000072.1 GCA_949298875.1 uncultured Methanomassiliicoccales archaeon | reverse complement strand
GTCCTTCGCCCTCTCTTTATCCTCCTCGTACGCCCTCTTCAACGCGGCGTACGCCGGGTGGTCGGCGTTGATCTCCAGCACGCGCTTGGCCTTGATCCTCTCCTGATCGCCGGGGATCGAGGAGATGTACTTCTCCATCTCCAGCGAGATGTCCCCGTCCGCCGTGAGGCACACGGCGTGGGATCTCAGCTTGCTCGAGAGCCTCACATCGGAGACGGCGTCCCCGAGGGTCTCCTTCACGAACCCGAGGATGTCCTTCTCGGCCTCGGCCCTCTCCTCGGACTCCTTCCTCTCCTCCTCGGACTCCAGTCCGAGGTCCTTCCCCGCGACGTCGCAGAACTCCTTCTCGTCGTACTCCCTCAGGGCCCTGAGGGCGAACTCGTCCGCGTCCTCCGACAGCAGGAGGATGTCGTATCCCTTGGAGGAGACGATCTCGGTCTGCGGGAGCTGCTTCGCCCTGGCGACGCTCTCGGCGGCCGCGAAGTAGATCTTCGGCTGGTCCTCGGGCATCGCGTCGCGGTACTCGCGCAGCGTGACCAGCCTGTCCTCCTTCAGGGAGTGGAACATGATCAGGTCCTTCAGCAGGTCGGCCTTCATGCCGTAGTCCTCGACGATGCCGTACTTGAGCTGCAGCCCGAAGGACTTGTAGAACTCGAGGTACCTCTCGCGCTCGTCCTTCAGCATCCTCTCCAGCTCGGCCTTGACCTTCTTCTCGATGTTCGCCCTGATGGTGGCCAGCTGCCTGTCGTGCTGGAGCATCTCCCTGGAGATGTTCAGGGACAGGTCCGGAGAGTCCACGACACCGCGCACGAACCTGAAGCAGTCGGGCAGCAGGTCCTTGCACTTCTCCATGATCATGACCCCGGAGGAGTAAAGCTGCAGGCCGGGCTCGAACTCCCTGCTGTAGAAGTTGTAGGGGGCGACCTTGGGGATGAATAGCATCGCCTTGTAGCTCACCGCTCCCTCGGCGTTGATCCTGATCACTGACATGGGGTCCTCCCAGTCGCGGAACTTCTCCTTGTAGAACTTGAAGCACTCCTCGTCCGTTGCTTCGGATTTGGGCTTCTGCCAGATCGGCACCATGCTGTTGACGACCTCGTCCTGAACGCTGGTGACCCAGTCCTTCTTGGGCTTGCCCTCCTCGTCGGTCTCCCCGGTCTCCACCAGGTCCTCCTTCTCCACGTCCATGTGGATGGGCCAGCGGACGTAGTCGGAGTACTTCCTGATCAGCTCCTGGAGGCGGTACTGGTCCAGGTACTCGGAGTAGCGCTCGTTGTCGTCGTCCGGGCGGAGGTGCATGACCACCCTCGTGCCCCAGCCGTCCATCTCGCACTCGTCGATGGTGTAGCCGTCGGCGCCCTTGGACCTCCACCTGTAGGCCTGGTCGGTGCCGTATTTCTTGGTGTAGACGGTGACCTCGTCGGAGACGAGGAATGCGCTGTAGAACCCGACGCCGAACTGTCCGATGATGTCGACGTCCCTGCCCTCCTCCATCTCCCTCTTGAAGTCGAGGGAGCCGCTGTGGGCGATGACGCCGAGGTTGTTCTCCAGGTCCTCCTTGTCCATGCCGATCCCGTTGTCCTCGACGGTGACGGTGCGGGCCTCCCTGTCGGAGGACACCTTGATCCTGAGATCCTCCCTTGCGACCTTGACCTCGTCGGGCTTGGTCATGGAGAGGTAGTGCAGCTTGTCTATGGCGTCCGAGGAGTTGCTCACGATCTCCCTCAGGAAGATCTCCCTGTGGGTGTAGATCGAGTTGATCATCAGGTCGAGCAGCTGTTTGGACTCCGCCTTGAACTGTCTCTTTGACATATCGAACACCTCCGCCTGAAGCGGTATATGCCTGTGACTGTAAGAGCTTCTATAAGAATATTATCATAGATGGGATGTCTGGAGGGATGCGTCCGGACGGGGGCCGGCCGGGCGGATCCCGATTGTATATGATTATATTCTATTGTACGTAATCAAGTTTTATTATGTTGTAATAATATCTGGCGGGCATGAAGGGTCTGAGGTTCTCGGGAGGCTACTGCACCAACAGGGAGGGTGTCAGGTTCGAGGGGAAGTCGTGCTCCGAGAAGCTGACCCAGGACTTCTGGCCCACGTACTCGGCGTTCGCCAACACCTCCGGCGGGACCATCGTCATGGGCCTGAGGGAGGAGGGCAGGAGGCTCAGGGTCGAGGGGGTGAAGTGCCCCGACCATGTGATCGGCATGCTCTGGGACCAGGTCAACAATCCGCAGAAGGCGAGCATTAATCTCCTGGACGAGGATGACGTGGAGACGATCGAGGTGGACGGATCGACGCTCATAGCCGTCCGCGTCCCGGCGGCCGACCGCCACTTCCGTCCGGTGTACGTGTCCGGATCCATGAACTCCGGCACCTACAGGCGCAACGGCGAGGGGGACTACCACTGCACCCCAGCCGAGATAGCGGCGATGGTCCGCGACGCCTCGGACGAACCGCTGGATCTGGCGCCCTGCCGCTACGCGGTACTCCGGGACCTGGACGACAGGTCGGTGGAGTCCTTCAGGAACGTCCTGAGCGCCCGCAACCCCGGCCACCCGTGGCTGAGGGAGGGGAGGGAGGAGTTCCTGAGGCTGATCGGCGCGGAGGGCGTCCGCGACGGTGAGCAGGTGCCGACCATCGCCGGCCTGCTGATGTTCGGTCGCGACTACTGCATCAGGTCCGAGCTGACGAACTACTTCCTGGACTACCGCGAGTACGACGTCTCGGAGGAGACGTGGTCACAGCGCATGACCAGCGACACCGGCGACTGGACGGGGAACATCTGGGATTTCTTCACCTATGTGAGCAACCGCATCTTCCTGCTGGGCGAGAAGCCGCTCAGGGTCGAGGGGTTCGCCAGGGTGGACGACAACGACCTGATCAAGGCGCAGAGGGAGATGATCGCGAACGCGCTCATCCACGCGGACTACCACGGCAGGAGGGGTGTGGTGGTGGAGAGGCGCCCCGACCGTCTCATGACGATGAATCCCGGCAGCTTCCGCGTGCCGATAGACCAGGCCGTGAGGGGAGGGAGGAGCGACCCGCGCAACCCCACGGTCATGAAGATGCTGATGCTCACCGGCATGGTCGAGCGCGCCGGGTCGGGGATGTCGGTGATCATGGGCGCCTGCCGCGAGCTGGGGGCAGGGACCCCGAAGTTCACGGAGGAGACGGACCCGGACACCGTCACCTGCACGATGCCCATATCGCCGTCATCGTCAGGATGCGTGACCGAACGGGTCCTCAGCATGATCGTGCGCGACAGCAAGGCGTCCATCAACTCCATGAGCGATGCGCTGGGCGTTCCGCGCTCGGAGGTCGTCGGGGCGGTCAACGCGCTCAAGGCGGACGGCGTCCTGAGGCGCGAGGGAGGTACCAGGGGTTCGTGGAGGATCGAGAGGGGAGAGATGTCCCTGGACCCGTCTGGCTCCCTGAGGGTGCGGAGGAGGCGCGAGCGAGGACGCTCGGCATCCGTACGTCCCGTGATTCCGATGCCGACGGTCCGACGGCCCCGGTCATATATTATCCGTCCGTGGGAGCGTCCATGTTCGCAAGGGATGGGAGCGGCGGCATCGCCGCGATCGAGAGGATGAAGGAGAGGATGGGCCTGCGCTGGACCGAGACGGTGTCGGACATCGACCTCGGGGAATGGGAGTGCCGCCTGGCGGACCCGGTGGAGGTCACCGTGCGCAGCTCCGGCCTCGGCTGGGAGGTGTACAGCTCCGAGCCGGCGATCTCCTGCAGGGGGCGCTCGCCATCGGATGCGCTGGGATTCTACAGGTTCTGCCTGGCGGAGTACGAGTCCGCCCGACGTTACTCGATGTAACTAAAAACCATGTTAAATCACCTCCATAAAACCATAAATATCCACATCGGCATGCGAAGCCGGTCACATGTCGGATTTCATACGCGCGAGGAGCCCTGAGCAGAAGGAGCAGAGGATCGCCGAGATCAAGGAGGCGGCCGACTCCCTCTTCAGGACCCGCCCGTACAACGAGATCACGCTCTCCACGATAGCCGAGCAGCTCTCCTGGACCCGCGCGAACCTCTACCGGTATGTGAGCACCAAGGAGGAGATCTACCTCCAGATCGCCGAGGACTGCATGCGCTCGTACTACGACGCGCTGGACAGCGCCGTCCCGGCGGGATGCGGGTACACCCCCGAGACCCTGGCCGACGTCTGGGCCGGGATCCTGAACGCGCATCAGGACTACCTGCGCTACGCGACGATGCTCCAATGCATAATCGAGACCAACGTCTCGGTGGAGAGGCTGGCTCCGTTCAAGGCCGAGTACGTCCGCCTCACGGAGAGGTTCTCCGCCAGGCTCGTCGAGATGATCGGCGTTTCGAAAGAGGCGGCGGACATGATCCAGCTGTCCGTGCTCTTCCACGGCAACGGCATGGTTGGATACTGCTTCACCAGCAAGCTCGTGAAGGATGCGATGGAGATGGCCGGCGTGTCCGTCCATCGTCCGGAGTTCAAGGACGAGATGAGGACATTCATCCTCATGAACCTCCGCTGCCGTCGCTGACGGCTCTCCCTGCAGGCCGCCTCGTACACGTCGCGGAACGGCACGCCCTTCGAACGCGCGATCGCCGCCACGTCTTCGTATTCGGGATAGCAGCGGACGAGGCCGTCGGAGGTGCAGACCTTCACGGACACCTCGCCGTATTCCGTGGAGACCTTCTCGATGGTCCTCCCGAGTATGGTGCGCTCCATCGCCGCCCTGCGGATGCCGATGGTCGTGGTCTCGCGGAAGATGATCCTCTCGAGCTCCCGGCGGTCGTTCTCGTCGCATATGACGGTGAGCAGCCATCCGGGCCTGCCCTTCTTCATGAAGACCGGGGAGTAGCTGACATCTCTGGCGCCTGCCGCGAACAGTCTTTCGGCCGCGTAGCCGAGCTCCTCCCCCGTGCAGTCGTCCACGTTGCACTCGAGCTTGACGATGCCCTCTGTGGAGGGTTCGGGGATGATGATCATGGCCCTCAGGAGGCCGGACCTCTCGGACTCGCGCTTCCCTGCGCCGATGCCTATCTTCGAGACGGTGAAGGATCTGGGTCTCTGGCAGTCCCTCGCCGCGGCGGCGAACGCAGCCCCCGTAGGGGTGACGTACTCGCCCGCGGAATCGGTGATCCTCAGCGGGAGCGAATGTGCCCTGGCTATGTTGACCACGGCAGGCACCGGCACGGGCATCACGCCGTGCTGGCACCTCACGGTGCCGGTGCCCTCGTACAGGTCGGAGAAGCACACCCCGTCGGGGTCGAGGCTGTCCAGGCACACCCCGAGCGAGACGATGTCCACTATGGAGTCG
>CASFYI010000071.1 GCA_949298875.1 uncultured Methanomassiliicoccales archaeon | reverse complement strand
CTGCTCGCCAAGTGCGGCCGCCTCGGATACCTCCCCGTCGGATCCAACCTGAACGACATCCTCGCTCTGAAGGACGAGGACGTCCTGTCCAGGCGCCTTCAGACCATCGTCTACGAGAAGGGACTGGCCAGCACCATCAAGCAGGCCAGGCAGATGATCACCCACGGCCACATCTTCATGAACGGCCACAGGGTGACCGTCCCCGGATACCTGGTCACCAGGGCCGAGGAGTCCTCCATCGAGTTCAACCCCGCATCCCCCTTCACCGACGAGATGCACCCCATGAGGATCTCCGCCGAGCAGGCGGCCGCCAACGCAGCCGTCAGGGCCAAGGCGGAGGCGGACCAGGCCGCAGCCGACGCCGCGGCCGCGAAGGCAGACGCCGAGGAGGCGGGAATCACAGCAGAGGACGGTGTTCACTGATGACAGCGAAATGGGGAATTGCCAACATCTACGCCAGCTACAACAACATCATGATCACGCTGACCGACATCACCGGTGCCGAGACCATCACCAAGGCCACCGGCGGAATGGTCGTCAAGCAGGCCAAGGACGAATCCTCGCCCTACGCGGCCCAGAAGGCAGCCGAGAAGGTCGCCGAGGTCGCCAAGGAGAAGGAGTTCGTCGGTATCCACGTCAGGGTCAGGGCTCCCGGAGGCAACAAATCCGTCTCCCCCGGTCCCGGAGCCCAGGCTGCGATCCGTGCCCTCACCAGGGCCGGCCTGAAGATCGGCAGAATCGAGGATGTCACACCCATACCGCACGACGGTACCAAGAAGAAGGGCGGACGCAGGGGACGCAGGGTCTGAGGGGGATCTCCTATGGACATAGAGATTCTCGAAATGGCGGAGAGGAAGGCCAAGTTCATACTGAAGAACTCCTCCCCCGCCATGGCGAACGCCCTCAGGAGGACCCTCCTCTCCGACATCCCCAAGATGGCCATCGACAAGGTGGAGTTCCACCTGGGACCCATCATGAGCGATGACAAGGAGTACGAGAGCGTCACGCCCTTGTTCGACGAGATCATAGCCCACAGGCTGGGAATGATCCCTGTGCCCACCGATCTGGACCTCTTCGTCCCGCAGAGCGAGTGCGTATGCGGAGGAGAGGGCTGCCCCAACTGCACCATCATGTACAGCCTGAACAAGATCGGGCCGTGCACAGTGCTGTCCGGAGACCTCGAGCCCCTCGGGAACCCCAACCTCAGGGTGAAGGACGAGTTCATCCCGATCGTCGAGCTCACCGACGGCCAGGCCGTGCTCATCTACGCCACCGCCGTCATGGGCACCGCCAGGAAGCACGTCAAGTGGCAGGTCGCCAACGGTGTCGGGTACAAGTACATGCCCGGCGTCGAGGTCGACCCCGCCAGGGCGGGCGACGAGGACGTCGTGAACTGCGCGGAGATCTGCCCCAAGAAGGTGTTCTCCGTCGAGGACGGGAAGCTCGTGGCCAAGAACCCGCTGGACTGCAGCCTCTGCAGGACCTGCGAGCAGTCCCTCGGCGAGAGGGGCGGCGTCAGGATCACCGCCGACGACAGGAACTTCCTGTTCAAGTTCGAGACGGACGGGTCCCTGACGGCCCAGCAGACCCTCGACAAGGCCCTCGAGGTCCTGGCCGACGAGGCCAAGGACTTCAAGATCCAGCTCGAGGAGCTCGAGTCCAACTGAAACCACTGAAGGCCCCTCCCCTTCTCCGGGAGGGGCCGATACAACCCCTTTCGAGCCAACAATTATCATCCCCCTTCGCATAGTGTCGCACATGAGGAGATGCCCTTCCTGCGGCAAGGTGACCGAGGACGACTCGCTTGACTTCTGCACGCACTGCGGTTCGTATTTCATGGTCAGACAGGGCTCCGCATCCGCGCAGCCCGCCTCGTCGTCGCTGCCCGACGACCCGATGCTCCGTGGCGAGATGCTGATGGACTCCGGCAGGTTCGTGGAGGGCATAGCATGCTGGAGGGATGCGATCCCGGGGATCCAGCTGGACGACTCCGCCTACGGCAGGGTGGTCGACGCCACCACGAGGTGCCTCCTCGGCATCGCGGTCGACCCCACCACGTACCGTGACGCGGGGATGATCAGCTTCGCCATGACCATGCCGGACAGGGAGCCGCTGACAGACATAATGTCCAGGCTGGCGAACAGTCTCGACGTGTGCACGATCCAGAATGGGGTCCTGGGCCTGGCGAACCCGTACATGTACCTGTTCATGGACACCTTCGCCCTCTACACGGACCTGCGCGACGTTAACGAGATCTGCGCCGACGCGG
>CASFYI010000070.1 GCA_949298875.1 uncultured Methanomassiliicoccales archaeon | reverse complement strand
CCAGCCGACTTCGCGGCAGGCGTGAAAACCGCGTAAACGAGGGAAGTATATAAGACTTCCGACGCCCCACCGGTCTTCACCGTGATCTGTGTCTCAATCGGGGCCTCAAGGGACCCGACTGTGCGTATTCATCGCGCCTTGGGCACGACGCCCGGGTCTTTCCCGGGTCCCACACGATGTTTCACATCGCATCGGCTTTCCTCCCCATCATGCCCTAGTATATATGGATTTCTATCGTCAGAGGGAGAACACGACGATATAGCAGTCTGGAATCAGCCTTTTCAGCTCTCCGAGGTCCGGATAGTACAGTCTGAGGTACCCTTCGCGGTGGATCCTCTTGCCGAGGAGCTTGGCGACGACCGCCGCCTCGACGCGGCCCTCCACCTTCCAGGCGCCCGTCTCGCCGGATGTGTCCGTCGAGACGTAGATCGGCAGACGCAGCGCGACCCTCTCCGGATCGTCGCACGCATCCCATATCCTCCTCACCTGTTCCTCGGGGACCTCGATCTCCGAACCGTCCCTCATCTTGTACGTGCGCTCCCCATCCATCATCTCGGTGATCGGACGCTTGGAGGCGGCGAGGTTCGTGTTCAGCTCCCTCATGATCGAGGCCATGAAATCCATGCGCCCAATATTCATAGTATAGTAAAAGAAGGAGTCGCCCGCGGCACAGGGTTAACGCCGTTATCAGGATGGGCGCTCGGGATGAACACTATATATCGGGACCCCAGGATTCGATGCGCGCATGTCCATGGATCCCAGACTCGAGGAGGTCATCAGAACCCACCCTTGCTACTGCGAGGATGCCCACAGGAGCTTCGCCAGGATGCACCTCCCGGTGGCTCCGAGATGCAACATCCAGTGCAACTTCTGCAACAGGAGGTTCGACTGCTGCAACGAGTCGCGCCCCGGCGTGACCAGCGAGGTCCTCAGCCCCGAGGCGGCCGCCGACAAGGTCGCCTATGTGAAGGAGAGGATCCCGAACCTCAGCGTCATTGGGATCGCTGGGCCCGGAGACCCCCTTGCCAACGAGGAGACGTTCCGCTCCATCGAACTGGTGCGCGAGAGGTTCCCCGACCTCACCCTCTGCATATCCACCAACGGGCTCGCCCTCCCCGACTGCGCCGAGAGGCTCTACGGTCTCGGCGTCAGGTTCGTCACCGTCACGATCAACGCGCTCACCCCGGAGACCGGTGCCGAGGTCTACGACTCCGTCGTCTTCGGCGGGAGGAGGCTGAGGGGCGTGGAGGGCGCATCCGTGCTCCTCTCCCGCCAGCTCGAGGGCGTGGAGAGATGCGCCTCCCTCGGCATGGCCGTCAAGGTCAACGTCGTGATGATACCCGGGATCAACGACGCCGAGATACCGGAGCTCGTGAGGAAGGTCAAGTCCCTCGGCGCGTACATGGTCAACATTCTCCCGCTGATCCCAGTGGAGGGGACCAGGTTCGCCGACCGCAGGGCCCCCACCCCCCAGGAGAGGAGGGAGATGATGGACCGCTGCGAGCTGGACGCGAGGATGATGCGCCACTGCCGCCAGTGCAGAGCCGACGCCATAGGACTCCTCGGGGAGGACAGGTCCCCGGAATTCGTCCACATCGGCGGATGCGGCTCCGGCTGCGGACCGCAGGGTGACGCCGTCGGCTACGACGAGTCGGTCGTCGCCGTCGCCACATCTGACGGCCGCACCGTCGGGGGATTCGGCAACTCCACATCGTTCAGGGTCTACGCCACGGACGGCGGGACCTGCAGGTTCCTGAGGGAGGTCCCCGTCGACCTCACCCTGCCCGTGTCGGGAGGCAGCCACCGCGACCACATCGAGAGGATCGCGTCGTCCCTCGCCGGGTGCGGGACCGTCGTCGTCAGCGAGATCGGGGAGATGCCGTCCAGGGTGCT
>CASFYI010000069.1 GCA_949298875.1 uncultured Methanomassiliicoccales archaeon | reverse complement strand
TTCGACAAGATCAGGAAATGCTGGTCCTCCCTCTTCACCGCCAGGGCCATCGCGTACCGCGAGAAGCAGGGCTTCGCCCATGAGGACGTGAAGCTGGCCGTCGTCGTGCAGAGGATGGTCAACTCGGAGTTCTCCGGGATCATGTTCACCGTCGACCCCAACAGCGGCGCCAAGCAGATCGTCATCGAGGCCGGATACGGTCTCGGAGAGGCGATCGTCGGCGGAGAGGTCACACCCGACACGTACGTGGTCGACAAGCAGAAGATGGAGATCCTGAAGAGGAGGATCTCCACACAGACCTGGAAGTACGTCCGCGGAGAGAAGGGGGGAGTCGTCAAGGAGGACATCCCGAAGGACAGGGTGAAATCCCAGAAGATCCCCGATGACCGCATCCAGGAGATCGCCGAGATCGGAAGGCAGATCGAGATCCACTACGAGAAGCCCATGGACATGGAGTGGTGCGTCGAGAACGACAAGGCGTACATCGTCCAGGCCAGGCCCATCACCGCCACCGGGAACTCCGCCACCAACGAATCCGTCGGAACGGCCGCCAACAGCGAGGACATCGTCGCCGCCGGACTCGGGGCCAGTCCCGGACTCGCCACCGGAAAGGTCGTCATCTACGACACATCGATGAGCCTCGACGCCGTCAAGGAGGGGGACGTCCTGGTCACACAGATGACCATGCCCGACATGGTCCCCGCCATGAGCAGGGCCGCCGCCATCGTCACGGACGAGGGAGGGATGACCTGCCACGCCGCGATCATCTCCAGGGAGCTCGGCACCCCCTGCGTCGTCGGTACCGGCAACGCCACCGAGATCCTGAAGGACGGCATGGACGTCACCGTCGACGGAACCACCGGAACCGTCTACAAGGGCATCCTGAAGAAGGCCTCCCCCGACGACGACAGCTCCCAGGCGGCGACACCCGTCGCGGCCGCGGAGTACGTCCCCATCACCGGGACCAAGGTCATGGTCAACATGTCCATGCCCGCAAAGGCCGAGGAGATCGCCAAGCTCCAGTGCGACGGCGTCGGACTGATGCGCAGCGAGTTCCTCTTCACCAACTACATCGGGGAGCACCCCTGCGCCGTCATCGAGGAGGGCAGGGCCGAGGAGCTCATCGACAAGCTCGCCGAGGGAATCGCCAAGGTCTGCAGGGCGTTCTACCCCAGGCCCATCACCCTCAGGACCTCCGACTTCAAGACCAACGAGTACCGCGACATGAAGGGCGGTGCGGACTACGAGCCCAACGAGGACAACCCCATGATCGGATGGAGGGGATGCTCCAGATACGTCTCCGACAGCTACCGCGAGGCGTTCATGTGCGAGCTCAGGGCCATCAAGAAGGTCAGGGACGAGATGGGCTTCAAGAACCTCA
Source organism: uncultured Methanomassiliicoccales archaeon (assembly GCA_949298875.1). Taxonomy (GTDB): domain Archaea; phylum Thermoplasmatota; class Thermoplasmata; order Methanomassiliicoccales; family Methanomethylophilaceae; genus Methanoprimaticola. Next base: position 21,074 of record CASFYI010000069.1, on the reverse strand, counting down.
ACATGATGCTCCCGTTCGTCAGGACCATCGAGGAGGTCCAGGACATCACCGAGATGATGAGGTCCGTCGGCCTCCGCAGGGGCAGGGACTTCAAGCTGTACTTCATGGCCGAGGTCCCCGTGAACATCTTCATGGCCGACGAGTTCTGCAAGTACTGCGACGCGTTCTCCATCGGGTCGAACGACCTGACCCAGCTCACCATGGGATCCGACAGGGACTCCGACATCCTGGGCCACATGGGATACTTCGACGAGAGGCAGGAGGGTGTCAAGAGGGCCATCGCCCAGCTGATCAAGGTCGCCCACGAGAACGGCAAGTTCGTCAGCATCTGCGGGCAGGCCCCGTCCGTCTACCCCGAGTTCACCGAGTTCCTGGTCGAGCAGGGCATCGACTGCATCTCCCTCAACCCGGACACCTTCAACAAGACCAAGAGGATCATCGCGTCCGCCGAGCAGCGCGTCCTGCTCAGGGACCTGAGGACCCTCAGGCAGAGGCTGAACTGATCACAAAGAGGGCCTCCGGGCCCTCCCCTTACCTTCCATTTCTCATCTCGGCGATCTTGTGGCACCGATTGTAGATCGATGCGCGATTTATTAGAAAAATTCTAACAAATTAATTTCATTAGGAAAAATCTAATGAAATATTTTTATTTGATAAAATCTAATATTTTTCGATACCATGGACAGATTCCTAGGGAGGAAGGAGGAGCTGGCACTTCTCGAGCACACATACTGCGGATCGGCCCTCAGGACCTGTTCCATCAGAGGTCGGAGAAGGATAGGCAAATCCAGACTGATTGAGGAATTCTGCAAAGACAGGCCCAGCATCATGATGTCGTTCGAGGAGAGCGGGGCCAGGAGGAACCTCGACATCATGGGCAAGGCCGTATCCGTCTTCTGCGGGAAGGACATGAGATTCGAGGACCTGGATGGGGCCTTCGCCGAACTCGGCAGGATCTGCAAGGAGCAGAGAGTCGTCATATCCTTCGACGAATACCCGTACCTGGCGGAATCCATATCCGATGTCTCGGCAAAACTGAAGGGTTTCATCGATGATGCCATCGACCATTCGGAATCCATGATGATCATCTGCGGTTCGTCGATATCGGCCATGAAGAGCGAGCTGGATGATTCCAGTAAGCCCCTCTACGGCAGATTCACCCTCTCATTGGATCTGAAACCGATGACCTTCGGCGAATGCAGGGAATTCCACCCGGGCATGTCCGACGAGGACATGCTCATGCTGTACCTGACTCTCGGAGGCAGCCCGATGTATCACTCGATGGCCGATAAGAGCACCTACAGGGAATGCATCGAATCCCTTTTCCTGGGAAGGCTGCCCCGGTTGGGGGATGAGCTGGACTCCATAGTCAGGAGGGAGTTCAAACCCGCATGGAAGCACTCGGCGGTCCTGGATGCCATCGGGTACAGGCAGGCGACCCTTGCCGATATCTCATCTGGTACCGGGCTCGAACCCCCCATGTGCCTCACGTATCTGAGGAACCTGATGGCGGCAGACATCGTGGAGATCGTGGAGCCCATGCTCGGGGCCCCGAGGGGGCCCACATACCGCATCTCCGACGACCTCGTGGCCTTCGGGACCTCCGTCATGCTCAGCGGAGCGACGAGGATGGCGGACGCATCCGCCGCCTACAACGAGATCTATCCCGACCTCAGGACGTTCCTCGGAGCCAGATTCGAGAGGTTCTGCGAGACGTTCATCGACGAGCACTATTTCTGCAGATCCGTTGGGAAATGGTGGGGGAAGGCGAACGGAGAGGACACGGACATCGACGTGGTGGCCGAGGTGTCGCAGGACAGGATCTCGTACACCGTGGTGGCCGAGTGCAAATTCACCGCCAAACCCATGGGGTTCGGCGCCCTGAACAGACTGAGAGGGCGCATCGGAAAGAGGTGTGACGGAAGGAATCTCCGCATCATGCTCATGTCCGTCTCCGGATTCGACGATGACCTCCGCGACTATGCGGAGGAGCAGGGCATCATCCTGATCGACCTGGACGTGCTGGTCGGGAACTCCCCGGCCCCGAGACTCCGATCCGGACCCGACCCCGCTATATAGGGGGAGGCCTTCCGAGTGCGCGACCCACATGGGAGAATGGAAGGAGGCTCTGACCAAGGCGTTCCCATACACCATACCGGTGCTGGCGGGATATCTCTTCATAGGCGGAGCCTTCGGCGTCATGTTCGCCGACGAGGGCTACAGCGTCCTCTGGGCCATCCTCATGAGCGTCGTCGTGTACGCGGGATCGGGACAGTACCTCGCGACCACGTTCTTCGTGCCCGGATTCTCCATGGTGCAGGCCGCGTTCCTGACGATCATGGTCAACATCAGGCACGTGTTCTACGGCCTTTCGCTGGTGGACCGCTACAACCGCTACGGGAAGAAGCGCTGGTACATGGTGTTCGGGATGACCGACGAGACCTACTCGCTCATCTGCACCACCGATGTCCCGGAGGGCGTGAGCGAGGAGAAGTTCCTGTTCTCGATCACACTGCTGGACCAGCTCTACTGGATCCTCGGGACGATCGTCGGATCCCTGCTGATGTCGACCTTCGGGTTCAACTCCGACGGCATCGAGTTCGCGATGACGGCGCTGTTCATCGTGATGTTCATGGAGCTCTGGTACAGGCGCACTAACCGTCCGGCGGAACTCATCGGCGCAGGGGCGTCCATCGTCTGCCTTGTGGTGTTCGGAGCCGACGGCTTCGTCCTTCCGGCGATGCTCCTGATGATAGCGATAATCCTGATAGCCCGCAGGAGGCTGGACAGGAACGCGGGAGGCGAGACCGATGCTTGATCCGATACCCTCCCTGATAATGATCGCGGTGGTGGCCGTGGCGACCTTCGCCACCCGCGCGGCATCCTTCATCGCCTTCCCCAAGGGGAGGGAGATACCCCCGACCGTGAAGTACATCGGAGCGGTGCTCCCGCCGGCGGTGATCGGGATGCTCGTGGTGTACTGCCTCAGGTCGACGGAGATCCTGGGATATCCGTACGGGATCCCCGAGCTGATAGCGTGCCTCGTCGTGATCGGGCTTCACGCCTGGAAGAGGAACATCATCCTCAGCGTGGGGGTCGGCACCGTGCTGTACATGGCGCTGATCCAGGCCGTCTTCGTGCGACGTCACTCGTCCTTGACGCTGTCCATCAGCCTCTGGTTGATGCCGTCCGCCTCCTCCGAGGGGAGGAGCATGGTGGTGATCTCCATGAACGGATGCTTGGAGCCCTCGATGATGCTCACATCGTCCAGCGTGCGGAGGCCCCACCTCTCGGCGGTCTTCTCCAGGCCGATCTTCGTGTCGAAGTCGTTCGGGACGAGGACGATCGCCTTGAACTCCTTCAGACCGAGCTTCTTGGCGGCCATGATGCGGTGATGGCCGTCCACCAGGAGGTAGCCGTTGCGCCTCTGAACGACGATGAGGGGCTCGTTGAGTCCGCGCTTGAGCTCGTACTGGCGGCCGATGAGCTCGTCCATGTACACCTCCTTCTGGGTGGGAATGATCATGTCGATCGGGATGTCCTTGTTGACCACCTTGAAGCGGAGGCTGTTCTGCTGCTCGAGGAAGTTCTTGACCGACATGACCTTGCCGGGGCGGGACTTCTCGATCTGGGAGCGGACGATGTCGATGTTCGAGATGATGCCGACGAGCTTCTTGTCGTCGTCCACGACCGGCAGGTTCCTGAGGCCGTATCTGAAAAGGATGCGGGTGGCGTCGTCGGTGGACATGGACGGAATGGCGCAGAGCGTACCCCTCTTCATGACGGAGCGGATCTTCGCGTTGGGCTTGTCGATATGGCGGAGCAGCTCCTTGGCGGTGACGAAACCCAGCAGATAGCCCTTCTCGGTGATCGGGAATCCGTGGAAGTTGGAGTTGATGATCTCCTGCCTCACCTGCTCCACGGTCATGTCCGGGCTCACGGTGTGGACGTTCCTGATCATGTACTCTCCGACGGTTGCTTCTGGCATCGGACCCCGAATCGGCATCCGAGACATATAACCACTCACATCGGAGGATTGGTTGTCACTAGGAACAACTTCTATGAAAGTTGTTGTTGAAAACAACTTTTCTGAAAGTTGTTGTGAGAAACAACTTCTGAGAATCCGGAGCTGAGACACCCGCCTGGCACTCGATGAAACCTCCACGAACCAATCGGATTCTGAACCTCCAGAGCCTCGCCCGGTCCTCCTCCGACGCATATCCGATCCCGATGCGCGGGAAGGTCCCGAAATCCGGACGGCACCCGTCGTCCTCCATCCAGAGCACCCCGTCCGGAGACATCACCGAGCCGTACATCGAGAGCTCCAGACCCAGCTCCCTGCCTATCCTTCCCGGACCGTCGAACCCCTCCGCCCCGCGGATCAGGACGCCCTCCGGATGGCCCTCCGGGCCCGTGACGATGGTCAGCAGGTTGAACATGTGGCACCTGTGGACGTATGCCAGGCCGCCGGCCTCGAACATGATCCTCGCGCGACCGGTCGGGCAGCGGTGCGCATGGCAGGCGGTGTCCTCCGTCCCGTAGTAGATCTCGGTCTCCGTGACGCGGTACCTGCGGACCCCGTCCGGGAAGCGGCGGCAGAGCAGCTTTCCCAGCATGTCCGGGGCCAGCTCCGTCGCGGGGCGCGAGTAGTACGACCTGTCCAGAACCGCCGAGTCGGCCATGGAGGAGTCATCGCGGTCGGCGATATAACGGAGCTGTCATCGCCGAGACGGGCTGGCAACCCTTTAAGGCGGAACCAGCGATACCCGCCACTCAGAGGCATAACATGGCAGGCAACGTCATGACCGCCGAGGCGATCGAGGAGCAGACCAGGCTCCAGGACACCCTCGGTCACATCAAGCACATCATCATCGTTATGAGCGGAAAGGGAGGCGTCGGGAAGAGCACCGTGTCCTCCAACCTGGCCACCGAGCTCTCCATGAGAGGCTACCAGGTGGGTCTCATGGACGTGGACATCACCGGACCCAACATCCCCAAGATGTTCGGCGTCGAGGACGAGAAGCTCCACGTCCTGGACGAGAGGCTCATCCCCGTGACCGTGCCCCCGTCCATGAAGCTCATCTCCATGGCGTTCCTCCTGCCCGACAAGGACTCGCCCGTCATGTGGCGCGGACCCGTCAAGATGGGCGCCATCAAGCAGTTCATCGAGGACGTCAACTGGGGCGACCTCGACTACCTCGTGGTCGACATGCCCCCGGGAACCGGGGACGAGGCCCTGTCCATCGTCCAGCTGATGCCCAAGGCCGACGGCATGATCATCGTCACCACCCCGCAGGACGTCGCCCTGCTCGACAGCAGGAAGTCCCTGAGGTTCGGAGCGGAGACCAACGTCCCGATCATCGGGATCGTCGAGAACATGAGCGGATTCGTCTGCCCCCACTGCGGCGAGGTCACCGACATCTTCAAGTCCGGCGGCGGGGAGAAGGCCGCGAGGGAGCTCAACGTGCAGTTCCTCGGCAAGGTCCCCATCGAGCCCGGTGTCGTCGAGAGCGGCGACAGCGGCATGCCCGTGGTCCTGAAATACCCCGACTCCGCGTCGGCCAAGGCCTTCAAGACGATCGTCGACAAGGTCGTGAAGACGGTAGAATGAGGATACTCGTCGTATCCGAGGGGGAGTCCCTGGACTCCTATGTGGCCGACGACTTCGGCCACGCCCCCTGCTTCCTCCTCGTCGACTCGGAGACGCTGGACTACAGCGCCATAATCAACGAGTTCGTCAACGAGGAGGGCGCCGGCATGGCGGTCGCCAGGGCCATCGTGAGCCTGAAGGTCGACGCCGTGCTCACCGGAGGCATCGGCATGCACGGCATGCAGATCCTCCGCGAGGCCGGGATCGACGTGTCCTCCGACGAGGAGGGCACCGTCGAGGAGGCCGTCACCGACTACCTGAGACGCATCGAGCGCAGGAAGAAGTTCGAGTCCCAGGGACAGTGAGACTCCAAGCGGGCGGAAGCCCGCCGATAAACATCATCTTGGGCCTCGCCGTCATGCGCGAAGGCCATCATTCCATTCTTCCAGACTTTTCCCGCTCATGTTCGCATTCTGGGTGGATCCCAGGGATCTGCGGACCCGGCGGCGAGGGGCATTCATTCGCGATCCGCAGAACAACGAATGCGAACTGCCGGCAATCGATAACACGGAGGACTTGGGATCCCCGACCCCATCGGACCTCGCTGATCCACCCTCTCGTAGAACCTCACCGTGTACAGGTCGGTGACGACCGCCCCGGCGATGAAAGCAACGGAGACGAAGACCAGCACGGTGACCGGCTGGTCCCATTCGAACGTGTATGACAGCATCGCCCCCAGGATCAGGGCGAGCAGGAGCAGCCCCCCGCAGACGATCGAGACGAACGCCGTCACATGCCCGCGGTGCTGCCCGTAGGAGTATCCCAGACCCAGGAAGTCGTTATCCCTTATCGAGCGGTAGATGGATCCGCCGTTCAGGAGCCAGGCGTTCTGGAACACCGCCGCCATAACCCCCATGCAAGCGCATGCCACCATGGCGGAACCGGGCAGCATGTATCCGGCGATCATGAGCACGGCTCCGGCGACGGCCTGGGGGACGAACACGATCGCGGATGCGACGTTCCTGGAGTTCACCAGGTCCCTCCTCCTCACGGCGGTGACCGCGAACACCCTCCATCCGGTGGTATACGACAGGCTCCCGAAGTCCCTGACCTTGAACACCGTGTTCACGAAGATGAACAGCATGAAGGTGGCGAACATCACGACGACGCCGACCACCGCCTGCGATCCCTCCCCGAGGGATGCGAAGAGGGCCGCCCCGACGATCGCCAGGGCGGCGTCCGCCGCGATGAGCGGAGCCATCGAGTGGACGTTCAGTGCCAGCAGGTCGCGGAATCCGACGGTCATAGGTCCCTCGACTCGAGCTTGCGGACCGACAGGGTGAACGTGACCACCAGCATCAGGACCGCCAGCACGACCATCGCCACCAGAATCGATGACGCCCCGATCAGATCCGTCAGGATCGTCGAACCGGCGACGAGGGCGATGATGATCACGACCATGACCCCGATGGACAGATACTGCGCCTTGGCGCTGTCCCCGGTCCAATATGTCACGGACACGGTGACCCCCATGACCGCCGCGGAGACGATGGCTCCCAGCGCCACGCCCTGGATCGACTGGTCCAGGGGGATGTCCGAGAACCCGCTGTACGCGAACACTGCCGACACGATCAGACCGACGACGGCTCCGACGACCACGAACACCATCCCGGACTGGAACTTGGACAGCACCAGTGTCCTCCTGGGGATGCCGGAGGACACGGCGAAGGTGTTCCACTGGCACTGCTCGTCCCATGTCAGGGTGCTGTTGCCGATGTTCGCGAACAGAAGGGTGACGATCATCGGACCGGTCCAGGTGTCCCTGAACAGGACGCCGAAGACCACCGCGAAGAGCAGTATCACACCGATGCCGCTCCTCGCCGAGTACAGGTCCTTGGAGACGAGGGCCATCATGGGCGCTCACCCCTGACCATCATGATCATGATGTCCTCCAGCGAGGCGGGATCCACCACCAGCTCCGGGTAGGCCTCGGCGACTCCGGACCTGTCCCTTACCAGGGCGGACGTGCTGTAGTCGTCCCTCCTGACGCTCACCACGTGGTCCCTGTCGATGGCGGCCACGGCGGAGGCGCTGCCCTTGGCGATCCCGTAGGACTCCAGGATGTCGTCCTTCGGTCCGCTGAGGGCGATCCTGCCGGCGTGCATGAAGACGATGTAGTCCGCGATCCTCTCCAGGTCGGACGTGATGTGCGAGGAGATCACCGCGGTGTGGCCCTCGTCCTCCATGTACCTCCTTATGGAGTCCAGGAACTCGTCCCTGGCCGCCGGGTCCATGCCGGCGGTGGGCTCGTCCATCAGCAGCAGGTCCGGCGAATGCGCCATGGCGACCGCCACCTGGACCTTCATCCTCATGCCGCGGGAGTACTCCTTGATCTTCTTGTCCATGGGGATGCCGTATCCGGACATCGTCTCGCTGAACACCCTGTCGTCCCATCTGTCGAATATCCCCGACATGAGCTTCGACAGGTGCGTCCCGTCGTAGTTCTGCATGAACTTGCACTCGTCGAACACCACCCCGATCCTCGACCTGTCGGCCTCGGCGAAGGGGGACCCGAACAGCCTGATCTCCCCTGAGTCCAGGATGTTGGCGCCTGTGATGCACTTGATCAGCGTCGTCTTGCCCGCGCCGTTCTCTCCGATAAGCCCGACCACATATCCGGTCGGGATCTCCAGATCGAGTCCCTCCATCGAGAAGTCCCCGCGCCTCTTGCAGAGGCCCCTGATCTCTACCGCGTTGTCCATTCACTCACCGTCGTACTCGATGTCGAGGATCTCGTGCAGCTCCTCGCGGGAGATGCCCGCACGTCTGGCGACCTCGACGGCCCTGCCGATGTGCGCCTCCGCCTCGCGGAGGTTGCTCTCCCTCAGGAGCTGGGGATCCTGGGCAGCCACGAAGCTCCCCTTCCCGGTGACCGTCTCTATGAAGCCCTCGGCCTCGAGGTCGTTGTACGCCCTCTTGGTGGTGATCACGCTGACCCTCAGGTCCGCGGCGAGGGTGCGCATGCTCGGCAGGGGGTCCCCTGCCTTCAGCGAGCCCGCCATTATCTGGGCCTTGATCTGGTCCGTGATCTGCTCGTAGATCGGTTTACCGCTGGAGTTGCTGATGACTATCTCCATCGATTCCTCACGATGATGTGTATGTGATGGTCGTATATAAGTGTATATACACGATATACACACTAATCACATGTGACCTCGGACGCCGGTCCTGTTCCCCCAGATGATCTTGTGGAGCTGGGGCAGCACCCTGACGTCAAGATGCTCCTCGAGCACCCTGTCGACCAGCCTCTCGAGGTTCACTGTCCCCCCGACCGGTCCGAATATCACGTTGGTCCTGGAGTCCAGACCGCGGCCTCTCACGAAGTCCACGGCGTAGTCCAGATCGCCCTCGTCCCCGATGACGAACTTGAGCTGGTCCTTCCTCCCGAGGAGGTCCAGGTTCGACTCCAGCATGCTGCCGGTGGAGCCTGACAGGGGGCACTTCCAGTCCATGCTTATGAGGACCGCATCGTCCTTCGGGACCCCGGACAGGTCCACGGAACCGTTGGTCTCCAGGTCGATGGACTTGCCCAGGGACAGGAGCCTCTCCATCAGCTCGACGGCGTCCGGCTGGAGCAAGGGCTCCCCTCCGGTGAGGCAGACACGGGGGCAGTCCCCCACCTCCTCCAGGATCTCGTCGACGGACATCTCGCGCCCGCCCTCGAAGGAGTAGCCTGTGTCGCACCAGCTGCAGCGGAGGTTGCATCCGACGGCGCGGACGAACACAGTGGGGAGCCCCATCTGGAGCCCCTCGCCCTGTATCGAACGGAAAATCTCGCAGATCCTCATTGCAGGTTCTCGCCGTGCTCGTACTCGATCTCGTCCACGTAGCCGGCCTCCTTGAAGCCCTGGAGCCTCAGGCGGCAGGAATCGCAGTGACCGCAGGCCTTCTCCCCGCCGTTGTAGCACGACCAGGTGAGGTGCAGCGGGGCGCCGAGCCTCTTGCCCCTGCGGACGATGTCCGCCTTGGAGTCGTGCAGGATGGGGGTGACGATCCTGATGGGATTGCCCTCGACGCCCGCCTTGGTCCCCACGGCGAGCATCGCCTGGAAGGCCTCGTAGAACGCTGGGGTGCAGTCTGGATATCCGGAGAAGTCGACGGAGTTCGCGCCGATGTAGATCCTGTCGGCGTCCACCGACTCGCACAGCCCGGCGGCGATGCTCAGGAACACGATGTTCCTGGCGGGGACGTAGGTGATCGGGATCTTGGAGCTGAGCTCCCCCTCGCGGTCCATGGGAACGTCGATGTCCTTCCTGGTGAGAGCCGAGCGGAACGAGCTCAGGTCGAGGTCGATGACCACGTGGTCCACGTTGTAGAAGTCGCACACGGCCTGCGCGGACTCCAGCTCCTTGGTGTGCCTCTGGCCGTACCTGAAGCTGATGGCGGTGACCTCGCAGCCGTCCTCCAGGGCCTGTGCCAGGCAAGTCGTGGAGTCCAGCCCTCCGGAGAGCAGGACGACGGCCTTCGGCATCGGAGCACCTCTGTGTACCAGGCGGTCTGGCCGCGCTCCTCGTCGAGTCCGACGGAGACGGTCCTCACGTTGGACGGGAACTCCACGTCGGCGACGAGTCTGAGGGTCATCATCTTGGCCATCTCCTCGGCGGTGGTGTTGGGGACGTCCAGGAGGGTGACGTCCATCCTCGGGAACACGTAGCGCTTCCCGCAGGACACGGCCTCCACTGACTCCTCGTCGTATGTCACCTTCACGTCCTGGGACGCGGTGGGGACCAGAGTCTTGTGGTCGAGCTCCTCGATCATCGCCTTCAGGGCCTTCTTCAGGACCACGAAGTCCATGATCATGCCCTCCTCGCCTATGTCCCCCTCCAGCCTGAGCCTCACGATGTACGAATGCCCGTGGAGCCTGGAGCACTTCTCATGCCTGGGTATGAAATGGCACGCGGAGAACCTAATCCCCGAGTAGCCTCCGTCAATCTCAAGTATCATCCTTATGCCTCCGTCAGCCTCTTGGCCAGGGCTATGGAATCCCTGTAATCCGTTTTCGCCCTCGAGGTGTCCACGAACACCCTCGGGGCGTTCAGCACGGGCGCTCCAAGCGCCTGCGCCCCTCCCAGGAAATGGAGGGTCCTGAACATGATGTTTCCCGTCATGCCGTCAGGGGCCATGACCACGCCGGCGTTCCTGACCGCGTCCTCTATCAGTATCTGGCACCCGTAGGCGTCGTATCCGTCGCGGACCAGCGCGTCGACCACCTTCGCGGACGAGTCTATGGTGCGGTCCACTTCCGGGCACCTCCCGCGGTCGTCATCGCGTCCGCCGGACATGACCGCGATCCTCGCATCCATGCCGATCCTGCGTGCGAGGTCCGACGCCCTCTCGGCTATGTCCACCTTCTGGGCGTCGTCCCAGCCCTCGTCTATCCCGACGGGTGCGAGCATGAACATCCTGCCGTCGGCGGGCTGGAGCAGCACCGCCCTCTCGAGACGGTCCAGACCCATGCCGGCCCTGACCGCCGGGATCATGGACTCCGATGTCAGGTCCCCGCGGACGGCGACATCTATCTCCCCGGACATCAGATCGGTCACGAGGGACTCGGCGTCGTCGTATATCCGCACGCCGTCGAACGCCTCGGCGGACCTCTCCACGCAGCCGCGGGAGGAACCGCGTCCGATGCCGACCCTCACGTCCGGGAGCGGCCCCGCCAGGAGCTCCCCCACGTTCGCTATCATTCCGGACCCTCCGTCGCATGCCCCGCGAGGACTGCCTCGTCTCCGGGGGTCCTCTCCTTCGGACCCGGTCCTTCGACGATGCGCCCGAAGACCATCTGGGACACGAGCCTCCATCCGTCCGGGATCCCGAACGTCCTGGCGACCATGTCGTCTATGAGCGGGTTGTAGTGCTGCAAGTTGGCCCCCAGCCCCATGTCGCACAGGGCGACCCATGCCGCGTATTGGGCCATGGCGATGCCCTGCTCGGACCATACCGGGAAGTTCCCCGCGTACCTCGGATTGGCGGCGGCAGTATCCGCGACCGATGCCGTGTCCTCGTAGAACAGGATCGTCCCCGCGGCGGACGAGAAGGACGCCATCTTCGCCTCCGTGGCGGAGAAGTCCCTCCCCTCCATCCTCGCGCGCAGGATCCCCCCGACCTCCCTCCAGAGCCTCCTGTGGTCGTCCCCGAACAGGACCACCGTCCTGACGGAGCGCATGTTGAAGGCGGAGGGCACCAGGGGGATCACCTTCCGCAGGGCATCGATGACCGAGCCCTCGGACGCGCCAACCGCGCCGATTCCATCGTCGAGAGAATATGCGGAGCGCCTGGCGGCGACCGCATCGCGGAACTCCATGCCCGCTGATAATCGCCTCCCTATAAACCCGTTGTTCGGGAGGGACGGACTTCCCTTATCTATTATCATGCATTGAGGAGGGACATGGACAGGTCGCCCCTGATGCTGATAGCCGCGGTGGTCGGATTCATCGCCATGGTCGCCGGATTCGCCGGATACGTCATCGACCCGAAGACATCCTATGCGGCGGTCTTCGCCGTGGGGCTGGTCCTGCTGATAGCCGCGTACGCCCTCCTCTCTATCGAGAACAGGAGGATCGATGCCGCGGCGCAGGCGATCGACGACCGCGAGTCCGCCGAGGGGTACGTCTACTACATGCACGGGGCCCCCGAGGACAACCCCGCCACCATTGTCGACCTGAGGGAGAGGTGACATGCCGGCTCTGAACGCGGACATCCTGTACCTGCTGTTCAACTCGGCGAACATGCACAGGTGGAACGACCACATGCGCCCCGTCGACCTGACGGAGCTGGACAAGCAGGCCCACAAGGCGGCCATCGCATGGGTCCTGGGCAGGTTCGAGGAGTCCGCCGGGAACACCGTGGACTGGCGCACAGTCATCGAGCACACCCTCTTCTCGTTCATCCAGAGGTCCGTCCTCACCGACCTCAAGCCGCAGGTCTTCCACCGCATCGCCTCGGAGCGCAAGGGGCCCGTCAACGAGTTCGTCATGTCCGAGTTCGACAGGCTCGTCCCGGACTCCGATCCCGCGTTCAGGGAGAGGCTCGTGGCGTACCTGGACTCCGACAGGGACTCGCTGGAGGACAGGATCATCCGCGCCGCCCATTATCTGGCCACCCGCTGGGAGTTCCGCCTCATCTACGACTCCAACCGCTCCCTGTACGGGATCGAGCAGACCCGCGAGGAGATCGACGAGCAGATCGGCCAGCACACCGACCTCGTCGGGGTCAGGAGGATCATGGACCACGGCGACTCATACCACTTCATCGACCTCATCGGACAGCTCAGGTTCCAGCAGCGCTGGGCCCGCACCCCGCGCATACCGAAGACCACCGTCCTGGGACACTCCCTGATGGTGGCCGACTCCATGTACCTCCACGACCTGGACGTCGGCGCATCCGACACGAGGATCTACAACGACTTCTACACCGGGCTCTTCCACGACCTGCCGGAGGTCCTGACCAAGGATGTGATCACACCGATCAAGACCAGCGTGTCGGGGCTCGCCGCGATACTCGAGGAGTACGAGCACGACATGATGGAGTCCACGATCATCCCCCTGATGGACGATGACTGGCAGGACGGTTTCCGCATGATGGTCTACGATCCGTTCACCGACATCGACGACCCCGTGTTCGGCGAGAGGGACGGGACGGACCTGAAGGCCTGCGACCTGCTGGCCGCCTACATGGAGGCGTTCATATCCAGGCGCTACGGCATAACGTCCAACACCCTGCTGGAGGGCGAGAGGAGCATACGCGACAGGCTCGTGGAGAAGGGCTCCGGGATCGGCGCCAGGATGCTGATCGAGGGCCTGGACCGGATGAGGATCTGAGGATCTAAGAATCTGGATAAGAGGGCCCGAAGGCCCTTGAGTGTTTGCAGACCGTCAGTTGTGGCGGTCGATGACCTCCTGCCCGCGCATGTAGGGGCGGAGGACCTCGGGGATCGTGACGGTGCCGTCCTTGTTCTGGTAGTTCTCCAGGATGGCGACCATGGTCCTCGGGAGCGCGAGGCCGGACCCGTTGAGGGTGTGGACGAACTCGCTCTTGAGGTGGGGCTCGCGCCTGAACTTTATGCGTGCCCTGCGGGCCTGGAAGTCGCCGAAATTGGAGCACGAGGATGCCTCGAGCCAGGCGTCCTTCCCGGGTGCGTAGAGCTCCAAGTCGTAGCACTTGTTGCAGGAGAAGCTCATGTCCCCGGTGCACAGCAGGAGCACCCTGTACGGGAGGTCCAGGGCGTTGATGATGTCCTCGGCGTTCTTCCTGAGCTCCTCGAGCCTGGCGGCGGAGTCCTCGGGCTTCACGAAGTTGACCATCTCGACCTTGTTGAACTCGTGGACCCTAATGATGCCGCGGGTGTCGGCGTGCTTGCCGACCTCCCTCCTGAACGAGGGGAGGTACGCGGTGTAGTAGATCGGCAGGTCGTTGATGTCCAGGATCTCGTCCTGCAGGAGGTTCGTGATGGGGACCTCCGCGGTGGGATTGAGGAACATGTCGTCCCTCTCGAGGTAGTACATGTCGTCCTTCAGGTTCGGGTACTGGCCGGTTCCGATGACCGCGGCCTTGTTGACGACCACGGGCGGGAACAGCTCGGTGTACCCCTGGTCCTGGTGGGTGTCCAGGAAGAAGTTGATGAGCGCCCTCTCGAGCCTCGCGCCGTCTCCCTTGAGGCAGTAGAACCCGCTTCCGGCGACCTTGACGGCCCTGTCGAAGTCGATGATGCCGAGGTCCTCGGCGATCTCGAAGTGCTGCTTGGGGGTGAAGTCGAACTCCCTCCTCCTGCCGGCCTCGTACACGACGACGTTGTCGTGCTCGTCCTTGCCCAGAGGCACATCGGCGGCGGGTATGTTCGGGATGTTGAGGACGCAGTCGGTCCTGATCTCCTCGAGCTGGGCCATGCGGTCGTCGTTGGCCTTGATCTTGTCGGAGACCTCCCTCATCTCCGCGATCTTGGCGTCCTTCTCGGAGCCCTTGGGCATCTTGGAGATCTGGAGCGAGACCTCGTTGCGGGTCTGCCTCAGACGGTTGTTCTCGTCGGTGAGGGACCTCCACTCGCCGTCCGCCTCGAGGAATCTGTCGAGGATGGCCTCGTCCTTGTTCCTGTTCCTGAGCATCTCCCTGATCTTGTCGGGATCGGCCCTTATGACGTTTACATCAAGCATCGGAATAACCTCGGAACTTCTTCTGGCAGAGGGACGTCCACGTCCTCTTGTCGGTGAGGACCATCACCCCTCCGCGGATGTCGACCACGATGCATCCCGTGGCCTCCGCGATGGCCTCTGCGGCGGTCCTCACGTCGTCGTCGGAGTTCGAGAGAACCTTCGCCTTGATCAGGCGGTTCTTCTTCAGCTGCGCCGTGACCTCGTCGAAAACTCCCTGATCGAGGCCGTCCTTGCCGACCCTGACGGTCGGGCTGATATCGTTGGCGCGCCTCATCAGCTCCTTCTTGGCGTCCTTCTCGCTCATGTGATTGCTCCCTGATGTAGGGCATGCGGCGGACTGCGCCGCACAACCCGCATGTGGTCCGCACCATATGGCCGCCCACCCTGACCGTGCATGTGACCCCCGGCATCAGAGGTGCCAGGCATCCGTCGCAGTACGGACGGGCCTTGGGCATGGGGACGCGCGTCTTGGCGCTGATCCTCCTCGCAAGGTCCACATAGTGGCAGGCGCGATCCATCCTCCCGGCGCGGACCGCTCCCTCGGCCAGGTCCAGGAGCGTCGATATGCGCTCGTGGCCTATGTCCGCGACGGCGTTCTGAGAGATGCGCCTCTTGCCCATGGTGCTCTGGGCGCACGATATGTCCCGTGTTCTTATAGGTGTCGCGCGCGCTCAAGGGAAGGCCATCGACCTGAGGAGGTCGCTGACGTCCTTCTCCTCGCCCTCGAACTCGTCGTCGGACTCCGCGTAGGTCTCCCAGAGGAACATGAAGTACTCGTGGAAGGCCCAGACGGCCTCGTCCCAGGACGGCTTCGAGACATCGATACCCAGATCCTCGTTGACGAGGGTCCACGTGCCC
Organism: uncultured Methanomassiliicoccales archaeon; assembly: GCA_949298875.1. Taxonomy (GTDB): domain Archaea; phylum Thermoplasmatota; class Thermoplasmata; order Methanomassiliicoccales; family Methanomethylophilaceae; genus Methanoprimaticola. The sequence continues at coordinate 5,417 of CASFYI010000069.1, read as the reverse complement.
TTGGCGGCGTTGTACCCGGGGCACGCCAGGACGGGGTTCAGGAGGAGCACGTCCCTGTCCTCGGTGAGGATCCTGTGGAACTTCACGACCGGGAAGACGTAGCATGCCGAGACGTCCCTGAGGCCGGTCATCCTCCCGTCCTCCAGGGTGACGCATCCCGTGGCTATGAGCGGTCCGGCGCCGACGAAGGACTCCCTGTCCTGAGGGGGGACGGAGTCGGAGAACTGCAGCGGGACCGGGGTCTGCGAGTTGGATATGAGCCAGCGCCCCCTCCTCTCGGGATCGTGGGACACCACGCCGATGATCGCCCCGGACATGCCCGACGGGTCCTTGGAGGCCTCCGTCTCCAGCGACCTGCGGGCGTTCATCCTGAACCTACGCATATCCCCATCGACCCCGTACGTGAGCGTGTACCCGTCGAGGTGGTCCCAGAGTGCCAGCACGTCGGCGGCGATCTCCCTGCGGCACATGGCCTCGATGTGGTTGCTGACCTCCTCTGGCACTGTGGTGCTGAGGTTCGCACTGTCGAGCTCCGCGCAGACCTTGGTGAGGGCGTCCTCGAGGAGCGCCCCGTCCCTCCTGGATCCCGCGCCCTGGCCCTGCATCCTGAGGGTGAAGCGATCCCTTATCCAGTCTGGCAGCATGTCCTGGGTCCTCAGCTCCTGGCGGACCATTAGCTCACCGGTGTGGGAGATGAGATTCTGGACGTCGACCATTATCTGGCCGGCGACCGCCACCGGGACCTCCGCATCCTCGTCCTCGGCGCTGACGACCTTGAAGTTGAACTGCTGCATCTGAGGGGCCATCACGTCCACCCTCTTTAATAATTAGTGCGCGCATACGCGAACCCTAACGCGCGTGCTATTTCTCGACGAAATGCTTATAAGAGGGTCCTGTATCGGCTCGTTCATTCACGGAGACATGATGCTCCGTTCACAATCAAGGTGATTTAAATGGTAAGAAAGCCAGCATCAATGTACAGGCAGATCAAAGGTCAGGCCTACACCCGCCGCGAGTACATGGGTGGAGTCCCCAACAGCAGGGTCAGCCAGTACGTCATGGGAAACGCCAAGGCCGAGTTCCCCGTCACCCTCACCCTGAAGGTCAAGAACAGGGTCCAGATCAGGCACACCTCCATCGAGGCCGGCCGTATCGCCGCCAACAAGGTGCTGACCTCCCAGTGCGGAGCCCCCAACTACCAGATGGTCGTCAGGGCCTTCCCCCACGTCGTCCTCAGGGAGAACAAGCTCGCTACCGGCGCAGGAGCGGACCGTGTTTCCAGCGGAATGCGCCAGGGATTCGGAAAGACCGTCGGAACCGCTGCCAGGCTCGAGCGCAACCAGGCCCTCCTGACCGTCAGCGTCCCCGCCGACAAGGTCGCCGTCGCTAAGGATGCCCTCTGGAGGGCCTCCATGAAGTTCCCCTCCCCGTGCTACATCGACGTGGACAAGGGACACGAGTACGTCAAGTGAAGACCCGATGTTCGATCTCGAACTCGAAAGGGTCGCCAAATGGATCGGCGACGGGGGATACTCCTCCGTCGCCGTCCAGCTTCCCGAGGGCCTGAAGATCCGGGCCCCGGAGATTTCTGAATACATTACGAAGAACTCGGGCGCATCCGTCCTGATAATCGGACGTCCTTGCTACGGCGCCTGCGACCTGTTCGACCACCGCGGATGGACCGACGCCCTCGTCCACTACGGGCACTCCAGGATACCGTCCATGGGCGACGACCCGGACGTCCTCTACGTGGAGGCGCGCTCCGATGCGGGACTGGACGGCCTCACCGACGAAGTCATATCCTCGCTTCCCGACAGGATCGGACTTCTCGCGACGATACAGTACATCGACCTCATCCCGAAGGCGAAGGGGATCCTGGAATCCCGCGGGAAGACCGTGCTCGTGGGGGAGGGCGACACACGTCTGGCCTACCCGGGCCAGGTCCTCGGCTGCAACTGCACCACTGCGGAATCCGTGTCCGGGGACGTGGACTGCTTCCTGTACCTCGGCGAGGGGGACTTCCACCCCCTGGCCGCCGCCCTGGGGGCTGGGAGGACTGTCATGGTCCTCAACCCCGTGACCGGGGAGATCAGGGACATGTCGGAGTCCAGGGACCGCCTGATAAGGCGCAGGTTCGCGGCGATACAGTCCGCCAGGGATGCGCAGAGGTTCGTCATCATCGTCTGCAGCAAGATCGGCCAGTGCCGCAGGGATCTCGCCGCGGATGCGGAGCGCATGATATCCGAAGGGGGACGCTCCGGTGTTACGGTGGTCCTTGAGGAGCTGGCTCCGGACTCCCTCGCCTCGTACAACGCGGATGCGTTCGTGTGCACGGCGTGCCCGAGGGTCGCCATGGACGAGTCCGCCCGCTACGGCCGCCCGATGCTGACGGTCCCGGAGCTCGAGATCGCCCTCGGACTCAAAGAGTGGGCCGGATACCCGTTCGATCAGATCAGGGGATGAGTCTGGCACATCACGTCCGGACCCTTTCCGACGTACGTTCCTCCAGCCTCTAAGTATTTATAGGGACCCCAGTTAACGGTGGTCCATGGCAAAGAAGAACGACACGGGATTCCAGTCCTCTGCCGGTCTGATGAGGTACTTCGACACCGAGAACCAGAAGGGTATCAGGATCAGTCCCCGCACCGTCATCGGACTCGCGATCGGTCTGATCGTCGTGGTCATGCTTCTCGGCGTCTTCGTCCCCCTCTGAGACGAGACCTGAAAACTGCGGACGGCTGTCCGCGATTTACATTTCCATCTTTCAGCTGTTGCTATGCGCGTTGCCGTATCCGGCAGGCATTCTCCGATCGGAACGATAAGAAGGGATCGCCCGGCGATGCCGGGCATAATTGGTTTGATCAGACCCTGTCCTCTGGCAGGATCTTGTACTCGTCGTGGTACTTGGACCTGAACATCTTGGAGATAATCGGCGGGGCGATGAGCGTCGTGATGACGGACATCAGGACGACGACGGCGTAGAGCTCGGAGGACATCGCACCGGAGGACAGGCCGATGGATGCGACGATGATACCGACCTCTCCCCTGGGAACCATACCGAATCCGATGATGTTGAGGGACTGCCTGTCCAGCGCCCTGTCTCCCATCTTGGAACCGAGGCTGCATCCGATGTACTTGCCGATGACGGCGAGGACGATGACGACAGCCGCGAGAAGGAGGACGGAACCGTTGGACAGCGTGTTGAGGTCCACCTGCATTCCTACGTTGAGGAAGAAGAAGGACAGCATGAACGTGGTGATCGAGTCGATCTTCTTCTCCAGATCCCACTCCCATGCGTGATCGGCGAACATCATACCGGCGAGGAACGCTCCGATGATGGCGGCCAGTCCGATGATCTCTGCGAGGGCAGACATGGCGAGACAGACGATGATGGCGACGACCAGCATGTTGACCGACATCGGGACCTTGCCCTCGGCCATCTTCGCCTTGCGGCGGGCCTCGAAGTAGTCGTAGATGCGCGGGATGACCCACTTGCAGATCGCGATGATGGCGAGCACGAAGATGGCCGCCTGCGCGATGATCAGGATGATGCCGCCGATGGAGAGAGAATCGCTCGTAGCCATTCCCTTGACGATGGCGAGGACGATCATTCCGAGGACATCGTCGATGACCGCGGCGGCGATGATGATCCTGGCCTCGCGGGTCTCCATGAGCTTCATGTCCTTGATGATGCGGGCGGTGATTCCCACCGAGGTGGCGACCATCGCGGCACCGAGGAACATGGCATGGTTCATGTTGCCGTCGTAGGCCATGATCACGACCACGCCGAAGATGAACGGCACGATGACTCCCAGCAGGGCGCAGAGGAAGGCAGGCTTCCCCGATTTCATCAGATCGTTGACACGTGTCTCCAGACCCACCGTGAACAGCAGGAATATCACTCCGATCTCGGCGAGGGCGTAGATCACGTGGTAGACGTCGTTTCCGTGATCCGTAAGGACTCCCGGCTCGGGCATGACACATCCAAGCACACCTTCGAGCAGGGTGGTGTCACCGATCGGAATATTCGCTACCGCGATTCCGATGAGAATCTCCCCGATGAGGCCGGGGAGCCCGAACCTGGACACTATCGCAGAGCCCACGCGGGCGAGTGCGAAGAGGACCACCAGAGTCACGAGAATCTGGGCCAGGTATTCCAATTCCATGACGACGCGAATCGTTCTGGATATATAACAAAGTGCGGAGATTTTACATAGGATTGGATGCACCCGGAGGAAATCCTCCGGGTGCCGGGCCTCGGCCCGGGATGTGTGGATGTTTCCGGAAGTCGTTTACTTGGTGTTTAGCGTCAGAACGAGAACGACACCCTCCATCCACCCTCAGGGACCCTCTGGGGGCCGAAGGTGAACATCACGAGCGGCGTGTTCTCGACGGGCTCCGCCTCGGCGTCCGACTGGACGCATTCATCCGTGGCGGCCTCCGGGATTTCCATGTGCTCCGGCAGCGCCTCCGGGATCTCCGGAGCGGCGAGCATGAGGGCCCTCACGGGAGCGGCGAGCATGGCCATGGACGGCTGAGCGACCTCGTACACCGGCTCCGGCATGCTGATGATGCCCATGGCGGCGTAGTCGTCCAGGAACCCGCAATCCTCCGGCAGGTCGAACGCGTCGCTGTCCTCGAACGGGACGTCCCACACGTGCTCCGAGTCGCCGACCAGGGAACCTATCGAGACCCAGTCGGGCTGCTCCTCGAAACCGCATGTCGTCGCCATCAGGGCGCCGAACGCGTCGCATGCCGCCTCCGGGACCTCGTACGGGACCTCTGCCTCCTCGCGGGTGAGCACGTCGGCCCATATCGCCTCGGAACCGTCCTCCGGGATCTCCGGATCCTCGCACACCGACTCGGCGGAGAGCTCCGCCACCAGGGGATCGGCCAGGCACATGAGGTCGAAGACCTCGTCCCTGACGCGCATCCTCGGCGTGTCGTCGAATATGAAGGCCTTGGCGAAGCGTTTGGCGCACCCGTCATCCGGCATCCATGGGTCCGGCTCGACCATCGGCTCCAGCTCGTCTATCGCGAGCCTGGGGACGGTCAGCACCATGACGTCGCGGACGCGGTCCGTCACATTGGCGGACTCCGCGACCTGGGAGCCGAGGCCCTTCACTCCAAAGGGCTCTGGAGCCCCTCCTTGGACTCCTCCTTGTCGACGCTGACCAGCATTCCGTTGCTGAACTTGAAGCGGGCGGACCTCGTGGACCTGGGGCGGGTGATAACCGGGTCAGCCATGGGGGGCAGAGCCTCGCCCTCGGCGTCGATGGCGCATCCGGGCCTGGTTGCCACGGCGGAACCGGTGGCGGCCATCTGCGGCACGGCCATAGTGGCCTCGATGCTGCTGGCGACGACGTCGGAGGAGGGCTCGCTGCCCTCGACGTGGAGTCCCTCGATGACCTCGGCGG
>CASFYI010000068.1 GCA_949298875.1 uncultured Methanomassiliicoccales archaeon | reverse complement strand
TCCTTTATCTGCGAGAACGAGAGGGTCATGAACCCGCCGAAGAACCCGAACAGGAAGCTCGTCAGGAACCAGAACCAGTAGCTGTCGATGCTCCCGGCGAACACGAATATCACAGCCCACACGACGGCGAACGCGGAGGTCCCCCAGACCATGGCGGCCTTCTTCGAGGTGATGATGCCGCGGGATGTCAGCGCACCGACGGCGACCGTCGTCATTATCTTCCCGATGCCGAGCGCGGTGACCATCCACGCCGATGACAGGGCGAAGGCGTAGACGGAATCGAAGTAGGTCACAGCCCAGGTCCCCTGGAAGACCATGATCGAACCGTACACGAGGAAGTACGCCAGCGCGCACGGCCAGAATCTCCTGCCCCCGGACATGACGATGCGGAGCCCGGTGAGGATCGGCACCCTGGCGGCCGAAGGGTCGTCGGATCCGAGCCCCTCGGTCTCCTCCACCGACGGGAGGCCCCTGTGGCTGGGATGGTCGCGTATCACGAACGCGCATGCCGCCGCTAGGATCAGTGTGACCACTCCCAGGACGAGGAACACCTCCCTCCACCCGAGGGCGTCGGCCAGCATGCTGAGCGGTCCGGACGCCGCTATCGCGCCGACGTTGCCGACGGCGATGACTATGCCGCTGAGCACCGCGAAGTCCGACTTGGGGAACCACACTGAGATGAGCTTCATGAGCGGGACGTAGACCACCGCCATGCCGGCCGCGATCATCATCTTGCCGAGCACCATCATCCAGAATTCGTCACCCGCGAACGTCAGCAGCGAACCGGCGGACGCCAGGAGCAGGAACGCCGTGGACGAGATTCTCGGACCGAACCTGTCGGTGAGCAGCCCGCAGGGGATCTGCATCGCCGTGTACGTCCAGAAGTAGGCGCTGCTGAGGATGCCGATGGTCCCTCCGACCTCCTCCACCATCTCCTGCCCGACGACGCTGACGGACATCCTGTGGAAGTAGACGAAGAAGTAGCCTATGGCCAGTACGGTGAATATCGCCCATCTGTGCCTCCACAGCCTGCGGAGGACGGGATCGGTGGTCTCGCCGGTCACGCCACCCCGTGCCGGTCATCGTATAAAATCATACCTCGTGGAACACCCATGTGTTCTATGCCGGTTATCCCTTCCCGGATGCGTCCCTGCGCCTGCGGTCCCTCACCAGCACGGCGGCGATCAGTCCTATCGCGGCCAGCAGCACACCTCCCCAGAGCATGGCGAACCCCATGCCGTCCATGAACGCCTCCTGGGTGAGGTTCTCGATCGATACCCCCGCGGAACCGCTGCCGATGGTCAGCAGGGATGCGAACAGCGCGGTCCCCACGGTCCCTCCCATGTAGTTCATGAAGTTCATCATGGAGGATCCGATGGCCTTCGAACCCTCCGGGATGTTGTCCACCACGCGCCCTGTGCACGCGGAACCGCTGAATCCCCAGACTATTCCCATCGTCAGGGATGCCACGACCAGCGGGAGGAGGCCCATCTCCGGCTCCATCAGGAAGAACATGACGTTGTACACCAGCGTGAAGAAGGACGCGGCTATGGCGCAGGACCTGCGGCCCCTGTGGTCGGTGTAGTTGCCGACTGGGATGCTCATTATGATCACGAGGACCGACGGCAGCAGGAGGATGAACCCGCTCATGATGGAGCTGAGGCCCAGCTCTATGTCCATGTAGAAAGGCAGCACGTACAGCACGCCCATGTAAACGAGGTTCAGGAGCAGGTAGGCGATCAGAGCCAGGTCCATGTCCCTGAGCCTGAACAGGCTGAGGTCGAACAGCGGGCGGGAAGCGTGGGTGCTCTCCCTGATGTATCCCACGAGGAACAGCACTGCCACGATACCGGCTATGACGGCGATCCACATCTCGTCGGGATCGGAGATGGACTCCACTGCGATGACCATGGCGGCTACGGTGACGAACAGCAGGAACGATCCGCGGACGTCCAGCGCCCCCTTGGAGACCTCCTCCCTCGGCAGGGAGGCCCTTCCGAGGAGAATGCATGCGATGCCCAGCGGGATGTTAATCAGGAAGATCCAGTGCCACGAGAGGTACTGCACGAGCACTCCCCCCAGCGCCGGACCCAGCGCGAAGCCCGTGGAAGATGCGATGGCCATTATCCCGAGGGACCTGCCAAGATGCTCCCTGGGCAGGAGCTTCACGCAGATCATCGGAGCCACCGCCACGATCGCCGCCGCCCCAATACCCTGGAATATCCTCGACACCACGAGGAGCGAGAGCGAGGTGGACATGGCGCAGAACACCGAGAACACCGTGAACACGGCGAACCCAGCGATGAAGACGACCCTGATCCTCCCGGCGTCGGCGATCCTGCCGAAGGGGATGATGAGCCCGGCCATCATCAGGGAGTATGCGATGGAGACCCATGACACGGAGCTCGTGTCCGTGTGGAAGTCGGCTGCGATGGTCGGCAGTGCGACGTTCACGATGCTCGCATCGATGTTGTCCATGAGGACACCGAGAACCATCGTCAGAATCAGCAGACCCACGGTACCCTTCGCGGACATGCCAGATGAATCCAGATGTCATTTCAAAAACCCTCTGGCTCGCCGGGATCGGTGTTTCTGACGCTGTATTATTAAATGACGATGCGATTCCCACCCGCATGGCAGGTGTGGACAGGAGCATGGACCCGATGGAATGGGCCAAATTCGTCATCCGCAACAGGGACGAGAGGAACTACGTCGAGGCCTACTCCATCTTCATCCGCGAGTCCAAGACGGACAATCCGGAGGCGGAGTACTGCCTCGGACTCATGTACGCCCGCGGACAGGGGATCTCCAAGGACCACGCCGCCGCCCTCAACTGGTTCCTGAAGGCGTACGACCACGGCTACACCCGCTCCGGCTACTTCATCGGAAGGATGTACCTGTCCGGCCTAGGGACCGAGAAGGACGTCCAGAAGGCCATCAGATACCTGGAATCCGTCTCGAAGGAGGACGCCCGGGCCATGTACGAGCTCGGTCTGATACACTTCGAGGACCGCGACGTGCCCCGCGATCTCCACAAGTCCGCCGAGTGGATGCTCAGGGCCGCCAACGCGGGCAACGCGGAGGCCCAGTTCGTCCTGGGACAGTTCTACAAGGCCGGCGCCGGATTCCAGAAGGACATCGACAAGGCGGTCCACTGGCTCACATCCGCCGCGCTGAACAGGCACAAGGGCGCGCAGATCCTGCTAGGCAACATGTACCGCACCGGGGACGGCGTCAAGGTGGACCTGGACGAATCCGACCGCTGGTACGACATGGCCGACGGCATCAGCAACGTCCAGCCCGACGAGAAGAGACGATTGGGCACCACCAGTCTCCAAGACCAGCGATCCAACCAATTATTGAGAATATAAGGCCGGGGTCTCCCCCGGCGTTTTGATCACTTGAGTCCGACGATTCTGCCGTCCTCGAGGAGGTCCATCCTCATGGCGGCGGGGACCTTCGGGAGACCCGGCATGAGTGTCAGGGTGCCGCAGACGGGGACGATGAACCCTGCTCCGGCGGAGAGGGTGACCTCCCTGACGCTGAGGGTCCATCCCTTAGGGGCGCCCTTGACCTTGGAATCATCCGTCAGGGACGCCTGGGTCTTGGCGATGCACACAGGGAGGTTGCCGTATCCGTCGGCCTCCATCTGGGCGATGGCCTTGTCGGCCTCCTTGGAGTAGACCACGGATCCGGCGCCGTAGATGTTGGTGGCGACGGCCTCGATCTTGTCCTTGATCGGGGAGTCGGTCTGGTACAGGAAGTGGAAATCGGGCTTCACGGTGTCGAGGACGTCGAGGACGGTGTTGGCCAGCTCGACGGCTCCCTCTCCTCCCTTGGAGAAGGCCTCGGAGAACGCGCACCTGACGCCGATCTCCCTGCAGTGGTCCATGATGATGTTCATCTGCTCGGGGGTGTCGTGCTGGAACCTGTTGACGGCCACGACGACGGGAACCCCGTAGGAGGACATGTTCTCGATGTGCTTGTCCAGGTTGCAGAGTCCGTACCTCAGGGCGTCGTCGGTCAGGGTAGACTCGTCCTCGAGCTTGGCGCCTCCGTGGGTCATGAGTGCGCGGATGGATGCGACGAGGACGACGCAGTCGGGCCTCATTCCGGACTCCCTGCAGACGATGTCCATGAACTTCTCCCCTCCGAGGTCGGAGGCGAAACCGGCCTCGGTGATGACGTAGTCCCCGAGGGAGAGCGCGGCCTTGGTGGCGATGACGCTGTTGGTTCCGTGGGCGATGTTGGCGAACGGGAAGCCGTGGACGAACACGGGCTGCCCCTCGAGGGTCTGGACGAGGTTGGGGTTGATGGCGTCCTTGAGGAGGACCATCATGGCTCCGACGCATCCGAGATCCTTCACGGTGACGGGCTTGTTGTCGTAGGTGTAGGCGACGACCATCCTCTCGAGCCTCCTGCGGAGGTCGGCCCTGTCGTTGGAGAGGGCGAGGATGGCGGAGATCTCGGAGGCGGATGTTATGAGGAATCCGGCCTCGTGGGGCACGCCTCCGAGGATCCTGTCCCTTCCGAGCCCGGTGACGATGTTCCTCAGCTCGCGGGCGTTGATGTCCATGGCCTTCTTGAGGACGACGCGGGTGGGGTCGATGTTGTGGACGTTGTCCCTCACGAGCTCGTTGTCCACGATGGCGGACAGGAGGTTGTGGGCGGCGGTGACCGCGTGGATGTCACCGGTGAAGTGGAGATCGATGTCCCACATGGGGTAGACCTGGGAGTAGCCGCCTCCGGTGGCGCCTCCCTTGATTCCGAAGGTGGGTCCGATGGAGGGCTCCCTGAGGGCTCCGACGACCTTCTTCCCGAGTTTGCCGAGACCCTGGATGAGTCCGATGGTGGTGACGGTCTTCCCCTCGCCGGCGGGCGTGGGGGTGATGGCGGAGACCATCACGAGCTTACCCTTCTTGTCGCCCATCTTGGCGAGCCTGTCGTAGGGGATCTTCGCGATGTACTTGCCGTAGGGCTCGATGTCATCCTCGGTGAGTCCTATGGTCGCTGCGACCTCCTTGATCGGCTTGGCTTTCGCATTCTGGGCGATCTCGATGTCATCCATGAGCAGATGTTACCAGTTCGCCCACTTAAAGGTTGACGCCCGTTAAAAATCCGGGACGCCCGGGGAGGCCGCTGGATGCATGCCGTTCCCCGGGATCGGCCAGCGTCCGACGGCTGCCTCGTTGTCTTTTAAAATAAGCGAAATTTGTTTAATCATACCCTATATAATTTTAATCAATCCATTCAATTTTTTAGGAATCACTAACTATTAAATACATTTATGATATCCGAACGAACATGAATCCAGCATCACCTTGTGTGACCGCCACTGCAGCGCCATGCAGCGAACAGAAGCTCGGGTGCTCCATGGGCGTCCCTGGTGTCCCGATTTCCATGATGAGGGTCGGGGAGGTCGGGACCGTCGTCAGCATCTCCGGAAAGGAGGACGTGAGGAGGTTCCTGAACGAGCTCGGGTTCACACCGGGCACGGAAGTCAGGGCCGTGAGCCAGGCCGGAGGCAACATCATCCTCGAGGTCAAGGACTCGAAGATCGCCATCGACCGCCACATGGCCAACAGGATTCTGTTCTGCCCCGCGAGATGATAGCATGAAGACACTGAGAGACGCCGATGTCGGCTCCACCGTCACCGTGGTGAAGCTGCACGGCGAGGGCGCTCTCAAGAGGCACATCATGGACATGGGCATCACCAAGGGATGCCAGATCTATGTGCGCAAGGTCGCCCCGCTCGGGGATCCCGTCGAGATCACCGTGCGCGGCTACGAGCTGAGCCTCAGGAAGAGCGACGCGGAGAGCATCGAGATCGCCTGACGATCCTCTGGCCCCGTCCCCCCATGCGCGGGCCGTTCTGGAGTGAGAACAATGAGTCTTACAATTGCATTGGCCGGAAATCCAAACAGCGGGAAGACCACCCTCTTCAACAAGCTGACGGGTGCGAACCAGCGCGTGGGGAACTGGCCGGGGGTAACCATCGACAAGAAGACCGGGAAGGTCCGCGGCCACGACATCGAGGTCGTCGACCTGCCCGGGATCTACTCGCTGTCGCCGTACTCCCCGGAGGAGCTGGTGTCCAGGAACTTCCTTCTCAGGGAGACCCCGGACGCAGTCATCAACATCGTGGATGCGACCAACCTCGAGAGGAACCTCTTCCTCACGCTTCAGATCCTCGACCTGGGAATCCCCACGGTCGTCGCCCTGAACATGATGGACCAGGTGGAGAAGCTCGGGGACAGGGTCGACGTCGAGAAGCTGTCCAAGGAGCTGGGATGCCCCGTCGTGCCGATATCGGCCATCAAGAACCAGGGCGTCCAGGACCTGATCGGCAGGATAGAGAAGGCCGGCGGCTCCAGAGAGGTCCCGGAGCCCGTCCTCTTCGACGGGGACATGGAGGGCCTCATCGCCGAGGCCAAGGACGCCCTCGGATCCAAGGTCCCTGCGGACCACTCCCGCTTCTACGCCGTCAAGCTGGTCGAGAACGACCATCAGATCTGCTCCGAGTTCGCATCCGAGAAGGAATCCATCTCCGCCTCGGTCTCCGAGGTCGAGAGGAAGAGGGACGACGAGATCGACTCGATCGTCGCCGACGCCCGCTACAACCGCATCTCCGACATCGTCGGGGACTGCGTCAAAAGAGCCCCCCGCGACGAGAGGGGCACCCTCTCGGACAGGATCGACAGGGTCGTCACCAGCAGGATCTGGGGCATCCCGATCTTCCTCGGGGTGCTCGCCGTCGTGTTCCTCGGCATCATCGGATTCGCCTGGGGCGACTTCGAGGTCGTCGGAATCGGAACGTGGTGCACGGACTGGCTCAACGGGTTCATCGAGGATCCCGTCCAGTCCACCGTGGCCGACTGGTGCGCCGACAACGGCGTCAGCGACGCCATGACCGGCCTGCTCGTCGACGGTATAATCGGAGGGGTGGGAGCCGTCATCGGATTCCTGCCCCAGATGCTCATCCTCTTCCTCGCCCTGTGCATACTCGAGGACATCGGATACATGTCGAGGATCGCCTTCGTCATGGACCGCGTGTTCAGGCACTTCGGGCTCTCCGGCAAGTCCCTCATCCCCGTCCTCGTGGGAACCGGATGCGGTGTCCCCGGGATCATGGCCTCCCGCACCATCGAGAGCGAGAGGGACCGCAGGATCACCGCGATGACCACCACCTTCATCCCCTGCGGAGCCAAGCTGCCCGTCATCGCCATGCTGACCTCCGCCGTCTTCGGCGGCAACGGACTCGTCGCCGTCGGATGCTACGTCATGGGAATAATCTGCATCCTCATCTCCGGAATCATCCTCAAGAAGTTCAGGAGCCTCTCCGGAGCCGCGACCCCGTTCATCATGGAGCTGCCCCCGTACCACATCCCGTCCGCCTCCAACATCGTCAAGGGGACCCTCGACAGGGGCTGGGCGTTCGTGAAGAAGGCCGGCACCATCATCCTGCTCGCATGCATCCTGATCTGGTTCCTCTCCAACTTCACCTGGGGACTCGAGTTCAACGGAGGAGAGACCGGGGACTCCATCCTGGCGTCCATCGGAGAGGTGCTCATGTACGTCTTCATGCCGCTCGGCTGGGGCGACAACTGGGAGCTCACCGTGGGTTCCATCACCGGACTCATCGCCAAGGAGAACATCGTCGGAACCTTCGGCACCCTGTTCGGCGTCGAGGCCGGCGAGAACGGCGAGGGTCTCGAGGCCGTCCTCGGATCCATGCTGTCCACCGCCTCCGGCTGGTCGTTCCTCGCCTTCAACCTGATATGCGCCCCGTGCTTCGCCGCCATCGGTGCCATGCACAGGGAGCTCGGATCCTGGAAGGACACCGGCATCGCCGTCGCCTACCAGTGCATCCTGGCGTACTGCGTCGGACTCGTCCTCTACGGCATCCTCGGATGCGTCGGAGGGTGGAACACCGTCGTGATCGACGGCGTGGCCGTGGACAACGGCATGCCGATCGGAAGCACCGTCGCCGCCATCGTCGTGATCGCCGCGTTCGTCTACATCCTGTGGGCCAAGGACCCGTTCCGCCAGCTCTCCGGAAAGGACGAGTACGACGCGGAGGACGAGGTGAAGGCATGAACGGGAACCTCGTCGTCGGAGCGATCGTCATCGCGATCGTCGCGGCATCCCTGGCATACCTGATATGGCAGAGGAGGAAGGGCAGATGCAGCTGCGGCATCGACTGCGACTGCAGGAGGGCCGCCGGCAAGGACGACGGGGAGACCTGCGACTGCTGCAGAGGCAAGGACTGAGGACCTTCGGGGGCGAGAGCCCCCATCAAACGGCCCGGCCGAGGCCGGGCCATCATCCCCATCAATCAGGAGGTCGGAACTATGGACATGAACTTCGTGGTAGGCGGTCTGATCGCACTGATCGTCATAGCCGACATAGTCTATCTGATCAGGAAGAGGCGCAGGGGCGAGAACTGCTGCGGCTGCACTGGTTGCTCCGGCTGCGGATGCGGATCCTGCCACGGACCCTCTCTCGTCACGGTCGACACGGAAGGGCCCGACAAGGGTAACCGATGTACCGAACGAAGCTTCCGACCGCATGTTTTATTATAAAGACCCAGGATGCTGACGACATGAAATACCGTTGCCCCCTGTGCGGGTACATCTACGACGAGGAGAAGGAGGGCGTCAAGTTCGCCGACCTCCCCGACGACTGGTGCTGCCCCGTCTGCGGAGAGCCCAAAGAGGAATTCGTCCCGATGGAGTGAAGTCCTCAGGTCCCGTCGATGCGGATGAGCTGCGAGTTCTGACGGCGACGGATGTCCTGCACGAGCTGCAGGGCGATCTGGCTGCCCGCCGCGGCCGCCCTCGACAGGAGTTCGAAACCCCTTACCTCATCCTTCTCCGTACCCAGCCCCTCGAACACCATCCTGCCGACCATGAACATGGCGTCCGGATCCTCGTCCATGAGCGACTGGTACATCCCGAACGCCGCCGGCAGGTCCCTGGCGACGCCCTCGCCCTGGTAGAGCATGGTGGCCAACCTCATCCTGGCCGGCACGAAGCCGGCGTCCGCCGCCGACCTGCACCAGTTGTACGCGGCGGCCTTCCCGCCGTCCGCCTTCCCGGACGAGCACAGCTCGGACATCTTCAGCATGGCCTCCGGCACTCCGGAAGCCGCGGACATCCTGAACATGCGGATAGCCTCGGCGTCGTCCCTCTCGCACCCTATCCCCTCGGACAGCATGTACCCGGCCTTGAACATCGAGAGGGGGTCCCCGGCATCCGCCGCCCTGCGGTACCAGCCGAGCGCCCCCGCCGGGTCGGCATCCGTCCCGTATCCGTACAGGAGGATCCCGGCGATCTCCGGATACGCGGGAGGGAACCCCGCCTCCGCGGCCCTCCGGAACCAGTCCGCGGCGCGCGAAGGGTCCTCCGGATGCTCCATGGCGCCGGCCCAGAGCATACCCAGCCTGTACATCGACGGCGGGTGTCCCGCGTCCGCCGCTACCTCGTAGAGCCTCTCGGCGCCCTCGGGATCCCTCTCCGTGCCCCTGCCGGACATCTTCATCTCGGCCATGCCGAAGATCCCGTTCGGATGCCCCGCGGAGGCGGCCTCCTGGAACATCCCGTATGCGGATTCGGGGTCCTCCCCGGCCATCTCCGCGGCGCGTGCGCAAAGCTCCTCAGGATCGCTCATGGCCGAGCCAGTGCCGTGCATCTTATTTTTAATTTGTAGGCCGGTTCACGGGTCATGATCAAAGGCCCGCTGGTGTATGCAGCAGTCGCCCTGGCGTTCGTCCTCATCGCGATGTCTTTCGTCATCGCCGCCTTCCCGGATCAGATCGAGATCCTCGGGATCGTCGCCGCGGTGGTGGCCGTCCTCGTCGTCATAGTCCTCGTCGGCATCCTGATCAAGACCAGGAGGGGTTCCGGCGAGCGAGGACGTCTGCGACGTCCCCGAGATACACGGGGACCGCGTCACCAGAGCCAGATCCTCCATGCCCAGCCCCGAGATGGTCGAGGGGCTGGCAGACTTCTTCAGCATTTTCGGCGACAGCACCCGCGTCAGGATCCTCCT